>NZ_JBLJBT010000020.1:0-79575 GCF_047637665.1 Bdellovibrio sp. | reverse complement strand
ACTCTAAACCCGGGTTACGAAAGTAATCCGGGTTTTTTTTTGCCTTCCACTTCCAGCTGATGAATGCCAACAAAAAGAATTGTTATTTCCCCAACAGGTACCAGCGTTCCATCGTGAGGGATTGAGTGTTTCGAATTGTGATCCGCTGCTAAAATAATCTCACGTGATATTGTTTCGTTTTGAGAAAAAAGCAAAACAACTGTGAGTTTAAAATCAAAGAAAAACAGATAGAATTTATTTATAATGTCTCTCTCTTAACCTGTTGTATTTAATAGGTAATCTCATCATGGTCGGGTCGTAAGAGCTTTTCTTGTGGCCTTGTGGTATTCTGTGATTATCAAAGACAGGAATCACTTCCTGTGGGCTTTTTAAGTCTTTTTTCGACTGATTCAAAAAAAGATCTCTCGGGGAATCATCCGAGGCACGGGGTAAAAAACTGAATAACCAAGGGAAAGGGTCGAGATGCGACAGGGTGTCTTATGGCTTTGGCATACGTGTATCTTGCAGTTGGGATTGTTTTTGAGGTTTTGGGCACAATTGCGATGAAGTACTCAGAGGGATTCACAAAGGTGGTTCCAGTCATTCTAACTTTAGTTTGTCATGGAATCTGCTTTGTGGCTCTCACTGTGGCCTTGAAATCGCTGCCTATCAGTATGGTCTACGCCATTTGGGCGGGAGTTGGGACCGCATTCATGGCTCTTATTGGCCTTGTGATATTTAATGAGCCTTTGCCTTTACAGAAAGTGCTAGCGACGACTTTGATTGTCTTGGGTGTTGTGATGTTAAATTTTTCAGATAAAAAGTCTGAAGAGCAAATTGCAAAGACGCCATCAGAAAAAATTTTGAAAAAAGAGGCGTCGGCTGTTCAAGTAGACTCTCATCGCAACGCCGGATAGTTCAGAGAGGTCAACACGCACTGAGATCTCAAAGATCTAAGAGGGGCGAGATTGATCTTTTTGTTCATCAAAAAACTCGTTCAGTCGATCAAATGGCGTTTCTTTACGAGAGGCAAATTGAAGGAAATCCATCAGCAGTGTTGAAAGGCGTTCAAGTTGTTTTGGATCTTTGAATTTATCGTTTTCGTCAAATGCCTCATGGGCTCTGGAGACTCCGAAGTAGTCCGGATAAACAAAAGCGCCCAGAATGTGAAATGGCACTCGAGCATGAATGTTGCCGCGTACGCCCCCTAAGTTTCCCGGTGAAGCTCCTAAGAGGCAGATCTGTTTTCTTGCTAGAGGGACCGGGTCTAAACGAGAAAGCCAATCAATCGCATTTTTAAAAGTCCCCGGAATGCTTCCGTTATATTCCGGACTTGAGATGATTACGGCGTCTGCCGCTTCAATTTTTTTAGCAAGCTTCAATACTCCTTCGGGGATGCCTTGTGAGATCTCGAGGTCTCCGTCATACATTGGCATTGGGAATTCATTAAATTCACAAAGTTCTACCTGGTGATTTTGCAAAGACTCCACGAACTGGGCTGCGATGCGGATGACTTTCTTGTTGTAGGAACCACGACGTAGTGAAGGGGCGAACAGGAATATATTCATAAGCTCCTCGTGTTCATGTGGTTCCATTTTCTGGCGTGAACAGGGGAATTCAAATTCTTTAGTGAAGGTATTTAAAAATACAGAAGTAAGCCTACAAAGAAAAAGCGTGCCGGGAAGCAAGTTTTGAGGTGATGCAGAGTCATTCGTGACCACGAGGACGTGAGGGGAAACTAAATCTATCTTCGTGGTCAGGTGAAGGGTGCGGCAGAGATCTATTTCTTTAAGAGAGACTTCTTAAGGTGGGCAACCCCATCGTCAGCAGGCTTTCCTAGCCAAATAGCGAAGATCTTCTCTGTGAAACCAGCAGGACCTTTAATTTCAGAGAGGCTGCCACCGGTTGTCTCGTAATAAATGGCTTCACTGCCATCTTTAAGTTTTGCTCCCAGGATTGAAAGAGCTTTGCCTTCTTTGGCTTCTCCGCCCTTGGAGACAGAGTCCAGGAACTGCTTTAGGGACGCGTCTTCTGTGTCAATTCCATTGGCTTTAAGGGCTTCCTTGAAAGATTTTTGAACATTATCTGCATCCACGTCGCGAAGGAAGTGGAGCTGTATAGCAACAGCCTTCTGATCTTTAAGAGACCCTAAGGCCTCTGCTTCTGATTTTTTGAAGGTTTCTGGTGAAGCGACGAAAAGCTGTCCGACGTAGACTTTCACATTCACGAAGACCACTTTTTTTGCACGCAAACCGGCACCCACGGAACTTAATTTTAGATTTTCACCTTCAATGTTCACAGTCGCTGCTGCGGACAAAGTGACCTTCTCGACCTTTTCTGTATTGCCCTCGGGGGATAAAAGGGCCGCAAATGAATTTGTAGACAAAAGGAGGGTAATAATCGGAGCGATAAGCTTTTTCATGGGGTCCTTTCCTTGCTGATATAGATTTAAGCATTTGCGTGGGACCAATAAATGTCAACGGGGAAAAGTTTTGTTGGCAGTCATTAGGTCAGTACATTAAGCTTTTGGTTGTAGATTCATGACCGAAGAGAGAAAAAACTCCCTTTTTAGACAGAAACTAGAGCTTCTGATTCTTACCCAGTCAGAGGACGTGCTTGCTCGCGCCAAAGTGGCGATCTCGAACCATTTCATTACTTTTCGCACAGTAAAATTTGAAGATACTCAGAAGGGACATCTGGGAGATCTGCTAAAGGCTCAGTTGATTTTGTTAGATCAAGAAGAGGCAGAAAGTTTATCTTCTTTTGAGTCTCGAGTGAATGAGGTTTTGCGACTGTTTCCTCGCTCTCGAGTGGTGACGGTGATGGGCCCCAAAGAAAACTTAGAAGGCGCGCAAAATCCACGGGTGAGTCCTTTGTCATCGTTTGAGTTTTTTTCGACCCTGAAGTTCGAATACATATGTCTTTATCGTTGTCGTTCTCAATACTATCAGATTCAAAGCTCAGATTTGTTTTCAATGACCACAATCACTTTTCCTACTTTTATTCAGTTGCCTTTAAATCAAAGGTACCTGGCTGTGGCGCATAGTAATACCGTTCTTTCTGATGAGAGATTTCAGCGCATAGCTGCGGCTGAGGGATTATTTATCAAAGCCAAAGACAGCGATATGTATTTTCAATATATCAGTAATTATTTTGATATGTCGGGAATCGGGTTGAAGAAAAGAGCACGAGGGCTTTTTTTGAACCTCTGTTATTATTCGTGTTACCTGAATGAAGGTCTTCTCTTTGACTTTGCCTCTAAGTCAGAGGGTCATTGTGCAAGTGCTTATGAGAAGATTAAGAAGCTCGCGGAGGAACTGTTTCAGGTCATGCGGACCGAAGAGAACCTCTGGGATGTCTTTCGGGAAACTTTGGATGATGATTTTTCACTGTTTTGGCGTGCACCTTGGATTGCGACCTATGCGACATTGATCGCTGTAAAAAGCGGACAAGGAGACCCGATGACAACTTTGTTGTCGGGGTTGTTGATGGATGTGGGTTTGTACGATCTAGAAGAGGACCTCACTCGACAGTACCTGCTGTCTAAGGAAAAGAACATTGAAGAAAAGATGCAAAAGAGTTTTGAAAAGCATCCGCTGTTATCTTTGAATCGTTGTCTTATCAAAAAAGTTCCAATGGATGAAAAAGTCAAAAGCGTTTTAGTCTGCACCCACGAAAAAGCGAATGAGAAGGGATTTCCCAATCAAGTTCCTGCCGCTCAATTGCCTGTGGAGGCTCAGCTTTTGATGTTTGCTGAAAAGATTGATAAAGAAGTCCTGACAACCATGAAGCAGACGGGAGTAGGGTTTCGTTTTCTTAAAGAGAAGCTGTGGGAGGCGGAAAATACCTCCTTGCAAAACTTCAGTCCCGAATTTCTAAGTGCCATTGCTGACGCCCTGATCTAAGGGCAGATCTCTATCAGAGTTCCTAATTCAACGGATGCGAAAATCTCTTCCACTTCAGAACTGGTCACGGCCATGCAGCCTCTGGTCCAATCGCGAGGATGGCGAATGAGTTTTCTTTTGATCCAACTGTTGGGCAGCCCATGAATCATAATGTCCTTGCCTGGGTCTGAGATGCCTTTCTCTTTGGCGCTCCTGAGATCTCTCGAGTTCGGATAGTTGATGCGAAGACTCAGGTGGTAATCACTGCGTTCGTTTTTCATATCAAAGAAGTAAAGACCCTCCGGGGTTCTCTCATCCCCCTCCATAACTTTGTGACCGACAGGGCGGCCTCCTAAAGCCATGCGGTAGGTGGCCAAAACCTGCTCATCGCGAAGGAGGTGAATCAAGCGTCTTTGCTTATCGACGAGTATGAAGTCAGACTTAGGCCCCCGGGGAAGAAATTCTTCACGAGACTTATTGGCAAATTCGACAGTTCGCGAGCATAAGCTGGTTTGCGGTGATTGCTCGAGAGTCTTCTCAAGCATGTCTTTTTCTTGGGGAGTCAGATATTCATAGCCGTCGCCGCGCTGGAATGAGAACGCGGTGGAGGCACTAAGCAGAATCAGGATGACAGTAAAGCGCATGACCTTGAAATCGCATGAAAATGTGGTGAGCGCAAGTGACTGTCAGATGACTTATGACACCGGTTGCTATGAGCAGAATCCTTTTGCGCCTCAGAGACGTTTTGCTTTTAATGAGAGGGCTTAATGAGTGATAACAGAGGAGTTAAGAATGCTTAAGAAAATGGCAATCGCGCTTTGCTTGCTTGCGTTCGCAGGACAGGTTGAGGCTAAAGAGTTGACCAATCGCCTTGGTGTTGGCGTAAAGAAAAATACATCACTGGATTTGCCAGAGCTTGCAGCGGTTTATTACCCAGTTTCGGATATCGCTTTTTCTGGAGGTTTGGGAATTGATACGCAGAAAGATTACTCTAAGTTTTCTTTTAATGCAGGAGTCCGTCGTGTTGTTTTCAAAGAAGACAATATGAACTTCTACATGGGGGGCTCTTTAGGGCTTGTCAACTTCGAGACGGCCGGGAAAAAAGAATCTGGATTTGAGTTGAATGCTCTTTTCGGTGGAGAGTTCTTTTTTACGGGCTTAGATTCATTGGCATTTACCTTTGAGGGTGGAGTCGGTGTGATCTCGGCTGACAATGTTCGCTTTAGAACTATTGCTGACGGTCCTTTCAACGCTGGTATTGTTTTTTACTTCTAACATAAAGGAAATATGAAAATGAAAAAGGTTATTCATACTGACAATGCGCCTAAAGCCGTAGGTCCTTATTCTCAAGCTGTGCAAATGGGTGATTTTCTCTTCTGCTCTGGGCAAATTTCTATTGATCCCAAAACCAATGAAGTCTTCACTGGCGACATCAAAACTCAAACTGAGATGGTGATGAAGAATATTGATGCTGTCTTGGCGGCTGCAGGTTTGAATTATTCTCATATCATTAAAACCACGATCTTCCTGACAAGCATGAACGATTTTGCGACTGTCAATGAGATCTACGCGAAGGCATTTAAAGAGGCTCCTCCTGCTCGATCAACAGTGGCGGTTGCGGGACTTCCTAAAGGTGTGAACGTGGAGATCGAAGTCATTGCGCATCGCTAAGTCCCTTTTGCGGTCTCGTTCTTTTTGGATTCTTCTGATTTTCAGTGGAGTGGTTGTCTTTCGTTTTTACGATGAGTACAAAAAAGTCCAAAGCGAGACCGTGCAGTCCTGGTTGAAAACACCGACGGCTGATTGTGCGGTGGTTTTAACTGGGGGGGCGGGGCGAGTGCGAGAGGGGTTTGATCTCCTGGCCAATCAAAACGTCAAAAAGCTGATTATCTCTGGAGTCTACTCCAACGCACGACTTCGCGAGATTATGCCGGTGTGGTCCTTTTACGGGAACCTCACGGAAAATGATGTGGTGTTGGATCGTCGTTCTGAAACTACCTATGGGAATGCCCAGCAAAGTCTTCCTATTGTTGAGGCCTTAAAGTGCCGAGATATCCTGTTAGTGACGTCAAGACTGCATATGTATCGCTCTTATCGAACTTTCCGAGCGACATTTCCTGAGAATATCTACATTCAAAAACATGCGATCATTGGGGGACGTTACGAGTCTTCAGTCTGGGAAACGGGATTTGAAGCTTTGAAGTCTCTTTTTTACTCCTTCTGGGCCTATTAAAACAGGACCTTCATCTAAATGTTTTTTATGCAATAAATCCGATAAGTCCTTAGAGAAATCGAGGGACAATCATGACTTCTTTGCTGGCGCAAATTGACTCGCTAGGCAGATTTGTTACGAAGAATGTGGAGTACACAATACGTGTTCTCTTGATGGTCTATCTTTCTCTTCGTGCCACCGTTCTGGATAAGGCTCAGGGGTTCCGTCAGATTGTGGGAGTTATTTCTGCGCAAATCTATTTTACGGGTTGGCAGGCGTTACCTTTGATTTCGGTTTTGGCCTTAGGGGTCGGAGCCGTGATGATCCTTCAATCCCTCTCGAATCTTTCTTTGCTGGGTGGGACCCAGATGATCGGAAACTTCCTCATTGTGATGATCTTGCGTGAAGCGGGGCCCTTGATGGTGGCTCTGGTTGTGATCGCGCGCTCGGGAACTGCCGTCGCCTCGGAGGTCGGGAACATGCGGGCCAATCGTGAGATTGAGGCTTTGGAAAGCATGGGAATCAACCCGATGAGTTTTATCGTTTTTCCTCGGGTGGTTGGCGGAATTATCAGTGTTTTAGCTTTGGCATTTTATTTCAACTTGATTGCATTGATCGGCGGATTTCTTGTGACTCGCTTTTTACAAGATATGCCGATGGCATTTTATACGGACTCTTTGATGAAGGCTGTCGCTAAAGAGGATGCTTTGATCTTTCTTTTGAAGAACGGCTTTAGTGGAATGATTATTTTTGTTGTCTCCTGCTATCAGGGGTTGTCGGTGAAACGCAGTCCCCATGAGGTCCCACAGGTAACCACGCAAGCCGTGGTGAACAGTATCATCTTTGTGGTGGTCTTTAATCTTATTGTTTCAGCTTTATTTTATTTAAATCAACTTCGCAGTTTAGGGGTGGTCTAATGAAAATCGAGAGTCTTAAATTTGAAGGTGTTTCGTTCACTCATGAAGGACAAGATCCGATTGTACAAAATGTTGAATTTGATTTCCCTATGAACGAGATCTTATGGGTCAAGGCCGAAGAAGGGGCAGGGAAAAGTTCTTTGCTTCAGATTCTGGCTGGCCTGCAGATTCCTCAGTCCGGTAAGTATCTCATCAATGGCGAAAATGTCGTGGAAATGTCTTTTGAGGAGTTTTTGCCTTATCGACTTGAAATTGGTTATTCATTTGATTACGGCGGACTTATCAACAATCGTTCTTTGCATGACAATTTGATGCTGCCTCTTTTGTATCACAAGGTTGTTTCTCCCGAAGAAGCCAAACTTCGTGTGGATGCCATGTTTAAAGAGTTCGGTGTAGAGAAATTCGCTCATGAAAGACCGGCGCACGTTCCTGGGCGTGTACGTAAGTTGGCGTGTTTGATGCGTTCTGTAGTGATGCGTCCTCAGATGTTGCTCTTAGATGATCCGAGTGTGGGGTTAGGACAGGATAGTATTTATTCTTTTGTGGACCACATCCATCGTCTTCGTAAAGAAGGTTACCTTAAACATATCTTCGTCAGCTCTTATGACGAAAAGTTTATGAATCATTTCGATTATCAAATTATTCACTTGGATGAAGGGCAGCTTTATTATCAAGCTGTAGATCCTGAGAAAAGAGTTGTTCATCTATGATGAAAGTGAAATTAAGCAAATTTGAACGAGTGGCGGGATTTTTTATCCTGTTTGCGATCATCGGAGTCATTTTAACCGGGCTCAGTGCCGCTATCAAACAGGGCTGGTTTGAGCCAAAAGTTCGTTATACGACGACGTTTGAGAATGCGGATGGAATTCATCAAGGCACCTTGGTGCAGATTTCCGGTCTTCGTGCGGGCGCTGTTGAAACTGTAGAGCTTGAAAGCGACAATCGGATTCGCGTGGGATTCTATATTTTGGGTAAGTTTGAAAATAGAATTCGTGAAAACAGCACTGTGCAGTTAGTCCGTCCTTTCATTATCGGTGAAAGGGTCCTGGATCTTTCTGTGGGGAGCGAGCAGTTCAGTTTGATGCCTCCACAAAGTTCTATTAAGTCTTTGGAGACGGTGGATCTGATGTCCTTGATGAGCGGTAAGAATATGAATTCTTATCTGACAAAATTGGGTGGAATTCTTGAGAGTATGCAGGTCATTATGGATGCTTTCGCCGATAAAAGTCGTGCGGAAAGCATGGTGCGGGTTATCGATCGCCTGGATCCTTTGGTGAAGAATTTGAATACCATGTCGGTGGAAGTGATTAAGCTTTCTCGCCAAGCGACACACGATGAGGGTGTGCAGAAGTTGGTAGGGAACCTGGCCGTCACGACAAACGAGATCAACCGCATTTTGCCGGAGCTCAATCAGCAGAATCCTGATCTTGCTAAAGACTTGGCTGTGATGACTCGGAACTTGGCGACAGTCACTAAGGCCCTCGGTCCCGCCGTACAGGCCGTGGAAGGTGAGTTGCCAGGAGCCAGTGTGCGCTTGGTAGAGGCTCTTAATGAGACTGTGGTGGTTCTTAAAGCCATGCAAAAAAGTTTCTTCATGCGAGGCAGCGTCCGTGAGGTCAAGGATGAAGAGGCTAGTCAAAGAATGCCAGCGCAGGCAAAATAGCCCAATTCCCCTGGGGCAAGTCTGTGCTGTCTGATGTCAGGGGATAAATATCTTGAAACCCATTGTTGAAGTTCTATTATTAAAAGATGCTGGTCGGGCATCTTTTTCATCATTTTATATTTTCCAAGCGAGCGGGGTCTTTAATTAGACGCATCTCCTGGTTGTCTATCGTGGGGATCGCGATCAGCGTGACAGCTTTTTTAGTTGTCCTCTTTGTCATGAATGGGATGAATGCGGCAATTAAAAAACGTATTGTCGGCCTAGAACCTCATCTTTACGTCACAGCTCCAGGAGTGCAAAACGCCGAGATTTTAGAAGCTCATCCGGTTTATCAGCGTTTGCATGAAGACGTTGGAAATCGGGCTTATGTGTACGAAAGCCAGGACGTCATCATTCGCAGTCAGGATGGTCAGTTCCGTGGCGGAATTGCTCGTGGAGTGACGAAGGAAAGTCTGGGGCATTTTATTGAGCAGCTTCAGAAAATGGAAAAGAAAAACCAGGATAAAGATTCCCCCGCTTATTTTTGGGACCCTTCCGATGTTCCAGGGGAAGGCGAAGTGATCATGGGTGTTGATCTGGCTCAATCCTTGGGTGTTTTTGAAGGGGATTATATCACTTTGGTTTCTCCTGCGGGGCTGTTGCTGCCTCCTGGAGAGACGCCCAAATTTGAGAGAGTCCGAATTAAGCGTATCGTGACGACCAGTCTTGCGGATGTTGATTCCCAGTATCTTTTTTATCAACGAGGTGCGGCTCTCAATTCGTTACTCAATGAAGGAATGAGAACTCTGGGGATCGAAGTTTGGTTGGCGGACGAGTCTAAGATTCAAGACGTCAAAGAAGATCTGATGAAGTTTTCAGATGTGAGTGTTGAAACGTGGATGGATCGCAACTCGGCTCTTCTTTATGCGTTGAAACTTGAAAAATTGACGATTGGAACATTTTTGGGTTTGGCGGGGATGGTCGCGGCGAGTTCTATTCTTACTGTGTTAGCTCTGCTGTTGTCTCAAAAGAAAAGAGATATAGCGATTCTAAGAACGATTGGTTTTTCAGCCAAGCAAACTGTTCAGACGTTCACGCAACTGGGATTCCTACTGGCATTTATGGGAGTTTTAACCGGTGTGATCGTGGGGACGGGGGTCAGTCTTTACATTCAAGCCAACCCTCTTCAGTTGGCGGATTCACAAATCTATTATGATCCTTCAATCCCGGCCTTGGTGGATTCATCTTTGGTGATCGGGGTTTTGGTGATCAGTGCGTTGATCGCCTGGTTTGGTTCTTATATTCCGGCAAGAACGGCGTCGGAAGTTGAGCCCTCCGACGCATTGAGAATGAAATAATTAAACGCTGACCTGGTAGTCGCGAAGCGCGTCTGTCAGCGACGTCTTAAGATCTGTGCTGGGTTTTCTTTTTCCAATAATAAGAGCGCAAGGAACTCCGTATTGTCCTGCTGGGAACTCTTTCATCTGAGTTCCAGGGATGACTACGGAATTTGCGGGTACGCGACCCTTGTATTCAACGGGAGAAGCTCCGGTAACATCAATGATCTTAGTGCTTGCTGTGATAGTCACTCCAGCGCCCAGAACCGCGCCCTCTTCGATCAGGGCCCCTTCGACGACAATACAGCGGCTGCCGATGAAAGCATTGTCTTCAACAATCACGGGAGTTGCTTGAACGGGCTCAAGAACACCGCCAATGCCCACGCCTCCAGAAAGGTGCACATTTTTCCCAATTTGTGCGCAAGATCCCACGGTCGCCCAGGTATCAACCATCGTGCCGGAGCCTACGTAGGCCCCGATATTCACGTAAGAAGGCATCAGGATGGCCCCTTTTTCGATAAAGCTTCCTTTGCGAGCCAGAGCATGTGGAACGACGCGAACGCCGTTTTCTTCACTCCATTGTTTCACGGGGATTTTGTCATAGTACGTGAAGTCGCCGCTGGTCATGACGTCCATCTTTTGAATGCGGAAATAAAGAAGGATCGCTTTTTTGATCCACTCGTGAGTGATCCACCCTTGGGCGGTTTTTTCACAAACACGCAGTCTTCCGGCATCAAGGCCTTCGATGACCTCGAAAACGGATTTCAGTTCGGAAGTGTTTAGAAGGTCCGTTGTTTTTCCAGCTTGGACGTCGGAGTAAATTTTGTTCACGTCATTTTGCATAAAATCTCCTTCAGAAGATGTGACTATGTTTCCAAGGCTTTCAAGGATTCAAGAATAGCCGGAACATGGATTTCAATAATCTTTTCAGCAGATAGGCCTCGCTCAATCTCGTAAGTCAGAGTGGGAAGGTGTCTTTCAAGGCCCGAGAAGGTGCCCAGACAGCCTGGCGTCGGATAGCCGATATCGTCATCAATTTTATAGCCGGTATGCTTTGCTAAAATAGCGGCGACCTTATGGCAATCTCCGTTGACGTTCAAAATAGGATGCCAGGAGTGCAAAGAAAGAACAAAAATGGGTGCTTTCTTCTCCAAGTAATCGATCAATCCTTTGTTTTCATTTTCACTGCCGGCAAAGGGGCCGGGGTGATAGCGTGGAGTTTTAACTTCAGGAGACCAATCTTTGGTTGGAAGGTTGCGATTCAGATCCACGCCATTGCCATTGCCGCGTGTTTTGAAAATCACTCCTTCAAGGTTAAACTGAGGAACCAGAGTGATATTCAATTTGTACGGATAGGCTGTCATAAAATGTTTTAAAAGCTCTTGAGCTGCGATAACACCTTCGACCTCATCCCCATGGACGCCGCCGAGAATTAATACTTCAGGACCGCCGTTGTGAAACTCATAAGCGGGAACGGGCATGCCCTTGGAGGTGTAGGTAAAAATAGAAGTTTTCATGACAATTCATCCTTCCTGCGCCATGATACTAGCACGAGGTTTTTATGGAATACATCAATAATGAATTGTGCCTTGGGCCGTTAAAAAAACCACTTTTGCCTCTGTGTGCAAACTATATGCGGCCCATTTATGTCTATGATCTTGATTTTGTGGCGCAACGATATCAAGCCATGGTTAAGGCCTTGCCAGGAACCCGTGTTTTTTATGCAATGAAAGCCAATCCGAATGTTGAGGTTTTGCAGAAATTGAAAAGTTTGGGGGCGGGAGCCGATGTCGTTTCCTTAGGGGAAATCAAAAGAGCTTTGGAGAGCGGCTTTAATCCCCAGGATATTGTGTATAGCGGAGTCGGGAAAACTCGCCATGAAATTTCGGAAGCTCTGACTTTGGGAATTTACCAAATAAATGTGGAGAGTCTGCCTGAGCTTGAGCGCATTGGCGCGATGGCGCGATCTTTGGGGCGCAAGGCTTCTGTGGCGTTACGATTAAATCCGGATATTGATATTAAAACTCATCCCTACATTGCCACGGGTTTAAAAGATAATAAATTTGGTATGGAGCTTTCGCTGATTCCCGATCTGGTGAAGTGTCTGCAAACTTATTCTGACTCTTTAAGTCTTGTGGGGATCAGTCTTCACTTGGGATCTCAGATGTTGGAATTTTCGGGGTACCAAGAAGCGTTGAAACGCCTGAAGGCGGTCTATGTTGATCTACAAAAGATGTTCTCTAGCCTCACGCGTTTTGATTTTGGCGGTGGGCTGGGGATCTTTTACGACCGATTGGACATCGAGCTGGAAGAAAGCCTTTTGAAGGACTATGCCAAGATCACGATGGAGACATTGGCGGATCTGAAGTGCGAGTTGCAAACCGAGCCAGGGCGTTGGCTGGTGGGGCATTGCGGGGCTCTGATTACTCAAGTTCAATATGTTAAAAAGACCAGTGCAAAAACTTTTGTTATTGTGGATGCGGGGATGAATCATCTGATTCGCCCGTCCCTCTACGAAGCAGAGCATTTGATTTTTCCACTAAAAAAGACCCTGGAGACAATGAAGGCCGACATCGTGGGGCCGATCTGCGAGTCGTCGGATTTCTTCGCTAAGGAGCGCACCTTAGGCAAAGTTCAAGAGGGAGACTTTGTTGCTATCATGGATTCGGGAGCCTATGGCTACTCCATGGCCAGCCTCTATAATCTTCAAGAGCTGCCATTAGAAATCTGTCTTTAAGAAAAAGGCCGTCCCTGACGAGGCGCAATGCAAAAAGGTACGGCGTACCTTTTAAAGGTCGACGATGCGGAAGTCGTCGGCTTTGACGGGTTTTAGGATACGATGGGCCACTTCGGTGAAGTGAGATGAGTAATCCGTTGTCATAATATCAATACGACGGGAGGACGTTTCGGTGTTGGGCTTTAAGCGTCCTTCTTTAAAGTCACGCTCAAGCCAACGTGCAATGGCTTCGCCGGAATCAACCAACTCAATCGACGAACCCGTGACGCGGGCGATGGAGTTTTTCAGGATCGGATAATGAGTACAGCCTAAAATCAAAGTGTCGATGTGGTTTTGCAGTAAAGGACTGAGATAGCGGAAAACAATCAAATTGGTTACCGGATCAGAATCCCAACCCTCTTCCGCCAAAGGGACAAAAAGGGGACAGGCCTGATCAAAGACTTCGGCTTTGGCATTGAGTTCATGAATCTTTTTTGTATAAGCCTGACTGTTGACGGTGGCTCGGGTTCCGAGAACGCCGATCTTTCCCGTTTGGGAAAGTTCCAAAGCTCTTTGAGAGCCAGGTTCGATGACATTGTAAATAGGGAGGCCATCAAACTCTTTTTCCGTTAATTGGCTGGAAGCTGTGTTGCAAGCAATGACAATCGCTTTGACGTTTTGCTTTTCTAGGAAATGAATATTCTGCTCAGAGTATTTACGAATGGTTTGAGGAGATTTAGACCCATAAGGCAAACGGGCCGTGTCCCCCAAATAAAGAAAATTTTCTTGGGGGAACTGTAAAGCCAATTCCTTAAGAACGGTGAGTCCACCAATTCCAGAATCAAAAACACCAATAGGACGAGAGTCCGAGTTCGACATTCTTAGAGTTTTACTCCGTGCGCGCGAGATTCGGCAACTCCGTTTGCTGACATTTCCATAAAGAGAGCTTTCTCACGGATTTCAGCAATAGAGGTCGCGTTAACGTAACTCATTCCAGAGCGAATCCCGCCCGTGACTTCCAAAATAACGTCTTTGACGTGTCCTTTGACACTGACTTGGGTGGATTCGCCCTCTGGAGCCATGCCTTCAGGAACGCCGCCACGCCAAGAGTCTTGGGCAGATCTTGAAGCCATGCCACGGTATTGTTTTTTTCCGTTTTTAATTTCGCCCGGAGTCTCAATAGTACCAGAGAGCATACTTCCAAGCATAACGATGCTGGCTCCAGCGGCGAAGGCTTTCACCATGTCTCCTGACGTGCGAATACCTCCGTCAGCGATAACGGGAACGCCGTAGCTGTCAGCAATTTCTGCGCAAAGGGCCACCGCCGTCAACTGAGGAACACCACAGCCCGTGATGATTCTTGTTGTACACATTGAGCCCGGACCGATACCTACTTTAATGGCATCCGCACCGGCTTCGATTAAATCGCGAGCCGCATCAGGGGTGGCCATGTTGCCGGCAATGATGTCTACCTGAGGATATTGATCTTTCAGCCATTTCATCGTTTCCATCATTTGTACGGAGTGACCGTGAGCAATGTCGATGGTGATCAGATTGACTCCGGCATCGATGAGAGCTTTAGAGCGGCTTTTGAATTCCTCTCCCACTCCGACACTTGCTGAGATGTTTTTAACGCCCGCTTCTTTTAGGCGGCGAGCTTGGGAAGATTGTTCTTCGATGGTGATAAAACGATGAAGGATGCCGACGCCACCAAGCTGGTTCATCGCTAAAGCCATGTCGTACTCTGTGATGGTGTCCATATTGGCGCTGATGATCGGAGTTTCGATCGTGATATTTTTTGTCAATTTTGAAGTCAGTTGCGGGTCCCGGCGAGAACGAATATCAGAACGGGCTGGTACAATAAGTACGTCATCGAAAGTCAATCCACGTCCACGATTTTTAATGTCTTTCCAGTTAAACATGAGCGTCATTTTTTCGAACCTCGCTTCTAAAGATATTAAACAGTATATGAGTTGATACTAAAAGCAGATAAGTGTCCAGTGCTGACAAAGAAAGACTTTGCAGCGGCGTCTTCCAAATCAGTCGATAGGAATCAAAAAGGGCGGTTAGAACCAGCGGCACAAAAAGGTGAAAAAATATCATCACTCCAAGGACCTTTCCCCAGTGATGGCGAACGATCTGGGCGGATCGCTGAAGGGCGTCCTCTTGGCCCTTTTCATAACGAGGGGAGGTCGTGACGACAAAGGGAACCAGAGAGTACTCCAGATATTTCCAGAGGCCCGGCAGGATCAAGAGAAGAGACCAAAGAAGGGTTTTCCCCCAGGAGCGGAGAGTTTCGATGTAAATTTGATTTAGATTTTTCTTCAAAAACTCTTCGAGGGATTTCGTCCAGCCAATCTGAGCATTGAAGGCATAAAGGGCAATGCTCATCAAAAGGACCGGAAAGAGAATGCTGCTTATGATCGAGAGAAATCCCCATAAATAGACCTGTTGCTGAGCTCCTTGGGGGTCTCTAAGAGCATTTTCGATATGAAGATTCAGGTACTGGTCGATGTTGGTAGACAAAACAACCAGGGCGAAGAGCGGAAGGAAGACTTTTTTAAAAACCTGAAGGTTTTCTGCAAAAAAATTCACTTAAGTATTTAGATCGTGAAACCGGGGGGGAGTCAAGCGGACTCTTGCCAAGAAACAGATCTCTTTAATCCCTGATTGGCAGCATAATTTTATAAGGAGGCTTGTTATGGGGCTTCGAATAATGGTTACGGGAGCTACTGGCACCATGGGCCAAGAAGTGGTGAATAGGCTTCGTCAGGCAGGGGCGGATTTTATAGCTGTTTCGCGCTCCTTGGAACGACTTCCCCAAGGGGTGCCAGGGCTGTCATTGAACTATGACAACTTCACTTTGTTGAAGCAGGCTTTTCGGGGCGTGGATGTCCTGTTCTTTCTTCAACCACTGTCAGGTGAAATGTTGCCACAGGCTGAAAATATCGCTAAAGCGGCCCGTGCGGCGGGGGTGCAGTTTATTTTGCGTGTCTCAGGCTTGGGGGCTTCGGCAAATTCTCCTTATCTGTTTCAAAAGGTTCAAGGGGAGGTCGATGAGATACTTAAAGACGGCGGTGTTCGCATCTGTATTCTTCGCCCCAATATTTTTATGCAGAGTTTTATTTCTCCTTTTGGAGACTCTTTGCGACAAGGAGTTCTTTATCTGCCTCAAGGAGAGGGGCGAACTTCCTTTTTAGATGCTCGGGATGCTGCCGAGGTGGCTGAAAAAATTCTTTTAGATCCGTGGCGCTATGATCGGCAAAGCTTTGACTTGACGGGAGAGCGGGCTCTTTCCAATGCGGAGGCCCTGTCTTTAATTTCGCACCAGGTGCAAAGACGGGTGGTTTATGTGCCGGTCACTGAAGAGGTGGCTTTGCGAAATTTAGAAAAAGCCGGTGCGGATCGTTGGTCAACGGATCTGATCATGAGTATGCATAGGGCGACCCGAGAGGGGCAGACGTCGTTAGTATCAGAATCCGTAAAAGAAATTACGGGGCATGGTCCTCGTCGCTTTGAGGACTTCTGCTGGGAAAAAAGAGGGGAGTGGATTCTTCGTCCCCCTCCAGAAATTTCAATGTTTTAGGTGCTTTCTATTTCTTTTTGGATTCGAGATACTCTTCATAGGTGATGTGGTTATCGTAAACCACTCCGCCATCAATCTCGATAATACGATTGGCGACAGTTTGGATCAATTCGTGGTCGTGAGAGGTAAAGATCACGGTGCCCTTAAAGCGCTGGAGGCCTTCGTTGACTGCCGTGATGCTTTCCAGATCCAAGTGATTGGTCGGTCCATCCAGGATTAGAATATTAGCCCCAGACAGCATCATTTTTGAGAACATGCAGCGAACTTTTTCTCCGCCGGAAAGAACTTTGGGTTCTTTTAATGCGTCTGTACCGCTAAAAAGCATTTTTCCTAAAAAGCCCCGCAAGAAAGTTTCATCCTTGTCTTCCGAGTATTGTCTGAGCCAGTCGACCAAAGAGGTCTCATCACCCTGAAAATACTTTGAGTTGTCAGTCGGAAAATAATTGCGTGACGTAGTGATTCCCCAGGTGAAAGTGCCGGAGTCCGCCGGAACTTCTTCGGCCAGAATTTCCATGAGTAAAGTTTTGGCCAAATCGTTTTTTCCGACAAGAGCGACTTTGTCGCCCTTTTTAAGGGTGAAGCTGACGTTGCGAAGAAGGGCTTCCCCTTCCAGGGACTTATTCAGGCGATCCACCACGAGGATGTCATTGCCCAGATCGCGTTTGATATCAAAACCGATAAAAGGCTGCTTGCGTGAAGACGCAGGAAGCTCATTGAACTCAAGCTTCTCAAGTTGCTTTTGTCGCGATGAGGCTTGGCGTGATTTAGAGGCATTCGCACTGAATCTTTGGATAAAGGCTTTGAGCTCTTCGGCTTTATCAGAACTTTTCTTATTTTGATCGGAAAGAAGTTTTTGATTGAGTTCGCTGGCCTGTCTCCAGAAGTCGTAGTTTCCAGAATAGGTGGTGACCTTGCCAAAATCGATATCGGCAATGTGAGTGCAGACCTTGTTCAAAAAATGACGATCATGGGAAATCACGATGACGGTATTCTGAAAGTTGAATAAAAACTCTTCCAGCCATTGAATGGCGTAGATATCTAAGTGATTCGTGGGCTCGTCGAGAAGAAGAATGTCGGGTTGTCCGAACAGGGCTTGGGCTAAAAGGACTTTGACCTTTTCCCCACCGTTGAGTTCCTTCATCAGTTTTGAGTGAAATTCGTCGGTAATACCTAAACCCGCCAGCATAACTCCGGCTTCAGATTCAGCCTCCCAGCCGTTCAGCTCGGCAAACTCGGTTTCCAGTTCAGAGGCCCGTACGCCGTCTTCTTCTGAAAAATGAGGATTGGCGTAAAGCTGATCCTTTTCTTCCATGATTTTATAGAGACGCCCATTTCCCATCAGAACCGTCTTGAGGACCGGGTGTTCGTCGTAGGCATAGTGATCTTGTTTAAGAATAGAAAGTCTTAAGTCAGAGGCAATATGTACTTCGCCCGTATTGGGTTCTATCTCTTTGGAGAGAACTTTAAGAAAGGTTGATTTCCCAGCGCCGTTGGCACCGATGAGGCCATAGCAGTTCCCCGGGGTGAATTTGACATTCACGTCTTCAAAAAGCTTCTTGCCACCAAATCGTAAACTGACGTTGCTTGTGCTGATCATTAAGGTCCTCTAAAAAGGGCATTTTTACGTTGCTTTCAGAGGAAACTCAACCCTTTCTTCAAATTATGAAGGGCTTACAGGACCTCTGCGATATCCGATTGCCTTCAGTTTAAAAATTATTGAGCATGGTGATATGAATGATCATCGCGATAACCCTGTTCCTCCTATCGAAGTCCCCATGGATGCCCTCAGTCCTGAAGCCTTGCGAGGCGTGATTGACGCCTTTATTCAGCGTGAAGGTACGGATTATGGTGTGATCGAGGCTGCCTATGAAACTAAGGTCGAACAGATTCTGCGACAGCTTAAAAAGGGTGATATCAAAATTGCCTTTGATCCCAACACCGAAACAGTAGGGCTGGTCACGTTGACAGAGTGGAAACGTTTTTCTCAAGGGCGTTAGGAAGCTTCGTGGATATACAGACCTATTTGAAAAATCGCCAAAAAATGAAGTTTGCAGAGGACTCTTTGCGGGTTCTTTGTTCACGTTGTCTTCAGTCTCCGGTGACTTGTTATTGTTCTGCCGTAAAAAAGGTGGATACGAACATCGAGTTTGTTATTTTGATTCATCCCATCGAAGTGCGACGTCGGATTGCGACGGGGCGCATGGCCTATCTGTGTTTGCAAGACTCCCATTTGATTTCGGGAGAAGACTATACTCATCATTCTGAGGTGAATGCTCTTTTGACGGATTCACGGTATCACTCCGTGATTCTTTATCCCGGAGAAGATTCGTTGAATTTGTCGAACCTTTCAGAGGCAGAACGTTCTGAAGTTTCGCCACCAAATAAAAAACTGAGAGTTTTTGTCATTGATGGAACCTGGGCAACGGCCAAGAAGATGATCCGCAAAAGTGGAAATCTAAGTCAGTTGCCGCGGATTTGTTTTACGCCGGAAAAAGTCTCAACATTTCGAGTTCGCCGACAACCTCATCCTCATTGTTATTCAACCATCGAGGCCATTCATCAAACGATCGAATTGCTGGGAGTGAGTTCCGGTTTCGATGTTTCTTGCCGTCAGCACGATCAGTTGCTTCAGGTGTTTGATCAAATGGTCGAAAAACAACTTCAATTTGTGAGGGAGTCTTATGCAAAATCAGGCAAGGATCCCTTGAGTCGAGAGCGTCGAAAGTTAGTGGGGGTCTAAAACAAGCTGTTGGACTTCTTTGGGAGTCAGTGAATAGCTATTTCCCAGATGTTTAGCGATGTGTCCACTGAGTTTCATCATGCGCATATCAACACCCATTTTTTGAAGCTCCTTAATGGCTAGTAAGGTCTGCTGGGGGCTGGGACGGTAATGACCGCTTTGGTCGCTAAGTTCTCGAAGAATGCCTTGGCTAAAGGCCGCCGTACCGGCAAAGAGAATATCTTGACCGGCAGAGAGGCTGGAATGGTGATAGCGGCCGCGTTCTTCAAAGGGCAGGATAAAGATTCGAAGATCCTTGTCGATGACCAAAAGGGCATTTTCAAAACTTAAAGACTCGGCATCAAAAGGTGAATCCGCCTTCTTTCCATCGCGATGAACTAAAAGTCCTTTTTGGGGGAAGAGTTCGAATTTTGCTTTTTCTGCCATGGAATAATAGTGCACTTTCCACGGTCGTTTTGTGATGGGATCCATGTAGAGTCCCTGATCCTCTCCCCGATAACGGGCATCCATGGAGATGAGGGGTAAAACCGAGTTTTCCGCAAAGATCTGCTGGCATTGGGGTGGAGACGCAAAGGACGGGGCGGCACTGATAAGTAAATTTATCAGGAAAAGGCCACAAATCGATGCTCTCGAAAAAAAGTTCGACATAGAAGTTCACTCGGTCTTCGCTATAAGCGTTTTAAATAGTTCGCAGCCTATGAATGCAGAAGTAATGCCGAAGCTACCAACCCATCCGTAGGGTGGAAGTTGTTCTACGGGGGGAGGTTTTCCCTATCCATGTATTGACTGTGAATTGTATTTGGATTTTTAGTATCGACGTTCATGGGACTAAATATACAGACCTTCTTATTTTTGCTTTTGGTTCCTTTTGCTGCGCCGGCAAAGGTGACTTGTCAGACATCGGCCTGTCATCAAGAGATGGGGAAGGGGCCCTTTGTTCATGGTCCTATGAAGTCCCAAGGCTGCACGGTCTGTCACCCAACCACCGGCCAGAATAAGGGACCTGGGCAGCATCCTGGACTGGTTAAGATGGGAGGCAAAGAGACCAACAAAACCTGCTATCTTTGCCATGAAGAATTTGAACATCAATTCAGAAACTCAAAAAGTGTTCATAAGGTCATTCCAGAAAAGTCCTGCACAAGTTGTCATAATCCTCATCAAAGTCAGAACAAGTTTTTACTAAGTGCCAGCGGTGACTTTGCGCTTTGTTTGAAATGTCACGAGAACAAGGCGGACTTTAAGCAAGCTAAACATCATATGATCAAGGATATGAAAAGAGGATGCCTTTCTTGCCACGAACCGCATGCCTCCAAGAACGAGAAGCTTTTTAAGAAGGACCGTATTGTGGGTTTGTGTTTGGATTGCCACGATAAGGAAGTCACGGCCACGGATCAACGTAAGATTGGTTCTATTTTGTCATGGAACGGACTTCCCGCAAATCTGCAGCATGAGCCTGTGGCAAAAGGGGAGTGTTTTAAGTGCCACGATATTCATGGCAGTACGCAAACAGGTCTGTTGCAAAAAAAGTATGATTTGAACGCGCATCCTCAAAAAGGCGCATCGTCATCGTCTGAGTTGTGTTTTCAATGTCATAAGGCCGACCTGCAGGATAAACCGAGAGTATTGAATGAGACTCAGTTTAGAAACGGTGAGACCAATCTTCACCATCTTCATTTAATGGGAACCTCGAAAAATCGCAATTGTTCAGCCTGCCATACACCTCACGGCAGTGAACAAGGCGCTTTGATCAAAGGAAACTTCCAATATTTAGGGTGGAGCATTCCTTTGATCTACAAAAAGAATTCCCAGGGCGGCTCGTGTGCGACGGCTTGCCATAAAAAGATGGAATACAGTCGAGAAAAGGCGGTGATCAATGAAACAGATCCATAGTGCCGCCATTTTTCTGCTGCTTTTCTTAGGTCCCTTTGTCTCTCAGGCGGGGCTGATGCGCGTGCAGTCCGACACTTATTACTCGCAAAGAAAAGGTGACGACAAAAAAACAGAAATGCCTCTTTATGAGCAATTTTCTGTAAGCTATTTGACTGACACCCGGCAGGAATCTTTTGATGTTGATTTCTCTTATGCTTATGACTTTGAAAAAAGAAACTATGATTTTGATCTGTACCAATTGAATGGGCAGTTTGAATTTGCGCAGAAGAAGGCAAAACTTTCCGTTGGGCGCAGTTTCCAGACATATCGATTGATTCGTTCCAGTGTTGTGGACTCGATCTCAAGCAGTTATCTGTTTTTTGAAGACCGGGCGGAAGCGGGTGTTTTGCTGGGGAAAGCCCGACAGTTTGAGCTTGATCATGATGAGGAAGAAGCAAATATCAGTGCGGTCTTTGTCGACTATAAGACGGCGGATGTTTTCCCATGGAAATGGGGTGCAAGAGTGGAGAATCGGGATTTCTCTACCGTGCAACGTGAAAACTACACCTGGGGAAAAGCTTCTTTGAAAAAAGAATGGCCAGTGAGCCTACATCCCGAGATTTCCTTAGTCGCTGAAAAGAACCTTGGTAACTTCTCAAGCTATCGTCATGAGATGGGCGTGGATCTATATCCCAGCATTTACACGACGTATGGAGTTCGTCTGCAACAGTATCGCATGAATGCAGATGAGTCTTGGGAAGATCCTATTTCCAGTATTTTCTCGCGCAGTGAGATTCAGGAGATGTCCTTGACGTTCGGGCATAAGTGGAATGCAAACTGGTATTCGGGTGGAGACGTCGCGGTGGATACTTATGATGTGGAGCCAGGACGAAGCACAACGGGCGGAAAGCTTGAGGCCCTGGTGCGTTGGCAGACTGAGGGGCAATATGTGGAGTTCAATGCCTTTCGGTTTTCTAGCTTCGGCGGTTGGGCATTGGGCGAGAAGGTGCGATGGGTTCACCCTTTGTCAGACAAGATGGAATGGGAGATGAGCCAGGAGTACGTCGAGTACGAGAAGATTACCAGCGCAAGAACCGCGGCGAGTTCGACTCAGCTTGGATTTGCCACCTGGCTTTGGAAGCATTGTCGACTTTGGGTGGCGGGAGAATATAATCGAAATAACTTCTATTCCCAGGATATCAGTTTCTTGAGCCGCTTGACGATTTACGATTGGAGGGAAATGTGATGCGTTGGATTTTGATCTTAGCATTTCTGCCAATGCCTCTTTTTGCCCGTACGGGTCTGATTCAAAAATTTGATCATCAGTTTCATGAGACCAAAGTGTTTTCTCAGAATAAGATCAAGTGTTCGGATTGTCATAATCTCGAGGAGTCCCGGGATCAAAAGATGACTCCTTTAGAAGCCTTGGCGCGAACCACCTTTAAAAAGAGCATCAAACAGATCTGTCACGACTGTCACCAGGGCGAAAAATTTCCGACCGCCCCGAAGGCGTGTTACACCTGCCACGATACTCAAGATCGAATGTTGAATATTAAACCTCTGAATCATCAGAATGCGGTTTGGAAGAGTCAGCATGCAACCCAAGCACGCGCCGATTCAAGTCAGTGTGTAAATTGCCATTCCGTAAATCAATGTTCTAAATGCCACAGTGCCCGGAACCCTGTGACGAATACGAATCATTCCCGCAACTACAAGTATTTCCACAGTATCGAGGCGAGGATGAGTCCACAGAAATGCGATACCTGCCATAATAAGAGCTATTGCGTGCGCTGCCACCTAGGAGGTGTGAAGTGAGATGGCTTACCTGGATTTTATCGACGATGGTTCTTTTGGGATGTCAGGACTACGGTCGTCAGACAGAGAACTACGGCACCGTTTCCGACGGGCCTGGGGGAATTAATATCATCATCAGTGAAGAACATCAGGGGGGCTGGGGTCGGTCCGAGTGTTTGATGTGCCATAATGCTTCTTTGAATGTTCATAGAAACTCGAATTCCGTGATTGATCCCGAGGCCTTAAATGAGGAAGTGTGGCGTAATGGGGGCTCCAGATTCTGTCTGAAGTGTCACGGCCCAAATGGAGTTGAATAGTGCTTTGGCTGTTATTGGTTCTTAGTCAGGGGTTTACGTCAATGGCCGGTACCGGGCTCTCTGAGAATGTAGAGCTGCAGGCGCGGCCTGTGAAGGCGATCTATTCGCAGTGTGCGAACTGTCACCGCAAGAAGGATTATGCTTTGGTTCCCGGGAAGAAACAGCCCCAACGTGAGCATAAGAATATCAAGCTTGCGCATGGCCAAAAGGAAATGTCTTGTAATCACTGTCATGATAAAAACAATCATAACTTCTTGCGCTCGGAAGGCGAGAAGGTGAACTTTCAGGAGCCATCAAAGGTCTGCTATCAGTGCCATTCCGATGTTTATAAAAGTTGGGAAAACAATATTCACGGAAAACGAACAGGATCGTGGAAAGATAAAAAGGTGCAGTATCACTGTACGGAATGTCATAATCCTCATTTAGTGCCGTTTCAAAAGATGAAGGCGGAGCCTCCACCTTCACGACCTAAATACAGTATTCCCAAAAAGTCTCATTAAAATTTATTCTTCTTCTTTGCCGAAACCGATCTCAGGGAACGAGGACTCCGGTTCTTTTTCATGACAAGAAAGGCAAGTGTCCAGTGTGGGCACTTTGCGTTTGGGGTTCAGATGGCATGAATAGCAAGAACCCTTTTTCTCGGCATTATTTTTAACATAACGGAAGTGTCGGGTCGACCCATCGCCTTCAGCATTGATGAAGTTCTGACCATGAGGCAGATCCGCATGGCAAGAGTTGCAGGCGACATAGTGTTCAGGATGGCGATTCTTAAAGGCCGTGGGTTCATTCGGTTTGTTTTCGTGGCACTTCAGGCATTTGCTATGGTCTCTTTCCAGCGGATTTTCGATCTCGGACTGGCTGCTGCTGATCTTTGAAAATGCGGCACCGTGATTTTCTGGCAGAGCCCATTTTTTATCATGAGGGTATTGATGGCAGTTCAGGCAGGCCACTTTGGCTGATCCGCCCTTAAGATCTTTTCCGTGGCAAGTGGTGCAAGAATTTCTATCCTCGAGATATTTAGATCCATGTTCTGTGGTTTGTTTAAAGCTTGCTGTGTGAGGGAAGGACTGGTGACAGCTATTGCAGGAGATTTTAGAGGAGCCCCCACGATAATCGTCGCCATGGCAAGTCTGACAGGATTTTGCGTTGGCTTGGAATATTTTCCCGTGGGTGGCGGTTTTAAATGCACTAGTATGGGGGTAGATGTTTTCGGACTTATAGCTGACCACAAGGTCAGAGTTGGTTTTAAGAGGTGCCGATTTATCTTCTTTGGAACAGCCCAGATTTAGAAGGAGACTGACAGCAGTCAATAAAACGAGAGTTGTCATTCTTGTCATAAGCGAGTCCTCACTTCACACAGTTCAATATCAAATCTTATTCCAGCTATTGAGCCTTGTCCTTTTCCCTCTGTTTCTTTTGAGTGTCAAAGTCTTTGGCAGTGACGACTTTTTTGCTCATCATGCCAGCCGGTGGAGAGCAAATAGTTCGCAACGATTTCACTCTGGCGCTCTCAAATTGCGCATCCTAAGTGCTTCGTGTATGAATCTCGCGACAATGAAAAAATCAATTATGTTCGTTCTTTTGTTAGGTTTGAGTTTGCCTCTTCAGGGCTGGGGTCGACAGTTGGTCAAAGAGGCGCAATGCCTTGAGTGCCACTCCAAGGGCTCTGTACTTGTAAAAAAGAAAGGTCATGCGAACCTTGAAAGTAAACACTTTCCCAAGAGTGGAACTTGCTCAAGTTGCCATGTTCCCAGTGATGTTACGAAGTTACGTCTTCTAACGGGAGAGACGTTGAGATATTCGCAATCGCCCACCCTCTGTGGTCAGTGCCACGGTCTTGTGAAACGTGATTGGGATCATGCCATTCATGGTAAAAAAATGGGATCTTGGACAAAATCAGGGGAACCTCAACTTTGTGTTCAGTGCCATGATCCACATGCGCCGAAATTCCCTGTTATGAAAGCATTGCCGGCACCCCCGCAGCCCCAATTGGGTATTAAGAAGGAAGAGTCTCATGGACAGCACTGATAAAGACAAGATCAACCAGTGGTCAGAAAGAGTAAGTCAGCGAGTCGATAAGGTCTTGGATCAACCTGTTGAGCGACGAGGTTTTCTAAAAGGTCTTTTGGGAACAGTCGGCGGGGTTGCTGCGGCCTCAACGGCGGCGGGTGCGATTGCTAGCGAAGTTCTTCCTGAGTCTGATTTTTCCTGGGAAAAGTTTTTTCAGGATCACTATAAAGTGATGACGGCAGAAGATAAGGAAAAAGTTTTTGCGCGGATAGAAACAGAGACCAAGAAGAAATATGGAGCGGATGTTAAGGTTCGAGACCCTCAGGCGCTAGACGGAGTGAAGTTCGCTTACGGCCTTAATCTTTCAAAGTGCAATGGTTCTCGGATGTGTGTTTATGCCTGTATGAAAGAGAACAACCAAAGTCGAGACCCGCAGATTCAGTACATCAAAGTGATCGAAATGGATATCGGGACCCTGAATCTTGAAAAAGGGGATATGTACTACGAAGGGGAATCTGTTCCTAAAGCCGGAAAGTACTATCTGCCGGTGCAGTGTCACCAATGTGATAATCCTCCATGTGCCAAGGTGTGTCCCGTGGAAGCAACCTGGAAGGAAAAAGACGGTATCGTCGTCATTGATTATGACTGGTGTATCGGATGCCGTTATTGTATGGCGGCTTGTCCTTACGAAGCTCGACGTTTTAATTTCAGCACTCCCAAAGTACCCAAAGAAGAGGTCAATCCTGATCAGGGTTATCTAAGTAATCGGATGCGCCCTAAAGGGGTCGTTGAAAAATGTCATTTCTGTCTTCATAGAACCCGTGAAGGAAAAAATCCGGCCTGCATGGAGGCTTGTCCTACTGGAGCTAGAAAGTTTGGAAATATTCTGGATCCAAATAGCGAAGTGGCGATGATTCTTAAGACGAAGCGTGTGTTTGTTCTGAAAGAAGAGCTCAATACCATTCCGAGCTTCTTTTATTATTTTGACTGAGGTTGATGATGAAGTCCTATTTGAACTATTGGCTAAGAATGATCCGTTGCGCGATCGTAGGGCCTCCTGCCTTTTATATTTGGAATAGTATTCTTACATTTCTTTTTCTTTTGGGCGGTATTGCCTATATCTATCAACTGCAAAACGGTCTTATCGTCACCAATCTCACTGATCAGGTTAGTTGGGGTGCCTATATCGCAAACTTTACCTTTTTGGTGGGGGTGGCCGCCGCTGCCGTCTTGTTGGTGTTTCCGACGTATGTTCTGCATCGTGAAGATGTAAAAGACGTGGTTTTATTAGGGGAATTGATGGCCTTTACGGCGATCACGATGTGTTTGATGTTCATTTTGGTGGATATGGGACGTCCCGATCGTTTTACTCACGTGATGCCGGTGTTGGGACGTTTGAATTTTCCACGTTCCGTTTTGGCTTGGGATGTTGTGGTTTTAAATGGGTATCTCTTTTTGAATCTGCATGTTCCGGGATATTTGCTTTATATGACTTATAAGGGAAAGAAGCCCAATAAGTGGTTGTACATTCCCTTTGTCTTTGTTTCGATCGCTTGGGCAGTCAGTATTCATACGGTGACGGCGTTCCTGTATTCAGGATTGGGAGGACGTCCTTACTGGAATACGGCGATCCTGGCTCCGCGATTTCTGGTCAGTGCTTTTGCGGGAGGTCCCGCGATTTTGATCATCGTGTTCACTTTGGTGACGTTATTTACAAAGTTAAAAGTCAGACCCCAGGTCTTCGACATGCTCAAAAAAATTGCGATGGTTTTTTTGCCCATCAATATGTTTTTGTTCGGCAGTGAGATCTATAAAGAGTTTTACACTGACAGCGTCCATACGGAATCTATGCGCTATCTGTTTTTTGGTTCTCATGGGCACGCGATGTTAAAGCCCTATATTTGGGCCAGCATTGTGATGAGTTTCACCGCGATGGCGATTTTCTATACTCCGAAACTTCGTCAGAATTCGAAGACGCTGATTTTTGCCTGTGTGCTGGCGGTTTTGGGCATTTGGATTGAAAAAGGGATGGGTCTTATCATTCCAGGATTTATTCCAACTCCACTAGGTGACATGGTCGAGTATACACCTTCGTTGGTGGAATTTTTCGTCTGCCTGGGAATTTGGTCTTTTGGTGCTTTGCTCTTCACGATTCTTGCGAAAGTCGCCGTGGCGATTCAAGTGGGGGAGCTTCGTGAAAATTCTTAAAACAATTTGGAAAATCTCGGGCTCTGCGAAATTCGCCATTCCTCTTTTGGGGGTTTTCACTTTGGCGATGATTGTCGGAACGATTGTGGAAAGTCGTTTGGGGACTCACTTTGCCACCAGAGCGGTTTACTTCACTTGGTGGTTCTTTGTGATCCAGGGGCTGATGGTTTTAAGTTTGATCGTCGCGGTTTTGGACCGTTTGCCCGTTCGCAAAAGACTTACGGGGTTTTATATTGTTCATGCGGCGATCGTGCTTATTATCGCGGGCTCTGTGGTGACCAAGATTAAGGGACTCGATGGGGAACTTCAATTAAGTCCGGACGAGGCCGCTCAGCTTGTCAGAGTGAATGAAGATCAAATTTATGTTTCGACGCCACAAAAAGAGTATCAATTTTCGTTGCCCTTCACTGTGGGAGTTCAAGACTCTGTAAAACATCTTTTGGATGACGGTGATCTCAAGATTGATTTGCTCCGATTTTATCCCTATGCCAGTGTTGATAAAAATTGGATTGAACAAAAGGGTTACTGGGCGACGGATTGGCTTCTTAAAAATGACGATGTTGTACAAAAAGTGGAACTGATGTTTCCTCCAAGTGCGATTTTGTCAGACGAGGCGCAACTGGGGCCTATGAAAGTTAAACTTCTGTCGTGGAGCGATTTTGGCGGCAAAACAAAAGCCAAAGAGAGTGGCCTTGTTACGTTGCATATCAAAAATCAAGAGAGCCCTTTGCAGATCTCGCAGCTTCCGGCAAAGGTTCGTCTAGAGGATGGCTCTTTTGTCAGTCTTAAAAGTGTTCACGTAGAAAAGTCTTCGGTGCGCTTTATTGAAGTCATCTATGCGGGGAAAGTTTATAAGTTCTTTCCAAAATACTCTGAGTTTCCGATGTCAGATCATCTGGAAGTGGATAAAGAATCCCCTTTACGTCTTTTCGGCAGCGAAGCGACCTCCGGAGGAAAAAATCAGGTTCTGATCTCCCGAGACCCGTCGGGACGGATTTATATCGCTTTTCAGGTTAAGGGGGCTTGGCAAATCTGGCCCTACTCCGACCATGGAGTTCGACTTCCTTGGATGAATTTAAGGATGACTCTTTTAAAGCAGCGTGTGGATCAAAGAGCTGAACTTATCTATGAAGAGGGCAAAGCCCATAAAGACAGTGAGCGAAACACCATGGCAGCCTTAGTGCGAATCACGAAAGCTTCAGGTGACTCCGCAGACAGCAAAGAGGTCTGGTTGTCGGATGCGACCCGGGAAGATTTCACCGTTTCTGATATGGGTGTTTCTGGTTTTATCGGGAAAAAACTTGTCCGACTGCCGTTTGCGCTGACCTTGGATAGATTTAAGATGGAAACGAACCCGGGAACGGAGGAGGCTGCAAGCTATGAGTCCTTCGTGAAGGTGGGAGACGGTAATGAAACCGCTCACATCTATATGAATCATCCCTTAAAAAAAGAAGGTTTTACGTTTTATCAGGCATCTTATTTTCAGGACGATCAAGGGCAGTATCACTCAGTGCTTTCTGTGAATCAGGACCCAGGTCGTTGGCTTAAATACCTGGGATCTTTGGTTCTTATTGTGGGATTGTTGATTCATTATCTGATTGTTTATCGGGCGACAGCCGCTTCTAAGGAAGTGTAATTTGAAAACAGTTCTTTTTATTTTAGCGATATTTACCGGACTGACGTCACAGGCGCAGGAGTTCTGCCAGAACAAGTCCTTAGAGAATATTCCTGTTTTGGCGGACGGTCGTATTAAGCCACTTCGGGTTCATGCCACGGAATTGCGAAAAAAGGTTTTCACACACAATTGTGGAGTCTCGGATTCTGAGTTGTTTTGTTATCTTTCCCTGGGGCAAAGAGCGCAACTTCAAAACGAACGAAAATGTGAAGTTCTTTTAAAGGTTGATCATGAAAAGGTCATGAAACTTCTTTCCCGCGTCGGTCACGATGTGCCGCCTGAAATGGCTGAAAAGAATCAGTTTGTGTTAAGAACTGAATATGAAAACGAAGAGAGACAGGGGCACAAAGAATCAGGATATGCGCTCAGTCTGGCGCGCGTCCTCACGGGATTGGCCATTTTGAAAGAGATAGAGTCGGGACAGGATTGGAAAGTGCTCGATGATTCCCATCAATGGCAGCCGATCGCACACGTGAGTCCCGAGGCTCTGGAAAAAACACTTTTTTCTCAGGAAGGTTTTTTGAAGTCCTCCGAGGCCGAATCGTTGAAGTATGAAATTATTTTGGATCGGTTGAATCCTTTTTCTGTCGCGATCTGGGTGGGGCTTGTCGCATTTCTGCTGACCTTGGGGGCTATTCGAATTCCCAGATTATTCGTTTATGGATATTTTGCCTCTATTGCTCTTTATCTGTTGCAGATTTTGACCATGGTTTTACGAACTCTTGTGTCGGGGCGGGCCCCGGTGGCGAATATGTTTGAAACTGTGATGTGGGCTGGTTTTGGTATTTTGACTCTGGGGTTGATCCTGAGTTGGAAGAAGCGTGATGCAAAAGTTCTGAGCATTGCTTTAGGGGTGATTGTTATTGTCCTGTTTATGATGAGATTTTCAACGACCATGCTAGATAGTAGCATTCGTCCTTTGGCACCGGTGCTTCGGGATAATTTCTGGTTAAGCACTCACGTTACCACCATTACGTTGTCTTATTCTTGTTTTGCCTTTGGCTGGTTTATTGCCAACGTGGCCTTGGTGATGTTTCTCATGGGGCGAATGACACTTTCTCAAGTGTTAAAAATGAATGAAACCATCCGCTTGAACATGCAGGTGGGAAGTGTTTTGTTGGCGGCGGGAATTATTTTGGGTGGCGTTTGGGCGGATTATTCTTGGGGGCGTTTTTGGGGTTGGGATCCTAAAGAGACCTGGTCTCTGATCGCCTTGATGATCTATATGATGATCCTGCACGGAAAGTACGCGGGTTGGTTTAAGAATATTCACTTCACCATGTTAGGCGCTTTTGGATTCATGTTTGTGTTGATGGCCTGGTTCGGGGTGAACTACATTCTGGCCACAGGACTTCATAGTTACGGCTTTAGCTCTGGAGGAGCGGCCTTCTTGGCAAGCATCTTCGGCGCACAGATGGCAATTCTTTTAGGTGTCTGGATTCGAGTCAAGACAGCCTCTGGCGGCGTGGCTTAAGTATCTAGCGAGTCGGCCATTCCTCAGCGGGGCTTTCCCCAATGACCGGAAGAAATGGATTGGACCCATCAATCCACCAGTATTGGGAGATTCCACCAAAGCCTCGCCATAAAGACATATTAAATCTGGCGCTGGGGGTGTCAGAACCTTTAATCGTGTAAGCCGCAATAGCTTGGCGGCTGCCGAACCAATCCAAAGACGATCCCGGCTGGATCCGCTCAATCGGGGTCAGGCCTTGAAGGAAGTAGACACTTCCAACTCCATAGACCTGGGCAATGCCCGTATCGTCATAACAAACCGCAGTTCCTTCGTCCGCGCCGATTCCTCGGATATTCTCATAGTAGATGTCGTCATAGTTATTATAGATGGCGCGAGCCATGAATCCCATCAGTCTTCCTTTGCGATTGCGCTGACTGAAGTGAGTTTCCGTGATGACATTTTTCATGTAGGGAGGAACCAATACCTCTCGATCCAGGGCGAGGAACTTTCCGGTGGGATCTTTAAGAGCGTCTTCGGACGTCACAAAAGCTTTTTTGTTTGCGGGGGAGGGGAGATCGGCGCGGTAATCAATTCCTGCCAGAAGAGCCATCCCCGCACTGCTGCCTCCCACAGGAATGCGTTTGGTGCGCATCACATAGTCGACGGCCTTAATCAGGCGTGAGTTTCTAAACCAGTTGATATAGCGAGATTGATCACCTCCCGCAAAGAACACCAACTCGGCGTTGAGGATCATGCGTTCCACATCAGCTCGATTGGCGTCCCGGGCTCGGGAAATGGTGATGGTTTTTACCGAGTTGACCCGAGGAAAACCGTTTTCACCTTCATCGTTATAGATCCAAGGTTCATAGCCTCCGCGTTGGCCGTCGCTTCGAATGATCACAATGTCGCCACCACCGGAGGCTTCCAGCATGGCCCGCCAGCCTTGCCCCCAACGGTTGTCGCTGCCACCTCCGGCTAAACAGATCAAAGGGGTTGTGGAGGTTGAAATATCGGTCGTACTGCCTGTTGTATGAATTCTGACGGCGTAAGCAGGATGAACCACGGTGAGCGTGAGAATGAGAGTGCGAGCGATGAATTTCCTTAAGACTTTAAAAATGTCTACCAGCATTTCAGGCTCCATTAATCGTTGGGACCACTCAAAAAACGGTACCATAGATAAAAGAGGCTGCTCAAGTTTCCAGGGGTTAATGGTCGCGGTGGATTTTTTTGCGTTCCGGCTGGGGCCTTTTTCTTCTATCTGTTGATTATTTAAGCATTTTTAGGGGTTAAGGCCTCTATTTTCGGGGTTCGACTATTGACCTTTATCATAAGAAATGTTTGAGTGTTTGTTCGCGTGCCCCGGTGGCGAAATTGGTAGACGCACAGGACTTAAAATCCTGGGCTTCCTTTACAGGGGCGTGCCGGTTCAATTCCGGCCCGGGGCACCATTTCCTCTTCTTTTGCTTCAGACAGTCCTCGCTCGGGCTTACTTCACTTAATTAAGTTAACTTTTTGACTCGATGATTTTCTTTTGCCTTCGTGTTGACTACAGAGGCCTGCGGAACTCGCAAAAGAAGAGGAAATGGTGCTCGTGGATTTGGGATATTACTTGCTGGCCCCGCGGGCGTCGCGGTCGGGAATGCGCCAGGTTTCGACAATTACTTTGGCTAGTTCTTAAGTTAAGTGGTTCGGGATTAAGGGAAAACTTTTTCAAATTCTTCAAAAACAATCGGCATTGATTCATTAAAGATAAGACCCATTTTTTCGAATTCTTCTTTGTAAAATTTAATATGAACTCGCCGCCAGTACTGCAGAGTTCGATCACCTTCACCTTCGCGATAGGCATTTTCTTCTGAAATCTTATTGAATGGAATAATGGAAACCTTGGTGGTTTTGACAATGCAAACGGCGTTTCGGTCCCAGTCGGTTACTACAAAAATGCCATCCACGGATGGAAGCTGGCCTCCAGTTTTCTGAATAGACCAAAGAGATTGTGCCGTAGCACGCTTGATGCCTTTATTTACTAAAATCGCAAGTTCATTGGCTTCTTTTTCATTATTGCAAAACAAATCGGCAAGGATCTCCGCTGGTGCCGATGTCCCTATTAGCCGATGATAGTCCTGCCACATTTTCTTTACCGATTCGCTGAAATCCATGAAGACTTTGTACTTCAACGTAATTGAGCTGTCCATAAAAGGAATAGTTTCGATACTGAACAAGAATTAAATAAGACTGACTTCCTGACTCGCACGACTCGCTGTTTAACAACAGCATCTCGATATTCTTCTAATAATGGGTACCACTTCCAACAGTACAGATTCTACATACAGCTGAAAGAACACAGCGTTCGGCGAAGAAAAACTCGTGATTAGCGTGGATACTTTATGCCCTTTAGTTTTTCAATAGGCTTCGCTCCTGGATCTCTTGGGGAGTTGTGAAGAAAGTGAGGTTGAATCCATTTGCGATGTTCCCCTGTGATAAAAGCACATTGATGTCCATAGAATAAAAATGCAAGGAAAGACTTATATCTCCCGGCGATGAGCCGATAAGTAAAGACATCCTGGAGATAATATGCGCGTTCTGGTAACTCTTCTGTTTTTGCTCCAAAGTGCTTGCACTTTAGATAGTGTTATTCAGGAACTTCACCTGAAGTCTATTGACTCGGCGGTTCTGGATCTTGATGGTCAGATTATTGTGACGTCTCACAATAAGACTGCTGTGCATATCAAAGGAAACTGCTCACCCGAAAGTATGATGTTTCAAATAAGGAGCCATCAGGGCTCTTTTCCCGTGACCTGTGAAAAGGGCCTATGGGAAGTCGACTTGGACTTGAGTGGCCTGCCAGAGGGAAGTCAAACCATTGAGGCGGTGATCGAAGAGCAGAATCTTGTGTTTCAGTGGCCGGTCCTCAAAGACACGACTCCTCCTTCAGCATTGACCTTGGTTTTGGAATCGGGGGCTCCCGCCACCTCAAAGCTCAACATCAATGCCGAAGTCGGTGGCGCGGATATTGACTCCATCTATTTGAGCGAGTCCTCCGCATGCATCGGTGGAGGGACGTGGCAGAAGTGGACTCCATCGACGACGTGGCTGCTTTCTGTCGGTGATGAGGTGAAAACGGTTTATCTGAAGGCTCGAGATGCATATGGCAATGAATCAGCCTGTATTAGTGAAAACATTGTTCTGGATACGACACCTCCTGAGGTCACCTTGTCCTATGCAGGATCGAACGCCTTTTCCGAAGCAAGCTTTTCTTTAACCATCACACCATCAGAGGATGTGACCGGTTTGAGTCTGTCCAGCTTTTTACTTACGAATGCGACGTTGAGTGATCTTGTCGTCACGGGATCTGGTTACACTGTGACGGTCACGCCAAGTTCATACGGAGTGGTGCAGGTGACTTTGAATGCAGATGCGGTTCAGGATGTTGTGGGCCTGGGTAATTCCAGCGCAGTCAGCATATCGCGGACGTACAGCGCTGTTCCGATCTTTGCAGGGTATATTCCGGCCTCTAAGATGTCAGATGATTTTCTGTATGTTTCAAGTGGAATAGTCAGCATTTGCAACATGACGGCTGCCAATAGTTGTGTGGCGATTCCGGCATACACTGATGCAAGTTCCGCGGTGGTAACATTAACGTCTGCGCGCTTGTTGCTAAATGGAGATGTGGTCGCGGTTGGATATGTAGTGGTGGGAGGCTATCGGCAGGCTGTTGCAGCTTTATATGATATCAGTGCAGGGACATGGGCAGAGTTAAATCGCTTCTCTTACGAGGCTACCACCGGCTCAGACGTATACTCTGTGGCGGTGTCTCCGTCGGGCTCTTTGGCGATGTTGGTCTCAGCTAAAGATTCCAGTGGAATTTTGAACGTCATTGTTCGGGAGCTGCGGGCGGGAGAACCTGAGGTATGGCAATCCGTCGATGTGTTTAATCGCGGTGGATCCCTTGGTTCGGCATCGGAAATTATGTACACCAGCGATGAAAGTTTGATCTGGGCCGGGAAGTTGTACAACAGCTCATTGCAGTCGGCGGGTTTGGTTCGTCGAAGAGACGGGACCGACAATAGTAAATGGTCCACCGTCGATCAATATGTTCATGGCGGTGTGGAAACAGGTTTTATGGCCCTGGATGTTTTCGAGGACAAGATTTTCCTTGTCGGCTGGATTGGCGGCGGTACCCGCCAGATGATCCTTCGCCAATGTCTCATTTCTACCAGCAGTTGCACCAATCTTCGCGTGGAATCTGTTGGTGGGACAGACACGTATCCGAATAAAATCATGACAACGAACGGAACAACTTTGTACATCTCGTCTTCGAATCGGTCGGGTCCGAGCGGATCTTCGCAGTCGCTTTTGTTGTCTTATGATGTGCCCGGCAATCAACTCACGCAGAAGCATGCATATCAATTGGCGTCGGGCTGGAACTCCAATCCTACCGTTTGGATGGGATTTGGCATTGATGGGCGAATCTGGAAGTTTAGCACGGGATATGATGGGGCCACGACAAAGAATATTATGAAGTTCTACTCAAAGACCGGGGATCTCATTGATGCTTATGTCTTCTAGATGCGATCCACCTGATTTCGGGTGTCGAACTTTTATACGTTGTAAAGATGGGTCATCAACGGGGCGATAAGTCTGTCCGTCATGTCTGCCTAGCAAATTGCGCTTATTGTAAGCCAGATCGAGTTTAACTGGGGTTTGGCTCGAAAAATACGTGGTATGGGGAGTGCAAAAGGATATCTTTCGGATAGCTCTAATAACTATATCGAAAGGACCTCTTTATGAAGAAAATGAAACTCCTTAATGCTTCTGCAGCGCTCTGTCTTGCGTTTTGTGGAACGCTTGCCTGGGCAGGCGAATCTTTTCCAATTTATGGATCGGCATCGCCGACTAAAAGCTCCCAAGGTTCATTTTGTGACTATGGTACGTGGGGTGACTGTCTTATTGTAAGCGAATCTGCTTACAATGAGGTGCATGCCGCAGAATTCCCTAGATTTGATTCTGGCACGACCATGACTCTCGGTCGGTCGGTGCGCTTTGATGTTAATGAAAATATGAAAACCCTCATTAACTTTAAAAATATGAACGTAAATGTTGAGCTTCGCTGGGGGCTGACTGCCACGCATCCTCAGATTTTGCAGCCTCGTGTCTTGAAGATTAAGAGTGTATATTTCACAGTCGACCGGACTCTTGTTATTGAGACTGACGGGGATTCCGCAGTAGACAAAATTGTTGTGCGTGATCAGAGCATAGACACCTCAGAAACCTTCGCAAAACTGGCTATCCTCAATGGTAATATCTGGGATCTGCATCCAGAGCTTATCAAAGCTCTTGGTTCGGTGGGTATCACCTTCAAATTTTCCGCTGCGACAAACCTTTAAGGATCATTGATACATGTGAAAGAGGGCGAAGTAACTTCGCCCTCTTTTTTAGAGAGATTTTTTGAACTCTTCCATGTCCCGGGGCACGGGGCATTCGATGTTCATCGCTTGTTGTGTGAAGGGATGTGTAAACTCCAAGCGAAGAGCATGTAACATAAGGCGAGGAGCTTGTGGGGCTTTGGGGGAAGGATAAATATCGTCCCCATAGATGCCGAGGCCCTCTTCGGCAAGATGAACGCGAATCTGGTGCATCCGTCCCGTAAGGGGCTTGGCTTCAATCAAGAGTCCTTTTTTATAAACTTCGAGTCTGCGAAATAGAGTTTGTGCTTTGTCGCCTCCAGAACGTACGGAGTGCATCTTCATTTTCTTTAAAACAGGGTCGCGAGTTTCAGCCAGGTGATTTTGGACGTCCCAGCTTTCAGGGGTCTTGCGAAATTGAGTCAGGCAGAGATAGGTTTTTTGGATGAGATGCTTCTTGAACATCTCCGCCAGGGGTTCGTTGGCGATCTTATTTTTTGCAAAAATCATGACCCCCGAAGTGTCACGATCAAGTCGATGATGAAGGGCGAGATAGAAACTATTCCCGCGTTCTTCGGTCAGCTGTTTTTTAAGAAGAGTAAAAAAATCCGGTCGTCGTTTGTCGACAGTGGGTTGCGAGGGGAGGCCGGCTGGTTTTTCTGCGGCTAAAAAGTACTCGTCCTCGAAGAGAATCTTAAAGATCATCTCTTGTTGATCATGCAAAATTCTAGGTTGCTATTGATGTACTGGCGCTGTTCTTCGATTTCTTCTTTGGAAAGACGGAAGTCAGAGATATTGCAGTTGTAGTTCGTCACCACTTCATGGATGGCTTGAACTTCATCGGTCGTCATATTGAGCTTCCAGATCAACTTAATCGCCAGCCAGTCTTTAACATACTGACAACGATAAGAAAGTTCTGATGGAAGGTATTTATCAGGAGCACGATCTCCCTTGGACGTGTTTTCACGAACCGTGGAAGGGACGAGGTGATTGCGGTACCCCATGTAGTTGGCATATAGACAGCGTGTTTTATAGTCCCATTGCCAAGCCCCCGCTAGGTAGGCGTGCTTTAGAGGAACCATATGATCAATCTGAATGTCCTTAGAAGAAGTGAGTTCTTGATTTGAATAAGGATCTAGCCACTTGCCAGACTCAACAACACAGTTGCGTTGATTGCGGAAAGTAACATCTTGTTCGCTATCACGAACCAGAACTTTCGCGCGGGTATTCATACAAGTATCGTCAGTGGGATCGTTGATCCAACGTCCGAAGTGAAGCTTACGCATGTAGTTCTCAATAGGCTGAGGGCGCTCTTCACTGTGCAGAGTCCATTTTAATAAATTGATAAGGAGCTTTTTGGCCGCCTGAAGGAACTGGTCGGGGCCAAACTCGGCAGAAAACTCATTAAAGCCGCTATGGGATATTTTTCGGCCCGCTTCTGAGTCGAGGTTTCTTTCGTCGATAGTATAGTATTCGCGATAAACGGGTTCATTTTTAGGGGCGGCGGTACTGGATAATGGCTGTGCGTGGGCAAAACTTGCCAACCACATTGCGAATATAATCATCCATTTCAATGATTTCATCGGGTCCCCCTCCGTGAATCGGAATTATTAAGCCCCAGATCGAATTTAGATTCAACAAAACAATGTGTTAGGATTTGGTTGATTTTGCACACTCTGCATTAAGTCTTCTATAGCAGGTGAGTTTGCACGATTTTTACACAGATTTAATAAGCGCTGTTTCATGAAATGGTCCTTGGCGTGAATAATATATAGGCAGAGGGTGGGGTGGCTAAAGGTAGGGAGCGAGTTCTTTTGTTGTCTCTGGGGCAGAAATGTCGCTAAGCTATTGATATTCAACAATAGGAGAACCTCATGAACTTCAAAATGATCGTTTTGACATCTGTTGCAGCTTTGATGATGGGAGCTTGTGCTCACCATGGACACCATAACTGCGGTAGCTGCAGTGGGAAAGAGACCACTAAAGAGTGCGCAACAAAAGAATGCCCCATGGACAGCAAGAAAAAGTGTTCTGAGTGCGAAAAATCTGAAAGCGCCAAGTAGTCTGCTGCCTAAAGATTTTTAATTTAAACCCCTGTTTATACAGGGGTTTTTTATTTCCCCCGAAGGGGGCTGTAAAATTCAAACAAACGATTAAAGCATTTGATTAAAGCGTTTGTTTGAATTACCGTACTTCCATGAACTCATTAAAAGATCTCAAGCCTGAAGAGTTAGGACCTCGGCAAAAAATTATCGAGGCGGCCACCGTGCTGTTTGCCCATGAAGGGCTGCATGGCACCAGCACCCGGGATATCGCGCGAGAATCAGGGCTGAATGTCAGTCTGATCAGCTATTATTTCGGCGGCAAAGAAAATCTATATAAAACAGTGATCCAAGAATTTGTCCTGAACGTTTTTTCGCATATTGAGAACGTTATCAACGAGTTTGAACAGGATGAAGTGAGTGCCAAGTCCATCGAGCGTGCCATTCGTTCTTTGATAGAGACGCTTGTTGATATGCGGGTCGCCAACCCTCACGTGGTGAAGATCCTCACGCGTGAAAAGATCTCTGGTCTGCCGTTCTCACGCGAAATTCATGAGACGATGCTGACGAATGCGGGAGAAAAAATTGAGTCCATCATTGCTCACGGGCAAAAGGCGGGAGTTGTTAATAAGAAAATCAATTCGCGTCTTTTTTTGATCTGCCTGGTTGAGGGAGTCATGGGTTACTTCAATATGTTGGACTGTCAGTGTTCTTGGAACAAGGGCCTTTACGAAATGCCCGATCAAAGAAAAGAATTTACGAATCAAATTTCGACGTTGTTTTTGGAAGGGATTTTAAAATGAAAAAGGGAACCGTTGTTATCGGTTTGTTTTTTTTAGTGTGGCAACCCCAGGCTTTTGCGATGAGTTTGCAGGAGTTTTTAAAGGCCGTTGAAGGCAATCATAAGGGAGTGCAGTCGTACGAAGTGTCGAAGGGAGCTTCCGAAGATCGCAAAGAAGCCGGGGATATTGAGCTTGTTCCTGTATTTACGGCAGGACTGGGATATCTCAATGATAAGAGCCCTCTGGGTCAGTTTGTGCAGTTTGGAGCCAGTCAAACGACGGCAAAGGACTTGAAGTTGGGTTTGGCGAAGAAGTTCTCTACGGGCACGAGTGTCAGTCTTACGGCAAATGCCAGTGAGATTGAAAATGAGGGAACTTTATTGAATCCTTCTTTTGGAAAGTTTGCCTATGGATCCATGGGGCTGGGAGTCAGTCAGTCTTTATGGAAGAACGCGTTTGGAACGGCGACGCGCCTTCGTTGGGAGCGTCAAGACGCCGCAACGTCGGCTGAAGTGGGACGCTTTGATTTACAAAAAAAGCTGTTGTTAGTAGAGGCGGAAGCCGCGTTTTGGGACTACCTTTATCTGAATGAAAACCTCAAAATTGGTCGCGCCTCTTTGGAACGCGCAAAGCGGATTGAGGCTTGGACTCGTCGTCGCGTGAATGACGGAATCAGTGATCGCGCAGATCTTTATTCGGCTCAAGCCTTGGTGGCGGCTCGTCAGTTGCAGTTGGTGTCATCAGAGGACGATCTGGCTGCCGCGAAAAGAAAAATTCGGGACTTTTTGGAGCTCGCCGACTCTGAGGCCTTGCCGGAAATGACCGGGAATATTTCCCAGACGCGAGCCCTGAATGCGATGGTCGATGGTAAGTCAGGAAAAGTCGTCGCCCTGGATGCTTATTTAGCGTCACTCAATGCCAAAGCAATGTCTTTAGTCGCGAAGGAAACAGAGGATGCCTATAGCACCGATCTGGTTTTGTCAGGAGCTTATAATACAAACAGCTTCCGTCCTAATGACTCAATGGCAGATGCGACGGCCAAGTGGACTGACACCAATCTTCCAACCTGGAAGGTGGGGCTGAACATGGTTTACATGTTTGATACCGACGTGAAGAGTTCGGCTAAGTCAGCAGCCCGCAAGGACGCTTTAGCTGCGAAATTGCAGAGTGAACGTAAAATGTTGGATAGTGAAAGTTCTTGGATTGAATTGAACCGTCGTTATTCAGAGATGAGCAAAAGAATCGAAAATGCCTCTGAGATTTCTCGTTTGCAGATGGCGGCCGCCAAAGCGCAAACGGATTTATTTAATAAAGGACGTTCCATCACGGCCAACGTGATTACTGCGGAAGAAGACGCGGGAAATGCAGAGTTGGCCTTAGTAAAGTTGAAATCAGAGCAAAGAAAGATGGAGGCTCAAGGACGTCTGTTTGTCGTCATTGAGGAGAAATAACAATGAATTTACCAAGTCTGTCGATTAAAAGACCGATCTTTATATCTTGTATCGTGATCTTGATGTTGATCCTCGGGGCTTTTTCTTTAAGAAAAATGCCGGTGGATATGTTTCCAGATGTCACCTTCCCGGTTTTATTTGTGCAAGTGACCTATCCCGGGGCGTCGCCTCTGGATTTGGAAAAGCAAGTATCAAAACTTGTTGAAGATGAAGTGGGAAGTATTTCCGGGTTAAAGACCCTGACATCCAATAATTTGGATAGCGTTGCGATTATTGTGATGGAGTTCCAGCTGGGAACCGACATCAAAGAAGTCGAACAAGAAGTGCGCAACCGGATCGGAAATATTCGGCGCGATCTTCCGGCGGATATTTATGAGCCGGTCATTCGTCGTTTTGACCCTGCGGATCAGCCCATTGTGACCTTGGCGATTACAACGGATCTGGCTGACGGGGAGTCCTACGACTTGGCGAACGAAGTTATCAAACCGCAGTTTGAACGTTTGAAAGACGTTGGACAGGTCGATATCTTTGGCGGACGTAAACAAGAGATCCATGTCCTGATTGATAAGAATAAACTTCAAGATCGTAAGATCTCAATGCTGCAGGTGTCTCAGCGTATTTTGGATACTTCTAAAGATATTCCCGTAGGGAAAATCGAGAATCCGAAAACAGAGACGACCTTACGTACCAGTGGTGAGTTTGATTCGTTGAAGCAAATTTCTGAAGTGAGTGTGAACTTTGTCGGTTCTGATAAAGCCGTTCGCGTTCAGGATGTCGGTCGTGTGGTGCGAAGCCTGGAAGATCAGAAAACCATCGGTCGTATTAAAGGAAAAAAAGCACTCTTGATGAACGTCTATAAGCAACGGGGGGCAAACACGGTCGCCGTAGCTGAAAACGTGAAGAAAAACATCGAGAAAACCAACGCGATTCTTAAAGAAAAGAAGATCTCTGGAGAAGTGACCTTGGTGCGTGATACTTCTCGGCCCATTCAATTGAACGTCTATGACGTGAAGGAATCCATCCTCATTGGTATTTTCCTGTGCGTGATTGTCGTGTTTTTCTTCTTGGGATCGGCGCGTTCGACTTTTATCACCGCAATGGCATTGCCGAACTCGTTATTGGGTGGTTTTGTCATTATGTATGCGATGGGGTTTACCATCAATTTGATGACCTTGTTGGCACTTTCGTTGGCGGTCGGTCTTCTGATCGATGATGCGATCGTGGTGCGGGAAAACATCTTCCGGCACCTTGAGATGGGAAAGAAACCTAAAGACGCGGCTTTAGAGGGTACCAAAGAGGTGGCCATGGCTGTTATCGCGACCACGCTGGTCGTGATCGCCGTATTCGGTCCGATCTCTTTCCTTCAGGGTATTGTGGGGCAGTTCTTTAAGCAGTTCGGATTGACCGTGGTTTTCACGATGTTGATCTCGTTGTTTGACGCCTTCACGGTGGCACCGATGCTTTCAGCTTATTTAGCCCATCCTGATGAGCATAACAAAGGGACTGGTGTTATCGGAAGGATGTTGGCGGCTTTTGATAGATTCCAAACTTGGTTGGAAGATATTTACGAGACGGCCCTCAAATACACGCTCCATAATCCTAAAAAGATTTTGGTGGGTGGGACGTTGATCTTTTTTAGTTCCTTGGCAACGATTGCGTTTATTCCAAAGACGTTCTTGCCGTCCCCCGATAACGGTGAATTTATGGTTAACGTCGAACTTCCTGTGGGATCTTCGTTGATGGCGACCAGTCAGTTCACAGAGAAGATTGAAAAGATTTTCGATGGCGATAAAGCGGTGGATATCGTTTTGACGATCGTCGGTAACACCAACAACGAGTCGAATAAGTCATCTCTGTTTGTACGCTTGGTTGAACGTAAAAAGCGTAGCATGTCGACCACGGACTATAAAGAAAGCGTTCGTAAGAAGTTGAAGGAGTTCGAAGGACAAGCTATCGTGTCTTTAGGAGACATTGACGCCGTGAACTCGGGACAAAAGCCGTTGAATGTGAATATTCAAGGTGAAAATCTTGAAGAGCTGAATGCTTATGCTCAGAAAGTGGTAGAGCGCATTAAGAAGATTCCGGGGCTTGTCGATGTCGACACGAACTTCCGATCAGGAAAACCAGAGTATCATGTGATCTTTGATCGTAAAAAATCAGAAGCTTTGGGCGTTTCCACAGTGACGGCGGGGGCAGAGCTTCGCAATCGCACTGAGGGGAATGAAAATGCGATTTTCCGTGAAAATGGGATCGACTATAAAATTCGCATTCGCTTCGAAGAGGCGTTCCGTGATTTGCGCACTCAATTTTCTTCGACGTTTGTTCCTAATGCCAATCATAATATGATTCCCTTGACTCGTATCGCACAAGGGGAAGAGACGTTCGGTTACTCTCAGATCAATCGTCAGAATAAAGGACGTTATATTCAGATTTCCGGGAACCTGGCAAAAGGGGGCGCTTTAGGAACGATCTCTGCCGAAATTGAAAAGGTGGTCAAAAACGAGATTCCTCCTCCGAAGGGGATTGATTATAAATTCCAAGGACAGGCTGATGACTTTAAAGAACTCATCGAGAATATGTTGTTGGCGATTTTCCTGGGTGTGACCTTCATCTATCTTGTTCTGGCAAGTTTGTATGAAAGTTTCATCACGCCGTTTTCGATCCTATTGGCCTTGCCACTGGCGATGACCGGAGCCTTCTTGGCGTTGTTAGTCTTTGGTAAGACAATCGATATCTTCTCGTTGATCGGTATTGTCTTGCTTTTAGGGGTTGTGGCGAAGAATTCGATCTTGCTCGTAGACTACACGAATCATTTGATCCACGAAGGATTAGAGCGAAATGCGGCCCTTTTAAAAGCATGTCGCACACGTCTTCGTCCAATTTTGATGACATCCTTGGCTTTGATCGCGGGGATGATTCCGATTGCGATTGGTTTGAACGAAGCTTCGGCGATGAGAACGTCCATGGGGATTGCTATCATTGGAGGTTTGTTGAGTTCAACACTCTTAACTCTTTTGATCGTTCCTGCGGCCTTCGGCTTTATTGAGGACTTCAAAGCTTGGTTCCGCAGAAAACTTGCGAAACTGAGCGGTTATCAACCTTAAGAGTACACACCACGGAAGCTGCGAATTTCAGCAAGCTTCCGTTCAAAAGGGGCCCAGTTGTCATTGTCGGCGATGGGCTTCCATAAAGACTCCAATTCATCAATAAGTAGGGAACACGCAGCCTCTTTTTCAAAGTAGGGATGTTGGGCCCTTTCTTCTGAAGCTATTTCAAAGCAATCCAATGTGTCGTGAAGCTTTTTGAAGGACTCTTTAGTGTAAAGATCTTTCTGGGGCGAACGAGTCAGTCTTTCAGGTTGTCCGCCTGAATGCAGATCAAAAAAAGTCTGTTCAAAAAGTGATTTTTCTTCTTCCATGAATTGGAAGAGTTGTGTGACCAAAGAGACATTCAGCTCCCAGGCTTGAGTGGGCTCTTGAAGTGGGTTTCTGAGGTTGAGCCGTTTCAAGGCATAACGATGGACTTGAGAGGTGAAGACCTCGCCAAAGTCCGCGAAGATCTCATCTAAAGAAAGATCGGGGAAAGCGGTCTGTAGGGCTGCTCCGAGCTGATAGAGATTCCACAGGACGGCGGCAGGTTGGCGCCCAAAACAGTAAAGGCCGGTCTGATCAAAGTAGGCGGCGGTGAAGCGGGGATCGTACGTGGGAAGGAAACGGTAAGGACCGTAGTCAAAACTTTCTGAGGTAATATTCATATTGTCAGTGTTTAAAACGCCATGAACAAAGCCGCTCATCATCCAGGCCGCCGTGGTTTCAGCCACGGCGTGAGAGACGGCTTGGAGGAACAGCGTTGCCAGTTCTTGGTCTTTGTATAGGGTCAACTGAGGGTAATAGTGTTTCACGCAATAGCTTAAAAGTTTTTTGATGTTCTCCGGTTGTTTCAAATAAGCCAGTCTCTGGAAAGTTCCAAAGCGAATATGACTGTGACTGAGGCGGACTAAGACTCCGGCGCGAGTGGGAGAGGGTTCGTCGTGGCGCTCTAGAGTTTCACCGGTTTCAAAGACTGAGAAAGTTTTGCTGGTGTTGACGCCGTAAGATTCTAGCAGTTCTGTGGCGAGGATTTCACGGAAGGCTCCCTTCAGAGTTAAACGCCCGTCGCCGCCCCGAGAATACGGAGTCTGACCACTTCCCTTTGTTCCCAGATCTAAAAGTTTTGAAGCCATTTGAAATTGAGCAAAGAGAAACCCCCGACCGTCGCCAAGCTGCGGGTTGTAGCTTTGAAATTGATGGCCGTGATAGCGTAAAGCCAAAGGTTTATGGATATTTCCAGGAAGAGGTTGGAAAGCCCAAAAGTGTTTTTGCCATTCATCGGCGGTAAGCTCAGAGAGCCCGACCTCTTGAGCGGCTTGCTGATTGCGATAGCGGAGGGTGGCGTGAGGGAATGTCGCTGGGGACACTTCGTCATAAAAATCAGGGCCGAGCTCATAAATGGGGGCGGTAGTTAAAGCAGACATCGTCCTTTTATGGGGCTTTCTCAATTGAAACGCAAGTCTCACCACAACTCTAGTTGACAATAACTTGCATTTAGGCCAAAACATTATCACCGAGGGCGGTGACTGTGGATGATGTGAAATCTTGTTGCGATGTGAATCATGCTGAGCACGAAAGTTTTGAAGAACAATCAGATCGCTGGGATAAGCTAGGTATTTTTCTTTCTAGTCTTTGTGCCATTCACTGTCTGGTGACGCCTCTTTTGATCATGACTCTTCCAGTATTAGGGGGGGTGTTTGAGCAGGAGTGGGTTCATATTTCTATGGCTCTTTTCGTAGTTCCGGTGGGCCTTTTCGCTTTTTGGTCAGGATATAAACATCATCGACAACCCAAAGTTTTTGGTCTTGGAGTCCTTGGTCTTTTGATGGTAGGGGGAGCTTCAGTGGCTCCCCATTCATGGGTTGAGTTCTTCGAGCACGACCTTGTTACTATTTTCGGGAGTATTTTTCTGATCATTGCCCACGTTCTGAATCGTCGGGCTTGTTTGTGTCACCGCCATTAAGTCCTTGTGATAAGCGTAAAAGACGGCGCCGTTTTTTATAAGCGGCAGCAGTTTTTTATTTATTGCCGGAGAGACCGCAGGGCACCCCCAACTTCGTCCCATCCGTCCGTACTTTTCTAAGAAATCCAAAGAAACATAGTCGGCTCCGTGCATGACGATGGCTCTCTCAAAGGCGCGATCGTTCGATTTTTCAAGTCCATGCAAAAACAGAGATTCGCCGTGACTTCCTTGATACGAAGAACCGGTAATAAAGAATCCAAGAGAGCTTTTCCGGGAATCCATCTGATTTGAAAAGCTAATGGCTTCATCTTCTCCGGTGTTCACGCCGTGGGCCACATAGTACTTTTCCACCTTGCCCTCTTTCAGATTTAAGAAATACAGGCGTCGCGAGGAGGAGGGTTTGGAGTAGTCAATAATCACCGCATAGTCTTTGTTGGCGATCTTCTTGGTGGTTTGTTCTTGGTGTAAGTTCACCTTGAATTCTTTTTCTTCATTGAGGTCTAGGAATTCAAAGGTTCTTTCAAGGGCAGGAAGGGGGATGTCGGCCTCTTTGAAGAGATCGTAAAGAAGCTTTCCTTCGACCTTCTTTTCATACCAAGATCCGGCCCAGCCTTGTGAAGTGATGAGTAAAATAAGAGAGACACTGCAAAGAGATTTCATACGTCCACCCCCCAAGATGAAGCATTTGAATCAGGTTCGTGAGAACGACTATCAAGGTCTGTGCCCATGCTGGACGTTTGTGAAAGATGGCTATTTTCTTTACAGCCGTAGTTAGAGATCAAGAAGCGACAGAATGGGGCCAGGAGTGCAGCAATCTGCGACACCGGGGAGGAGACTTTTGTCGATTCTCGGCAGGGCCTCTGAAAAAATTGTAAAAATACAATTGAAAACCAAATGAAAAGGAATAGTATCTAACTTTGTAAACTCATTTTACGGAGGCAACATGATCGATAATAAGATGAATCGTCGTAGTTTCTTTTCAACTCTAGCAAAAATCACGGGTGTCGCTGTCGTGGCTCCAGCTGTTTTGACAACAGTGTTCTCTTCTGAAGCAAATGCTCAGAAGAAACGTGGTTCTGCTCCTGCAGCAGGTGGCGCTATGCCGTTGATCGATCCAAACGATTCAGTAGCAAAAGCAGTTAAGTACATCGAAGACTACAAAAAATCTCCAGAGGCTAAGGGCAACCACTGTATTACTTGTGGATTCTACACAAAAACAGAAGTTCGCGCTGGTAAGGAAGTTGGAACTTGCACAATCTTCGCTGGTAAAGTTGTTTTGGGAGACGCTTGGTGCGCTTCTTGGAATAAACGCGCTTAATCTTGAATTTATAAGATAAAAGCAAAAGGGCAGATCTTTGATCTGCCCTTTTTTTTTACCTTTGATTTTTAAAATCTATTTGCTGGATTCTCTGAGCGCACGACGAAGGATTTTTCCGACATTTGTTTTTGGAAGCTCCGTGCGGAACTCGACCAGGCGAGGAACCTTGTAGTTGGTCAGGGATTTGCGGGCGAAGGCAATAACATCTTCAGCCGTCAGGTTTGGATCTTTCTTAACGACAACGGCTTTTACGATCTCTCCGGAATGCTCATCGGGAACGCCGATCGCGGCAACTTCAAGAACGCCAGGGTGCCCAGCAATCGCTTCCTCGACCTCATTGGGGTAAACATTGAAGCCAGAAACCAGAATCATATCTTTCTTGCGATCAACGATCTTGAAGAAACCATTCTCATCAAACATGGCGATATCGCCGGTTCTGAGCCAGCCGTCCTTTAGGACTTTAGCGGTCTCATCATCGCGCTTCCAATATCCAGCCATGACCTGAGGGCCTTTGCAGCACAGCTCTCCCGCTTCACCTAGGCCGACTTCTTGGTCGTCATCATTGAGAAGTTTAATATCAGTACTAGGGAAGGGGAGGCCGATGGTGCCCACTTTGTCCGTGCCATCAATGGGATTGCAGCAGACCACAGGTGAGGCCTCGGTCAGTCCGTAACCTTCGACGATCACGGATTTTGTGAGTTCCATCCATTTTTCAGCGACTGATTTTTGTAAGGTCATGGCTCCGGCGACACTGACTTTAACTTTGCTAAAATCAATGGTCATGAACTCTGGATTGTTCATAAGAGCGTTAAATAATGTATTGACCCCGGCCATAACAGAGAACGGAGTTTTTTTAAGTTCTTTGATAAAACCAGGAATGTCGCGTGGATTGGTGATGAGAACGTTCTCAGCACCATAACGAAGAAGGCCAAGGCAATTCAACGTCAAGGCGAAGATGTGATAGAGAGGAAGGGCCGCGATGGCGATTTCTTCGCCTTCGCGAAGTTTCGGCGTCATCCAATCGCGGATTTGCAGAACGTTCGCTAAGACATTGCGATGAAGGAGCATGGCCCCTTTAGCAACTCCGGTTGTCCCCCCCGTGTACTGCAAAAATGCAATATCTTCCAAAGTAGTGCTGATCTTTTGAGAGGGCTTCATGGCACCCAGTTCGAGAGCTTGGCGGAACGTGTAAGCTTGAGGAAGGTGATAAGCGGGCACCATTTTTTTGATATACTTAACAACAGAATTTACCAAGAGACGTTTGGGAGTAGGGAAAAGGTCGGCGATCTCTGTGATCACGATACTTTCGATATCCGTGTCTTTAAGAATTTGCTCTAAGAGGTGGGCATAGTTCGCCAAAATAACAATGGCTTTCGCGCCGGAATCTTTGAACTGGTGCTGCATTTCCTTCGCGGTGTAAAGAGGGTTGGTGTTTACGATGGTAAGTCCACAGCGCAGGGCTGCGAACGCCACGATCGGGAATTGAAGAAGGTTGGGCATCTGAATGGCGATGCGGTCGCCTTTTTTCAGTTTAAGTTCGTTCTGAAGGAAGGACGCGAAAATATCCACTTTGCGATCCAACTCTGAGAAGGTGAGACTGACTCCCATGTTGGTGAAGGCTTTTTTGGAGGAGAACATCCGAATGGACTCTTCGTAGATGTCATAAAGAGAAGAATATTTTGAAAGGTCGACTTCGGTAGAGACTCCTTTGGGATAGTTTTTAAGCCAGATCTTTTCCATTTTTCTCCTCCAGTTGCTAATAAATTCTGCACTTTGAAAGTTTAGAGTAAAGATTCGAGCCGGGTAAAGTAAATTCTTGTTTTCACTCGGTCTATTTGCAAGACTTAGAGTATGAAAGTCCTTCGTGCCTTCGTTGTTGCTGGATCTCTTTGCGGCCTAACTTCCTGTTTTTCGAAGGAAGAAAAGGTTCCCGAGCCTGTTGTGGCCGCGCCTAAAGTGATTCAGAAGTCCGTCGCGACAGAAGACGGGATGAATAAGGACAAAAGTCTCAGTATTTTCACCCGTTATTTTGAACAGGCAGATGCCATTCATCGCGAGGCCTGGTGGGTCTTGACCGCAGAACGACGACCTGTTGGAAAATCTCCGTTTGGAAAAATTCAAAGAGCTTTACTGTCATCACAAAACATCAAGCTTTCAAATAAATCCATGTTTCGCTGTGATCGCTATGTGGTGAAGCGCGATGTGATGGGTCTGGATGGATTTCCTCAAAAAGGGGAAGTTTTTGAAAAATGCAGTGAAAAAACGGAAGCAAAGAAGCTGGCCGATTTTTCCGCGACCAGCTTCAGTGAGATTCAGGTGACTTTTTTTCCAGAAAATTTAGAGGAAATTTTGGGCCTGGGAGCCACGGTCCTCAATAAACATATTCAGTGTACTTTGCGGGGAAATGAAAAAGGACAGTTGTCATCCCTCAAATGTAAAGATTGGGCGCAAGACCGCAACAAAGAACAGATGATACGTCTTGATGTTTATGATTATGAACAGGCGGGACGAAATTTGATTAAACTTCGTGGGAAGGTCTATGAGAATCTCAGTGACATTCGCAAGATTGAAGCGGATGTGCCCCTGGAAGGCAAAATTCTGGTCACAGAGACAGAACTTTATGCTCCAACGCCGACACCGACGCCCTCTCCTACGGCAAAACCAACACCCTCTCCAAGTCCGAAGGTGAATGCGGAACGAGTTCCGGGGGCGCCTCCTCTGGAGTTACCGCCGGAGGGTGAGGAGGCACCGGCTCCCGCAGGGCCTGCTAAAATCACGCCGCTTCCGGGGTCTCCGTTGCCTCCGCCTCGAGTTGTGGATCCTGATGTTCTTATGCAGCAGGGGACTTTTGGCGCAGAGCCCGTTGTCGAGCCGGAAACACAAGAGGCCCCACCAGTTGAAGAACCGCAAGAAGGAGTGCCGCATGGCCGCTAAAGTTGAAATGGGAAAGAAAGTTCCAAATTTTAAAATCGCCTCATCAAGCGGGGAAGAGTTCAGTCTGGCTTCGCAAAAGGGCAAGAAAGTTGTTCTTTATTTCTATCCTAAAGACAGCACACCGGGGTGTACGACAGAAGGAATTGAGTTCAACGAGATGTTGTCGCAATTTAAAAAGCAGAATGCCGAAGTGTACGGTATTTCCCGCGACAGTCTTAAGTCGCACGACAAGTTTATTTGTAAATATGATTTCAAATTTGAGCTGCTTTCTGACGAAGACGAAGAGGTCTGCAAACTCTTTGACGTGATCAAAGAAAAGAATATGTACGGAAAGAAAGTCATGGGCATTGAGCGCAGCACTTTTGTGATCGACGAAAGCCAGAAGCTGGTCGGTGAGTTTCGCAAAATCAAGGCCGAGGGGCATGCCGCAGAGATTTTGAAATTTATTAAGAGCCTGGAGTAAGAAAGCAAAAGGGGCCTGTTAGAGCCCCTTTTGTTTATGTAAGAATATGCTTTAGTGCTGACCTTCCGCTGCCTGCACCATCAGCTCTGCAACCTGTTGCGAGAACTTCACAGGATCTGGAAGGCTTGAGCCTTCCGTAAGCAGTGCCTGCGCATAAAGAATCTCGGCCCACTTCTTTTGTTGCTCTTCAGAAGCCTTCAGCATCTTAGAGAAGACCGGGTGCTTGGGGTTGATCTCTAAAATTCGTTTCACCGGAGTCGAGTACTCTTTCCCCATTTGCGACATCAGCTTCTGCATGTGAGCCGACGGATCTTGAGAAGAAGAAACCAAACAAGCCGGAGTCTGAGTCAGACGGTCTGATAGAACGACGTCTTTTACATCATCAGCCAAAGCCTTTTTCATAGAATCCAAAACCGGCTTTAAAGTATCTTCCGCCTGTTTTTTCTCTTCGGCTTTTTTCTGCTTTTCCTCTTCTGTATCTAGATCAAGACCTTCGCGAGTGATGGATTGCAGTTTCTTACCTTTAAACTCGGTCAATGAGCTGACCACCCACTCATCAACAGGGTCTACGAGAAGCAAAACTTCAAAGCCCTTTTCTTTAAGTTTTTCCAGATAAGGACTGTTGTGAACCTGAGACAAAGAATCGCCCGTGATATAGTAGATATCTTTTTGCGCCTCTTTCATGCGAGTGACGTATTCGTCCAAAGTCGTCATCTTATCCGAAGAAGTCGAATGGAACAAAATCAGATCCTGAAGCTTCTCTTTGTTAGAAGAATCACTGGGTAAGCCCTCTTTCAAAGTCGCGCCGAACTCTGTCCAGAAATCTTCATAGGCTGTGCGTTCTTTGCTCAAAAGATCTTTCAAAGTGCCAAGAACTTTGTTGGTCACGTTCTTACGGATTTGTGAAACCTGACGATCCTGTTGCAGAAGTTCGCGGGACACGTTGAGCGACAAGTCGCTGCTATCAACGAGTCCCTTCACAAAGCGAAGGTAAGACGGCAGCAGGTCCTTGCAGTCAGACATAATAAAGACGCGCTTGATGTAGAGGCTGAGCCCATACTCCATATCGCGCATGTTATAGTTCCAAGGTTTTTTACCGGGCAGATATAGAAGCGCATTAAACTCCATCGTGCCTTCAGCTTTGTAGTGAACCGTGCGCAGAGGATCATTCCAATCATGAGTGAGGTGCTGGTAGAATTCTTTGTATTCCTCTTTAGAGATTTCAGAGGGAGATTTAAGCCACAGGGCTTTTTGTGAATTCAAGGTCTCGTCCTCTTTTTCGCCCTTCATCTTGATGGGATGAGCGATAAAGTCAGAGTACTTTTTTACCAACGATTTTAAAACCCAAGCATCTGTGAAGTTTTGAACTTCCTCTTCTTCCTGGAACTCTTTCAGATGCAGAGTGATAGTTGTTCCCGTGCCGTCAGGGCGTGGAACGCTTTCCAGACTGTAAGTGCCATCGCCCTGGGATTCCCACACTGTGCCGTCGTTAGAGCCCGCTTTTTGAGTGTGCAGGGTGACTTTATCGGCAACCATAAATGCCGAATAAAAACCCACGCCGAACTGACCGATAAGCTCAGGCTTGGTCTTCATTTCCGCATTCATCTGCATAAAAGCCTTAGCGCCCGAACGGGCGATAGTTCCGATAAACTCGACGACTTCCTCTTGAGTCATGCCGATACCGTTATCAATGATCTTTAAGGTTTTTGTGCCAGCATCAGGGGATAGACGAATGCTTGGTTCCCAGTCGGAAGGGAGGAGGCTGGGGTGTGTCAAGGACTGGAACTTGAGTTTGTCGATAGCGTCCGAGGCGTTGGAAAGCAACTCGCGCAAAAAGATCTCTTTATGTGAATAAAGAGAGTGAATCACGATATCTAAAAGTTGTTTGATTTCTGCATTAAAGCTTTGAACCTGTTTTGCCATAGAGACTCCTGAAAATAAACCCATCGCCTGCGAGGGGCGTTTTTAGGGATAATCTGTGTCGGATTGTCTATTTGGCAAGTCGAAAAATGGGAAGAATTAGGGATTTGTGACGCGAACCCAAGGGTCTATCATTTTGTCAAAATAGGCCGTCAGGGAATCTGCTGAAAACTTGTCCACATGTTCAAAGGTGACAAAGCCATACCCTTGCATTCCCCAGGCCGGGCCCCAGGAGTTTTTGAACATAAAGACCTTCTGCTCATCGTCATAGCCGACGATCAGAACGGCATGGCCGCCGCAAGAAAGATTTCTTGCGGTGCATTCTTTAGCGATCTCATCGTTGTAAGAGAAGGTGCCTTTTTGATCGTTGATATGGGGGACAGAGACCATGAGGGTCGTCACCACGGATCTTTTTTGATCCAGTTCGTCTTTGAACATTTGCGACCAGGGACGCTTCACCCAAAGCTGTGTCAGCATTTTGGGTTTAAGGCTGCGATGCTGCACTTGGGGAATTTTCTGACTGCGCAGGTCGTAGAAGCTTAACTGGGACGGGGACAGCGGTTTCGTGAAGTCAGGACTGCTTTTTTGATAAGGCAGATATTCCTCGGTATAGAAGAACAGGCTTTGTGCGAAACCGTGAAGCAGGTCGTAGGTGCTTCCAAACTCCACTTCGGGGCGCCAGGGCTTAATCACTTTGTGACGGAAGATTTCAAACTCTTCAGAAATATCGTATTCTGTGCCCGTGAGATTTTTGATCGCACTTTCGACTAACGCCGAAACCGCGAAATAGGCGCAGGTGTCCCGATCGCCTTGATTTTTCACTGGAGTTTGTAGGGCTCTGAGGTCAACTTGTTTTGCATAGGTCGCAGGAACCCCAACCAGACAGGCGATAAGACAGACAGAACAAAAACGAACCAGATTCATAGCAAGACCTCAGATTAGTTGCTGGGACAAGATATAACTAAAGCTCTTTCATTGCCAGTAACAGGCGCTCTAAGATCGTCGCCTGGTAATTTTCTCACTGACTTGTACAGAGTTTAGACACTTTCCTTATGGCAGCTCTAAATTTTATTTATTGGCGGGTCGAAGAAAGGACGTGATAGTCTGATTTTATGAGTTTCATCCTTTTTAAACTTATTCATAGCGTTCGTATCACCACCCCGTAGGGGTTTCATCTTTTATCGTCGCGACAGCGACTTTTGCGATTTCTGTTTTTAAATATTAATTTTATTTATTTTCCCTCTTGGGAAATTTGGAGATTTTATGTCTTCCGTCAAAGATCACGGTAAGGCGGGGCCCTCCCATGCCTTGAAGGATCACCGTGAATTAAATCAAAATCATTTTTACTATCATCTCGATGAATCCGTGGGGGCCGGTCTGCCCCTGTGGCTTCCCGCCGGTGTGGTGATTCGCGAAGAGTTGGAAAAGCTAATGAAGGAGCTGGAGTTTTTAGCGGGCTATCAGCGTGTCGCAAGTCCTCATATCGCCAAAGAAGAGCTTTATTATCAGTCAGGCCATCTGCCTTACTATGAAGAGTCCATGTATCCCTCAATGAATTTGGACAACGTGCGCTTTCGTTTGCGACCAATGTGTTGCCCGCATCATCACAAGATCTATGCGTCGCAACTGAGAAGTTACAGAGACATGCCATTGCGCTTGGCGGAGTACGGGCAGGTGTATCGCTATGAAGGCTCGGGGGCCTTGTCGGGTCTGATGCGAGTGCGAGGTCTTTGTCAAAATGACGCCCACATTTATTGCCGCCGATCTCAAGTAAAAGAAGAGATTCTAAAGGTTCTAAAAATGTATCAGGAGGCCTATCGAATTTTAGGAATCTCCAAATATCATCTTCGACTTTCCAAATGGGAAAGCGAGGAGTCCGACAAATCCCAGAAGTACGTACCCTTTCCCGAAAAATGGCAATGGGCTGAAAATGTTCTGAGAGAGGTCTTAATCGAAAGCAATCTCCCCTTTGTGGAGGCCCCCGGAGAAGCCGCTTTCTATGGACCCAAGATCGACATACAGATGGAATCAATCCACGGCAAAGAAGAAAGTGCCTCTACTGTACAACTGGATTTCATCAGTGCGGAACGCTTTGATCTGTCCTTCATCAATGAAGCTGGAGAGCGAGAACATCCTTTGATAATTCACCGGGCTCCGCTGGGTTCCCACGAAAGGATGGTGGCGCTTTTAATTGAAGCGTATCAGGGGGCCTTGCCACTGTGGTTATCTCCAGAGCAGATTCGAATTTTACCTCTGGCGGATCGACATATCGAGGAGGCTGAAAAATCTCGCTTGCTGTTACATAATTCTTTTGTGCGAGTGCGTGTCGATGATCGTGTTGAGTCCTTGTCGCGAAAAATCGCCGAAGCCTGGCAAGCCAAAGTGTCTTATGTCGTTATTATCGGGGATCAAGAGATAGCACAAGGTTGTGTGAGCGTGCAGGAGCGGGGACAGCGAAAGGCAGAAAAAATGGAGGTATCCAAACTGCGAGATATGCTGCTAGATAAAATCAAAAGGAGGAGCTAAAAGCTCCTCCATAAAATATCTAGTAGTGAAAATTCATTTTATCCGCGATGGACTTCGGCAGTGCCGGCACTTGAGAACGCGGGATGAAGAATGTCGTCAGATTAAAGAAGTCGCCGAAGATCTTGTGTTTTGAAGTGGCCTCAGCCAGGTACTTGTGCCCGCTGGAACCACCAGTGCCGATTTTCTGGCCTAACATGCGGAGGGCCATCAAGGCATGGCGATAGCGCCAGGTGGTCATAGTCTCGTCAATATCCAATAACGCCTGAATGATGCGGAAGGGAGTTTGCAAGACGGGTTGATCCCGATAAAGCTGAATCAAGAGAGCGGCATGCATCGCCTTGTAGCTAAGGCGGAACTGTCCCTCTTGACGAAGTTTTTCATAAGCTGTTTCGTCAAAAAGGGCATCGAAACTTTTCAGGGTCTGCTCAAGGCCCTGAAGGTTTTTTTGTTTGTCGTCGTCTGATAATCTTGGATTAGTTTTAACGGTATTGAGATCGTCTTGGAACATGCGATTGACGGCCTCTTTATAAGAATCCCAGAAGTTGAAGTTTTCACCCTGCAAAAAGGGCGTTCTTTCCAACCATTTTTCCAGGCAATCATACAAAGACGGTTGGTCCAGAACATCCAGCATCCGCTTTTGTTGATCTTCGCTCAGAGATTTATAGAACGGTGCCTGGTTGTAAGCCAGACGATCTCCCATGCGCAATCCCAGTTTGGTTTCAATCAAACGCCACTGGAAGCTTTGAAATCCAGAGGCGGGGTAAAGCATGTCACGGAAATCCAGAAAATCTAAAGGTGTCATGGTCTCAAGCACGTCGACCTGACCGATGATCAGCTTTAAGATGCTGACGATTCGTTCAAGACGAGCACTGGCAAATCCCATCTCGGTTTCAGCGACCTGAGGTTTTTGAAACGCGGATAAAACAGAATCCAATTCGAAGATAATCTGCTTAAACCAAAGTTCGTAAGTCTGATGAACGATGATAAAAAGCATTTCATCGTGGGCGGGCTTTCCATACTCTTCGCTTTTGCGATGTTGTGTGGATAAAAGTGGGTCCAAACCCAGATAGTGATGATAATGAACCGGAGGATATTTCATCGTGCGATCTCCTTGATAGCTTGTACAAATCCGTCGATATCTTCTTTAGTGGTGTCCCAGGAGGTCATCCAGCGACACTCAAACGTTTTTTCGTCCCACACATAGAAAAAATAACGATCCCGAAGTGGCTTCACCCAAGATGAGGGAATCGTGGCGAAGACGGCGTTGCTTTGTGGGATCGCGCGCACCTGCACCTGGGGAAGATCTTTGACTGAGTTATAAAGATATTGGGCCATTTCACAAGAATGGGTCGCAATCTTCTTCCAGAGGTCGTCTGTAAAGTAGGTCTGAAACTGACAGGCGATAAAGCGGGTTTTCGAGGGAAGCTGACAACTTTGCTTGCGGATGTATTTAAAATCCTGGGCCAGGTTGTGATTAAGAAAGACGACGGCTTCCCCCATCATCAGACCATTTTTGGTCCCACCAAAGGAAACCACATCGACACCCAGATCCGTGGTGAACTCTTTAAAACTTTTTTGCAAAAAAACCGCGGCATTAGAAAGACGGGCGCCATCCATGTGAACATAAAGTTTCTTGGACTTGGCCCAGGCAATGATTTCTTTGAGTTCCGTCAGTGTGTAGGTGGTGCCAAGCTCTGTGGGTTGCGTGATACTCAGTGCTTGTGCCTGGGAAAAGTGTTGATCACCACGACGGATGTAAGCTTTCTCAAGTTCAGAAACGGAAATCTTTCCGTCCGTGGAGGCGACGGGGATGAGTTTGCATCCGGCCAGATATTCTGGGGCTCCGCACTCATCGACGTTCAGATGAGAGACATCCGAACAAAGCACCGCCTGATAGGGTTTTACCAAGGCCCGCATTGAGGTGGCATTGGCTGCCGTACCGTTAAAGACAAAGAACACTTGTGCCTCGCGACCGAAGTGCTGGCGAAATCCTTCTATGGCTTTTTCCGTCCACTCATCTGTTCCATAGGCGGGGGCGTGTTCCGTGTTGGCTAAAGCCAAAGAAGAAAAAATCTGCGGGTGAACACCAGCATGGTTGTCGCTACCAAAGCCGCGTTTCATGTCAGGCCTTGTTTAAGGTCGAAAAGATAAAGTTGTGCGCGATCAAGGCTGCAAGCTTGCTGGTGCGGTTGTCTTGATCTAGTGGTGGAGAAACTTCATAAAGACCGATACCTCGAACATCAAAGTTCTGGTTCAGCCAATGGAAGGTTTGCAAAAACTCTTTTGTGAAAAGGCCTGTCGTCCAAGACTGACTGCAGCCTGGCGCTTCGCTGGAAGAAAAGGCATCGATATCAATGCTTAAGAAGATCTTCTTTTTTTCTTTTCCCTGCATAAAGTTTTTTAAAAGGATCCCAAGACCCTCTTGGTTCACTTGATCTAAGGTGAAGACCGTCGCGCCTTGTTTTTTTGCCCAAGCGATATGAGCCTGACTGTTGCATTGGTTTTGAATGCCCACTTCGGCAAAATCCACATGGCCCGAAAACTCACTGAGAATGCGATGAAAAGGCGTTCCTGAATTGAATCCTTTGTCAGTGGGGCGGACATCCATGTGAGCGTCAAAGTTAATCAGAACCGCCTGGTCTTTGAAAACATCGAGAAAACCCGCACCATCACAGTAACCATAATCGTGACCACCACCAAGCGAGATCCAGCGTTTTCCAGCTTGTGCCAGCGTTCGCGTGATTTCTCGCGCTTTTTCGTGACGAGCCTCCAATGGTTTTTCTTTATCAACCATGTCCCCCAAATCAAGAATTTGCGGCAGACGAGTGCTGGTCAGGTGGGGTGTCATTTTATAAAGATAAGTACGGATTTCGCGGGGAGCGGCTTGGGCTCCAGGTCGTCCACCATTCAGATTGATTCCTTCATCATCGGGAAACCCCAGAAGAGCGAAATCAAAAGAGTAAGCAGAAAGATTGTGGAAATCCCCTTTGGGAAGAATCTGGACGCATTCACCGAGGCGAGGATCCTCTTTATCATTTTTTGTGAAAAGAAGATGTTTGTCGACGGGGTGAAGCCAGCTCATTAGCGAAGGTTGCTCCACTTAGACAGGTGAAGAACTTTCGTGAGGCGTCCGGTCTCAGAATCATAGATTTTCATCGTGGCGGCCCCTTTGTTGAACTGAATAGTCGCAAAGGTTGTGCTTTTAGAGTCTGACAAGAAAAGAACCCACTCTTTGCCGTCGGTGGGGGTTACGCTGTAACGATAGTTGATAGGATCAACAGTGCGGTATCCAGACCCATTTTGGAAGTCTTTCAGAGAGATCGGATAGAAGCTTAAAGAGTTAAAGTCACGAACAGACATGATGCCCTCAGCGCTGTACCAGTGACCCAACATTTTTCGAAGGCCGACATAGTCCACGCTTTCAATAACAGCGGTGCAGGTGTCGTGATCTAAAGTTCCAGAGGCTGTAACGGAATCCCCAGTAGAGAGTTTGCGAACGCTTTTAAAAGAGTCTTCAGACTTGGTGTCGACGACGTATCTTTTGCATGCTTGACCAGTGATCAAGTAAGTACCAGTAGAGTCCTTTTCTACTGTTCCCATCAAAGGCAGAGCAGAAAAAGCCACAGAAGATGCGGTCAAACTGAGGACGAAAAGCAATAATCTCATGCCCCACCTTCTTCCATGGCTCCGAAATCCGGTCAATAGTATTTCTACTCCATTTTGTGACAGATTGAGTCAACTGCTAAATTAAATAGCATTTCTCCATGCTTAGGGGAGCTGAGGCGGGGGTTTGAACCCATTCTCCCGTCCGGAAAAACCTCACGGAACTCTTGAGGGGACATGGGCCAATGAGGACGCTCTTGGGTGGGTTTAAAATCCATCGCCGGGATGTCTTTGTAGGCCTCAGGATGGGTGAACATGGTGACCGAGATTTCCCCGCAAGTGGCGTGAAAGCCATTTTCTTTTCCAAAGTGTTCAGCCTCATAAGCCGTCACTTCGGGAAGATGCCACCAGTTGAACAAGTTAATGTCGTAAGTTTCGTTGTGTTGTTTGGCTTGGCAAAAGGCCGTGGTCAGAGGAGCAATGTTTCCGCCGTGACCGTTAATAAAGGTGAACTTGTTAAAACCATGGCGCCCCAGGCTTTGAATGATTTCGGTAATGACCTGAATGTAGGTCAAAGGTGAAAAAGTGATTGTTCCCGGGAAAGCCATATGATGAACGGCCATTCCGAAACAAAGCGGAGGCGCGACGAGGGTCTTTGTTTTCTCACCAACGGCTTTAGCGATTTCCCACGCCGACAGATAATCAATCCCAATTAGCCCGGTGGGGCCATGTTGTTCCGTGGACCCCACGGGGATGAGGATGTGTTTTTTCGTTTTTAGATAGTCTTCGATTTGTGGCCAGGTTTTTTCTTGAAGATTCATCGACATTTCTTGCTCCAGTCCCCTTAGCACACATAAGATAGACTTAAATGTCTATCGATAACGGAACTTGTCAGCTTTCTTTTCCCCTGCGCGGAGAGATTCCTTCCGCCGAGACACTTATTGTGCGCGATATTGATATTGTGGGCGCGGGTTCATTGCGGCGCCATCAGTTAGAAGAGTTGCAAAAAACAAAGAACCTTATCTTGTACACTTACGAGGACAAGATTCCGTCTTCAGTCTTTGCGATCTATCAGGCAGAGATTCTTCGCACCTTGCAGTGGTTGCGTCCTGTGAAGGCGGAGCGAGGGCCGACTTTGAATCTTGCCGAAGAAAAAAAAGCACTCTTCAGTCGAATTTTTCCCGAAACGGAAAAGTCCTTGGGATCGTTCGCAGCAAAGGTCCGTGATGAATATCTTCAGGATATGGGGTGGAGCAGTTGGCTTTTGCAGGATCATTGGCGATATTTTGTGGGCTATCTTCGTCAGAAATTTCCAGAAAATCGAGCCCTGCTTGAATTAGCTCATTGGGAGTGGACTCAAGCATGGATTGAGGTTCAACCTTTTGAGATGATAGAACCCGAGCCCGGCCTCGTGACTTTGAATACTAGTCTGCAAGTGGTGTCTCTTTCAACGGATAACCCTGTGTTAAAGCGAGACAAAGGTTTGTACGCTTTTGTCTATAGTGCCGAGAAATCCACTGTGGTGGAAAGGCAACTTGATATTTATGAGGCGCAAATCATCGACTTATTACAAGAGGATAGAAAGTACACACCGTCTCAGTTGGTGGAGATGGCGCTTCTCTGTGACGAAATAACACCTCAACTATCATCCGTAGAGTGGGAAAAAAAGTTCTTATCACTCTGCCAGGACGCTATAATCTTTTCTATGTGATGATGTGATTTCGAACGAACAAGGAGTGTGAGTATGAAGAAAAATATCCTGGCCCTAGCGGCTCTTTTGATAACAAGTGCGATGGCGTCTTTTGCCCAAGCCCGAGGTAGTGCGAGCGGTGTGATGTTGACGGCAAATGCCTTTATGTACAACACCACGATCGAAACGGCCTCTGGAAAGGCAGACTCAAAATCGAGCATTTACGATGTGAAGTTGGGATATCTGATGGGGAGTGGTTTATACCTAGGTGGTATCTACAGTATTCGCAATCAGAGTGGTGCTTCATCAAGCGATGGAAAGGCGACGGGGGCTTCTTTAGGATATGTGGGGTCTAGTGGGTTCTTTTTGAAAGGGCACTACATTTTGACGGCTGAAAATGATATTTACAAGGAAGGCACCGGTTTTCAAGGTGACTTTGGGTATCTCACAAACGTGACGGGAGCCTTTATCGTTGGCGTTGAACTGACGTATCGTACGATTGAATACAAAAAGAGCGACGCGGATCCTTCGTTCACTAAACTCAAGCAAGATGAACTTTTCCCAATGTTAACTGTGGGATTTGTGTTCTAGTTGATATTTAAAGAGAAGTTTAAAAAAGGACGCCGATTGGCGTCCTTTTTTATTTAGAGACCTTTAAGAATTTCGTTTAAGAATTGAATGTGTTGCAGCGGGTGTTTGCCGACATGATCAATCATCATCTTTTTCGCGGCTTCGGCCTTGGGAACGCCTTCAAATGTAATCAAGCGATCCATGGCATTGGCCGAGGAAACTAAAATAGACAAAGGGTCCTGATCTTTTTCTCGGAGTCCCTTCGGGCCGGCTCCATTGATGGTTTCTTCATGTTGCGCGATGATATTGATGACCGTTTGGTCAAAATGCTTTTTATCCTGAACACGAGCGGCCCCTTCTGTGGGATGTTTAATCCACAGAGCTTTGTCTTCAGGGCTCATGGCATCTAGAGGCTGGCTGAGATTCAAAGTCGTGTTGTGATGTCCGTAATCATGCAGGAGTGCGCCGAGGGTTAAAAGCTGGGTTTTCTTAGGATCATTGATTCCTAATTTTTGTGCCAGCGCAATAGAAAGGGTCGCGACAGTCACACCGTGATGGGCGATGTTCTTATCGGCATTTTCGATATTCATGACTGAGCCAAGGGCGCTGGCATTGCTCATGATAAAATTCACGTACTTGCCCGCCGCATCCTTGGCATAGTTATAGGATTCGACGTTTTCAGGATTTTCGAAAACTTCTTCCGTGTTGCTTTGTTGAGAGCCTTGAATGATCTCGGCGCGTGTTTGAATGTCTTTGTTCGAAGAGTCGTCGTACGCGGTTTCGATATTTTTTTGCAAATAGCTGCGATAGCTGTTTTCTTCATCCGTCAGGATGAACATTTTGCGCAATTTCTTTTCTTTAAGGCGTTTTAAGCGATCGCCTTCGAAACTGTCGCCGCGACGAAGGTATAGCACCATCTTTTCATTGATCTTGATGTAAGCGTTAAAGTCGATTTTTTGATCGCCTCGGAGGGTGCTTACTCGAATAGAAACATAATCCATTGCCTCAGTGTCCTTCGATTGTTATCGTTTATTCATGTCGATTGATAAAGAAATTGTAGAAGATTTTGTGAACGAGTCAAAGACCTTGATTGGGGAATTAATAGACCTTCTCGAAGGTATTGAAGGTGATTTTTCTCAGGTTCAGAAATTGTCGGACTATGGTAATAACGTAGACCGAATTATGGGGGGCGCAAAGAATCTGGCCTTGATGGCGTCCTCTCCAGATCACGCGCTGCATATGATTTCGGACTATGCCGCTCTTTGTAAGGCGGTGGGATATAAAGCCTCACAAATCACTGACAACGAGCAGTTTTATGATGTGTGTGTCGCGCTTTTGTTAGATGCGACAGAGACTCTCAATACGCTTTTAGATAATATTGACCAAGAGGGGCCTGTTCTTCGCGAGACAATTCCTCAAGCGTTTATTGAGCGCTTGCGTTGGGTTTCCCATCAGTTCAGCGAAGCTTATAGCATCAGTGTTGGGACGGGATCTGCGCCTCAGAAGCTCAAGCAGAGCGATATTGATGATTTATTGAAGAAGTTGGGACTCTAACCTTCTTCTGCCGAGGATGGGTGCATGTTTTTGAGAGCCCATCCGGCGAGTTCTCCCAGTTTCTCATGTTCAAGTAAAGAGCGAACTTCCTTTTCCAAGGCAGTTATTTTTCTGTTGCCAATGACAATCAGGGCATTTCTCTTTAATCCGAAAGAGCCCGCGCGAGCCAATGGGGTTCCCATAAAATCTTTACTCAATTTCTTGCCTGAGGATGTAAGAATATAACGAAGATCTTCGACCAAGGACGTTTCATCTTTTGGCGAAAGGGACAGGCTTTTCTCAACGGAAAGCTGTCCTTTAAAAACTTTCTGATTCCAGGGGCAGGTTGTTTGGCAAAGATCACATCCAAAAAACCAATCTCCGATCTGGGCACGCAGTTCTTCGGGGGGCACTTGTCGAGACTCAATGGTCAGATACGAGATGCACTTTCGCGCATCCATCTTTCGCGGTTCAAGAAGGGCTCCTGTGGGGCAGATATCAATGCACTTGGTGCAAGCGCCGCAGAAGTTCGGTAGCGGTTCCATTTCGGTTTTTAAGCTGAGAGAAGTGTAGATTTCTCCAATGAAAAATAAGCTGCCTTTTTGAGAATGAATCAGGCAGGTGTTCTTTCCGACCCAACCCAGGCCTGCTTTTTTTGCGAGGTCTCTTTCTAAAACAGGACTGCTGTCGGTGAAGGGCAGAAACTCTTCCTCGGGCAAAATCTCTGAAAGCTTTTTGCATAGTTGTAACATGCGATCTTTGAACCAAAAATGATAGTCCATACCCTGGGCATAAAGACTGATGCGAGCTTGCCGCAGAGGAAAATCCGCTTTCTTTTCAGGGTGAGGGAAGTAGGGAATGGCAAAGACCAGGGCGCTTTGAACTCGGGGCCATTTGCGACGAGGATCTTCTTTGATGGGAGCATGGTCCTCAAGATAGGTCATGTCTCCATGAAGTCCCTCTTGCAGCCATGTTTGATAGAATTCAAAACTCAAGGGTTTGTCCAATGGGGTGATGCCGAAGTGGGAAAATCCCAATTCTTCGAGAGTTTCATCAATGAGAGACTTCATCTCCTGTGGCGTCACGCGAACAATCTCTTTCTTTCGGCTCAGTATTTTTTTACACTCAAGAGGATGTCTGAAGTTCAAAAGATCTTAGAATCTCACCCTCATTGGCCAGCTGTGGAAGTAATTTATCACAGATTGCAAGCCCATGGCTACAAGGCCTTTTTGGCGGGAGGCTGCGTGCGGGACGCTCTTCTGGGGATTCAGGCCAACGATTTGGATGTGGCCACGGATGCGAGCCCGGATCAAATCGAGGGACTTTTTGAAAAGACCGTCAATGTCGGCAAAATTTTTGGTGTCATGCGGGTTCTTGTTGAAGGGGCGGATATCGAGGTCGCGACCTTCCGAACGGATGGGACATATCAAGACGGACGAAGACCAGAGGGTGTGCAATTCTCAACTCCAGAACAAGATGCTGAGCGCCGCGATTTTACCGTGAATGCCTTGTTTTATGACCTCGGGACCAAAAAAGTTTTGGATTTTGTAAACGGCGAAGCGGATCTGCGACAAGGTTTGCTGAAAACCGTGGGGATCCCAGATCGTCGTTTTCAGGAAGATCATTTAAGATTACTTCGGGCGGCTCGTTTTGTGGGGCAATTGGATTTCCGCTTAGATCCTCAAACTTTTGAAGCTCTTAAAAGAATGTCGTCCTTGGTGAAGACGGTGAGTGGCGAGAGGTTGCGCGATGAAATGGGCAAAATCTTGAAATCCAAAGCTGTAGGCAAAGGACTTCAGATTATGGAAGAGTCCGATCTGATGGCGCATCTTTTCCCCTTTCGGTTGCGTGACAATCGGTGGGAGGGGAGTTGTGGGGCAAAATCCCCATGGCAACTTCTAAGTCTGTTTGTGCGTCAAACAACAAAAGATGAACTTGTCGCCACCCTTCAACTTTTAAAGCTTTCTGGGAAAGAACAACGAGCGATTGAAAGAGCCTGGGAGCTTTGGCAAAATCCCGCAGCCTTTTTTGCCATGAATCTAGGAAAAAAACTGCAGAAACTGCCCGATGAGGGCACTCTATGGGCCTTGCAGGTGTTAGAGTTTGAGGGCAGTTCTTGGCAGCAGGCCCTTATCGATCTTTTTAAAGAATGGGATCTTTTGCAGCGACATATTCCCGCTCCCTTCTTGAGTGGGGATGACGTGAAGGGACAACTGACCGGGCGAGCGATTGGTGCCTGTTTAGAAGAAGCCCTGGAGTTGCAGTTGGAGCGAAAGTTAAGGTCCCGTGATGAAGCTCTGCAGTGGTTGAAAGAATATTTGGAAAGAGAAACTCATGGATAGTGTTTATGTGCCGAGTACCTGGAGACGTTTGGTCGCGCAAGGGGTCGATCAAGTCATTCGCTTGGTGTTTTATATTCCTTTTATGAAGTCTTTTTTTCTGTTGGTGACGACAGACGAAGATGTGCGGATTTCATTGGGCGGTCTTGTCCTGATGTTTCTGATTCCGGCCTTGTATGAGTTTATATTTTTGGTTCTTATGCAGGCGACTCCCGGCAAGTGGTTGATGGGGCTTAAGGTCGTGCCTTTTGCCAACGCTACAGGGGCCTTGGATTGGCGCCAGTGTGTGCTACGCCCTTTGGCCGAGCGTCTGACGTTCTTTTTTTCGTGGGCCGTTTATGCGCTGGCATTTTTTCGATATGATCGCACTCATTTTGCCGATTGGGTGGCCGAAACCCGAGTTGTGCAGTTTCATCCGCGAATGACTCGCGCGAAGATTCGTTGGTTTTTAGGAAGTCTTTTGCTCATTTTTTATGTGTACGACGGGATCAGCACGTCGAAGGTAATTCTTAAGCAGATTGACTGGGAAAATCGTCAGGTAGAGCTACGATCATTGTTTGATGTGGATTCCATGAGCGACATGGTCGAAGAGTACGAAGAACTCTAAGTCTTCCACTTTTTGAAAATCTGTGTGGTCAGAAGAAGATCTACGCCGCCTTCACCACTTAAAGCTTCATCACGAAGTGTCGAGATGGCTTGAGTCGGAGTCATCGCCTGGCGGGACTCTTTGAGGGAGGTCATCTCGAGGAAGCGATAAGCAATGGCCATGAGTTTTCCCATTTCAGAAAGAGAGTCTGATTTTAACTTTTTAGGGAATCCTGTGCCGTTGATAGTTTCTCGATGTTGACCGATGGCCTCAGATATTTCTGGTGACAGGGGGACCTTTTTGGCTTTGACCATAATCACCGAGCGATCGGGATACAGTTTGTATTCGCTCATCTCTTCGTCAGTATAGTCTTTGAGATCTTTGTCGCCAATGGAGGCGGGAAGCTGAGAAAGGCCGATGTTATGAAGAAGTCCTGCAATGGCAGCGCTTTCTCTTTTTTCGGCGTTCCAGCCTAAGAGCTGCGCAAAATAGGCGGCATAGGCGGAAAGGCAAATACAGTCGTGATAAAGAGTGCGGTTGTTGCCGGTAAAGCGGAAGATCTCGTTAAAGATTTCCTGGGGATCGAGATCTTTGGTGAGCTCAAACTCCAGAACAATGTTTTTGCATTTATCGAGAATGTTTTTACCTTCTTGATAGTCCGTGACCGCGCCATTTAAGAACTGCGCCATAATTTCGTAGATGGCTTTCTTAGAGCGGTGAAACTTTTCCGTCATAGACACGGGAAGAGGGATGTTTCGCAGGCTCATGACCGTGCGGGCGTACTCAAAAAAAGCCTTCATTTGGGTTTTTTTTACGTACATTTGCTGGCGAAGGTTGCGAAATTTTTCGATGTGCTTTTCGTCAACGGAGTCGCCGGCTCGTCGCAGGACCACCGAGCGTTGGTTGGCGGGCAGGTGAACGTAAACATTGAAGTTGATGTTCATCTCCGGCTCCATGTCGCGCAAATCCACCGGCATCAACGATGTGATGGGGATGTGATCCCCTTCCATTTCAATGGGCGCAAGTTGCAGAATAATGTCAGAGATAAATTCCCGGTCGAAATTGATGTGCATCAGCTCATCGGCGCCGTTCTTCTTTGCAATATTGAAATCCAAAGGGGCTGCCGCAGAATGAAGAACAATGACTTTGCAGTCGGGGTAGTTCATCTTGATGGATTGGACCCACTCATTGGTTTTTGTAGATCCATCTTGTCCGTCGATCAAAGCCAATACGGGATTAAAACCTTGTTCGGAGTACTCCAAAGCTTCATCGACGGAACGAAAGTGTTTAAGTTGGTAGGGATAGTACCCCTTCAGGATCACAGTGACTGTCTCCCAGAAGGAAGTTCGAGGACTTCCAATGAGGACGTCAACCGTTGGACCTGAAGTGGTTTTCATTACTGTACCGTGATCTCCACGTAAAAAGTGGAACCATTAGATAAATTGAAGGGGATAACCAGAGTGGCACTTTTATCAGCATGGCTGATCTTGAAGTTACCAGAGATGACGGATGGAATCGCCATTTCGAAGTTATAGCCCATTTGATTTAACGTTGTCTTTGCGGATCCATAGATCATGTTGGTCATTTCACCAACGGCATCCGAGACTTCACCGTTAATTTGCGTGTATTTTTCACCCAACATATTCTCAAGAATATGGAAAATACTGTCTTTCCCATAAGAGATCAGAAGAGTGCCTTTGAGCGGGGGAGCCACCATACCCACCATACCAGCAATTTCGCCTTTAAGAACGAACTGAGGTTCGATAAAAGGTTTGCCGGGAGTGGCATCGGTTTGTGCCATTGTTTTGAGGGTCTTGATAACTCCATCGACAAAAGCATTGATCAGTCGTTTGTCGAAGAGAGGATTGATTGCTTCCACTTTAGGTGCTGCTGACATTGAAGACTCCTTAAAGCCTAGGAAGCTTTCGCTTGGGTTGTAGGATTATGTTTAGCCCAAACGCGCTCCATCTTTGCCTTCAGAGTGGCAGAGTTGAAGGGCTTCACGACGTAGTCAGAAACTCCGGCTTTGGCAGCTTCAAGAATATGTTTTTGTTCAGACTCGGCCGTCACCAGCATAAAGGGGGTGGCTTTTAGGCGAGCGTCCAATTTACAGGCCTTCAAAAGGTCGATCCCCTGCATTCCGGGCATATTCCAGTCCGAAATAACAAATCCATAAGGCTGTCCTGCATCATGAGCGGCCTGGATCATGGGCAAGGCCGTTTTACCGTCGTCGGCTTCCTCGACATTGGTATAACCCAGCTCATTTAGCACTTTTTTAATGATTTTTCGCATAGTTGCGAAGTCATCAACGACCAAAAACTTCGTATTCGTGGGAAACATAATATCTCCTAATTTAGTGAAAGCATGTAAAATCCTCATGCTTATCGGTCTAGTTTTTTAAAACTAGAGTCCAAAGCTATTGCGAATTTTAAAAATTGTTGTCAGACTTTATTACAGGTGGTCGAGCTACTTTTGGACATGAGTCCTGGGTGGCGTAAAAGGTTTAGATAGAGTTTTTAAAACAAAAACAATTTAGCGGGAGGGAGCAAGGATGCTCAGAGATGTCCTCATTCAAAAAGGTCTTTCAAACAGAGAGGCAGAAGTTGCTGAACTTGTTTCAAAGGGCTTGTCCAACAAGGAAGTTGCGAATCAGCTTTTTGTTACTGAAAAAACAGTAAAATTTCACCTCACAAACATTTATAAAAAAATGAATGTTAAGTCGCGTGCACAGTTGATCGTATGGTGCTTGCCTCACCTTGGCTTTGTTGAAAGCGAAATTCGCGCTGAAAACAACAACCAAAGTGCAGCAGCGGCGACTGCATTCAATAACAACGCAACTCAAACGATCCCAGCGGGATCTGCGACAGTTGCAGGTACGACAACTCTTCCTGGTAGCGGATTGAACCGTGGTGGTAATTCCGATATCGGTATGGGTGGCATCTAATCTTTATTGATTAGATAGTACTTAAGGCGCAGGGGTATGACTTTTGTCTGTACCGCCTGCGCTTTGTCTTTTTGGAAGGGGATCTACACCTTGAAAAATTCCAAACCTGTTTCTTCCTCTCAAGTAATAATGACTCAACTGGTTCTGCCATCCCATACAAACTCTTTAGGGACGATCTTTGGTGGAACGATCATGTCGTGGATCGATATTGCGGCAGCGATTGCGGCACAAAGACATTCCAATAAAGAAGTTGTGACTGCAAGTATTGACCGGCTGGACTTTGTGGCTCCCGTCTATAAAGGTTGGGTGGTGAACTTGAAGGCCAGTGTGAACTTCACTTCTAGAACATCGATGGAAGTGGGGGTTCGCGTGGACGCTGAAAATCCCAAGACGGGCGAGATGTTTCATACCGCCTCGGCTTATTGCACTTTTGTCGCCTTAGGGTCTAATGGAAAACCGACGGAAATTCCTTCTTTGGAATTGGTCACTGAAGACGACAAACGTCGTTACGAACAGGCTCAGCGACGTCGTGAAATTCGCCTTCAGAATAAAGCGAACTCCTAATTATTTAACTAAATAGTCCTTCCAGCGATTCATCAAGGCGGAGCTTAGTTGAGTGTAACAAACAGTTCCTTCGGTCGCTGTTTCTTTGCGAATGATTTGGGCTTCGCGGCCTAAATCGAAAATCTTATATTCTTCAGAGCGTGGGAAGTACAACTGCACATCGGTCTGCATTTCGCTGACAGTTTGGGCCATCAGTTTTTTAAGTTGTTCCATGCCTTGGCCGGTGAGGGCGCTCACAAAGACGCGTGGATAGTGTTTTACACGAAATTGTCTTTCTAAAGGTGCGACATCACACTTATTAAAGACATGAATGACTTTTTTATCCTGCCAGTTGAATTCTTTAATTAAAGCTTCAACCACCTCGATTTGTCTTTCCATGTTAGGGGATGAAAGATCCACCACATGCAAAAGAACGTCAGCTTCGGAGGACTCTTCAAGTGTTGCTTTAAAGGCCTCGATCAGTTGAGTGGGAAGTTTGCGGATAAACCCCACCGTGTCTGTCACGACGGCGGGCGGTCCGTCGGGCAAAAAGATCTTACGAGTTGTGGGGTCCAGGGTGGCAAAGACTTGGTTCTTTGCTAAAACCTGAGCTCCGGTGAGGCGGTTTAAGATCGAACTTTTTCCTGAGTTGGTGTATCCGATCAAAGCAAAAGAAGGAATCTCGTGACGTCGACGAGATTGTCTATGCTGGGCACGGTTTTTACGAACACCCTCAAGTTTCTTTTTAATAATCGCCACTCTTTCGCGAATGCGACGACGGTCGTTTTCAAGAGCCGTTTCTCCGGGGCCACGGGTTCCGATACCGCCCCCTTGACGGGATAAGGATTCCAACCAGGCGCCGACCATGCGAGGCATCTGATCTAAGAGTTGTGCAAGTTCTACTTGAAGTTTTCCTTCAAAAGTTTGCGCTCTCTGCGCGAAAATATCCAAGATAAGCTGATTGCGATCAATCACGCGGGCTTTGACGATTTGCTCAAGGTTTCGCTGCTGAACCCCCGAAAGTTGATGGTCCATCACAACAATGTTCGCGCGGCTATCGCGAACCATTTCCGCCACTTCCTCCACCTTGCCGGTTCCGATCAGGGTGGCGGGGTTCCATTGAGGTAAGACTTGAATAATAGAACCGACGACTTCGCCTCCGGCAGCGGAGACAAGCTCTTCAAGTTCCAACAAGTTTTCTTTGATTTCAGTGAGTGGTTCAGACTTGAGTCCGACGCCGATGACAATGGCTCTATCTTGGGATTTTACGTGGGCTTGATTAGTCAACGAGATCAATCCTCCCTTACCTTAGTCTTAATGGTAGCATGGATGAATTCTTGGTCAAAGTTAAATTTTGAAATAGAAAAAGGATAAAAGCCCCCCTCCCAAAATCAGAAGGGCCGTGGGAATTCGCGTTTTCCATATCAAAAATAATGAAGCGACAACAAGAATGGGGGGAAAGACAGAGGTGAAGAGGCCCTGACCGAAAGTCCAGAGAGTGCTTAAAAGAAGTCCGACGGAACCCGCGACGACACCGTTGAGAACAATCCGCAAACGGTGGGAGGAATTCATCTTGTGATAAAGGGGAATGCTTAAGGCGACAAAAAAGAAAGCGGGAAGAAAGATTCCCAAGGTGGCAACAAAGGCCCCGGCAGGGCCTTGTAAAAGGTAGCCTATAAACGTGGCCGTTGTGAAAACAGGTCCCGGAGTAAATTGCCCGACCGAGATGGCATCCAGTAATTGGTTTTGGGTGAGCCATTGGCGTTGGTCGACGAACTCTCCTTGAAGGAAGCTAAGAAGGACATAGCCGCTTCCAAAAAGGAGTGATCCGACTTTGAGGAAGATCCAAAAAAGAGATCCCAATTCGTATTTTTGCTTGAAGAGAAAACGCTCTGAAACAAAAAGTGAAATCAGTCCGCAGTTCAACAAAATGGCGACCTCGTTAAATCCTTGCAGACTTAAATAAACACTGCTGAGAAGGGTGAAAACGCTCAAGGTCTTCTGTCGATCCGCCCAAAAGTCTTTGGCAAAAATCTTCTGATAGCCCTCAATTTTTAAAACACTTTTAAGAAAACGATCAAAGGCATGAATGATGACTGCTAAAACAACGGCTTTGGTTCCCAGTAAAAAATGTTGGGCCTGAGGTAAACTGGCATATTGAACATAGAAGAAGGCCACAGCCAGGACAATAAGAAAGGCTGGAAGAATAAAACAAATTCCCGCAATGGCAAATCCCCACCAGCCGGCGCGGAGATATCCTAAGTGAATGGCCAATTCCGTGGAATTTGGTCCCGGTATAAGGTTTGTCAGTGCAATAAGATCTAAGAATTTATCATGGGAAAGCCACTTGCGACGATGGACGAATTCTTCTTCCATCATCGCGACGTGCGCTGCGGGACCACCAAAGGAGGTGGCCCCAAGTTTTAAGAAAAGCCAGGCTAATTTAGCCACGCGATTTTAGAACGTCCTTGATGAACTGAGCTTCGAGGGCTGCGAAAACCACCGAGTTCACGATACCATCGACTGTCGTTGTTCTTTGTAGGACGTTGGCAGATCTGCGGACGCCCGTCAAGAAAGGCCCAATCACTTCGACCTTGCCGATTTGTTGGATCAGCTTGTAGGTGATGTTAGCGGATTCCAAGTTCGGGAAGACCAGAATGTTGGCGCCGCCTTTGAGTGTAGAGAATGGGAAAAGTCTTTCCATAATCTCTTCATTCACGGCGGTATCGGCTTGCATGTCACCATCCACCATCAAACCAGGACGAAGTTGTCTGACGATTTCCGCCGCTTTTTTCATCTTGCGAGGAGTGCCATCTGTGCCGGTAAAGTTTGAATAGCTAAGCATAGCGATGCGGGGTTCGATGCCGAAGTACTCAACGATTTTTGCCGCTTGCAATGCAATTTGTGCGCATTGTTCGGCCGTCGGGTTGAAGTTGACTGTGGTGTCGGCAAGAACCAAGAACTTATCTTCAAGCAGAATAAAGTTGAGGCCCGCAGGGACGCCATTTTGGTAGACTCCGATTGTTTGCAGAATCGGGCGAACCGCATCGGCGTAATGAATGGAAGCGCCATTGACCATGCCGTCAGCGTCACCCATGTGAACCATCATCGCTGCAAAGTAATTCGGCTCTGACATAAGGCGCTCGGCTTCACGTAAGTTGATCCCCTTACGTTGTCTCAAGGCATAAAGTCTTTCAACGTAAGTGTAATACTTGGGATAGCTGGCCGGGTGGATAATCGGCACGTCTTTAAGTGAAGGAATATCCAAAGCGGCGATCTTTTCTTTCACGCGTTCTGGGTAACCCAACAAGATCGGTTCGCAGATTTTTTCTTCCACTAATGTCGCCAGGGCTTTAAGAACTTTCGTGCTTGTGCCTTCAGGGAAAACGATCTTAGGAAGTTCTCCGCCGTTGGCTGCTGAGTTTTGGTGAACACGATTGATCGCAGAGCGGATGAAAACTTTGGAAGGACCTTGAAGGGCTTCGAGAGTTTCACTGTATTGATCCCAATCTTCAATTTTGCGAGTGGCAACACCTGAATCCATCGCGGCTTTTGCCACGGCTGGCGCCACGCGCATCAACACGCGCGTATCAAACGGTTTTGGGATGAGGTATTCACGTCCAAATTTGAAACTCTTTCCGCCATAGGTGGCAGAAACTTTATCAGGGACGTCTTCTCTGGCTAGATTAGCTAAAGCATGAACGGCCGCAAGTTTCATCGCTTCATTGATTTGCGTCGAGCGCGTGTCCAAAGCTCCACGGAAGATCGAAGGGAAGCCCAAGACGTTATTGACTTGGTTCGGGTAGTCGGATCTTCCGGTGGCCACAATAGCATCGGGGCGAGCGGTACGCGCTTTATCAGGAGTGATTTCAGGCTCGGGATTTGCCATCGCAAAGATGATAGGATCCTTGGCCATCTCTTTGAGCATCTCTGGAGTAAGGGCTCCGGCAACGGAAAGACCGACGAATACGTCAGCCCCTTTGAGGGCTTCCGTCAGAGTACGAGCTTCGGTTTCAGAGGCGAAGAATTCTTTGTACTTGTTCATTCCCGCAGTGCGACCTTTGTAGATCACTCCTTGAGAGTCGCACATAATGATGTTTTCGCGACGAGCACCCAGGGCGATAAAGATTTTCGCGCAAGAGTTCGCAGAAGCACCGGCTCCGTTAACAACGATGCGGATGTTTTCCATTTTACGTTGCGTGATAGCGCAAGCATTTAAAAGAGCCGCACCCGAGACGATCGCAGTCCCGTGTTGATCATCGTGGAACACGGGGATGTTCATCTCTTTTTTGAGTCGTTCTTCGATCTCAAAACACTCGGGAGCTTTGATGTCCTCAAGGTTGATACCTCCAAACGTCGGTTCTAGAACGCGAACCGCGTTGCAGAAAGTGTCGACGTCGTTGGTGGCAACTTCGATGTCGAACACATCGATACCGGCAAACTGTTTAAAAAGAATTCCTTTTCCTTCCATCACGGGTTTTCCCGCAGCGGGTCCGATATTTCCCAGGCCTAAAACGGCCGTTCCGTTCGAGATCACAGCGACAAGGTTTCCTTTGGCCGTGTAGTCATAAACTTTTGAAGGGTCTTTCGCGATCGCTTTACATGGAGCCGCAACCCCTGGCGAGTAAGCCAACGAGAGGTCTTTTTCGGTCACGCAGGGTTTGGAAGAAATGACTTCAATTTTTCCGGGTTTACCTTGTGAGTGATAAAGAAGAGCTTCTTGGTCGAAGTTTGCGGAGCTGGTCTTTGTTTCTGTTTTAGCGTCTGTTTTTGTATCCAAGGATACTCCTTTTCTAGTGTTGAGCAGGACCTCGTTTTGAGAGATTTTTTCGACCCTTTTCAAGGGGTTAGGTAAAGTCCTGCGACAAGTGCTCTTACTCTACAGAGGGGGGTGGTAAGGGTCAATGAATGGGGGCTTTGGCGCAGATGGCAATGAGGGGACCAAAGGAGGTTTTGTGAGGCCTTTTTCAAAATCTGGGACGGGGGGCTTAATTTTATTAGAGTTTTCTCTCTAATTGTCGACTGGAACGTCAAGCTGGGAGAGGGTTTAAGTGTTTTGAAGTCCATTGATGCTTCGCATTGAAACATAAAAAGGTGCATAAATTTGCCTCATTATATTTGGTGGAGCAGCCGAAAAGGCATATGATTTTAATGGCTTATACAACTAAGGAGACGCACATGAAATCACCACGTGATGTGGTTCTTGTTGATGGTGTTCGCACACCTTTCGCAAAGGCAGGAACAAAACTTAAAAAAGTTCATCCCGCAGAACTCGGTAAAACAGCTTTAAAGCAACTTATCGCGCAAACAAATTTGGATGTGAATAGCGTTGATGAAGTGATTATCGGCAACACGGGGAATCCTGCGGATGCCGTTAACATCTCTCGTGTGGTGGCCCTGAATGCCGGCATTCCATTGAAGACCTCCGCGTACACGGTGCACAGAAATTGTGCTTCGGCGATGGAATCCATCTCAAATGGTTTTGAAAAAATCAAATCCGGCACAATGGAAGTTGTGCTTGCGGGTGGTACAGAAAGCATGTCGCAAATGCCGACATTGCAACCTAAAAAATTTCAAGAGATCTACGAGAAACTTTTTGCAGCGAAGGGACCGAAACAGGCTTTGCCTTTGTTGTGGAAACTTTTTAAAGCGGACTTGAGTCAAATCAAAGCTCTTCTTCAGGGTAATATGAAAGACGATTATTTCCCGCAGATCTCTGTGATGTTGGGTCTGACAGATCCTTTCGTGGGAATCAACATGGGACAGACCGCTGAAATTTTAGCGAAGGAATGGGGCTTGAGTCGCGAGATGCAAGACCGCTTTGCTTTGCGTTCTCATCAGCTAGCATCAGCTGCGATGAAAGAGGGGCGCATGAAGCAAGAGTCGACGCCGGTTTATCTGGCGCCTGATTTTAAAGAAGTCGTTTCTGAAGATATCGGTCCTCGTGACAATCAGACGATGGAAGCGTTGGCGAAGTTGAAACCTTTCTTTGATAAGGCCACGGGCTCGATCACCGCCGGGAACTCTTGCCCGATCACGGATGGGGCGGCGATGGTGCTTTTGATGTCTCGAGAAAAAGCAGAGTCTTTGGGATATAAACCTTTAGCGACCGTTCGTTCTTATGGTTTTGCGGGCTTAGAGCCTGAGCGCATGGGTTTAGGCCCGGCGTACTCCAGTCCTTTGGCGTTAAAACGTGCGGGACTTTCCATGAAAGACATCGGCCTTGTCGAGTTGAATGAAGCTTTCGCAGCGCAAGTGATGGCTTGTCAAAGAGCTTTGGATTCAGACAAGTTTGCACAAGAAAAATTAGGTCTTTCTGCAAAAGTGGGTGAAATCCGCGACGAGATTTTGAATGTCAACGGGGGCGCGATTGCCCTGGGGCATCCTGTGGGTGCAACGGGAACTCGTATTGTTTTGACCTTGGCTAAAGAGATGAAACGTCGAAATGTGCAGTTCGGACTTGCGACGTTGTGTATTGGTGGGGGCCAAGGCGGATCCATGATTTTGGAGAACGAAGGCTAAGAAGCCCTCGGACCCACACCCCTTTGTCTGAGCCCTCTACCTTTCCTCATCGGCTCAGACAGTCCTCGCGGACGCGGTCCCTGGCGGGACCTGCTGCTGCGGAACTCGCCGGTGAGGAAAGGTAGAGGGCTCAGACAAAGGGGCGTGGATGCAGATCTTTTTTGTGTTCTCAAAATTTATTTTTTAGCGACTTAGGAGTTACAGAATGTCTATTCAAGAAAGTATTAGGATTGTTCCTCAAGGGGATGTTGCTGTTGTTGAGTTTGATTTGGTGGGAGAGAAAGTTAATAAGTTTTCTACTCCGGTGATGACAAGGCTTAAAGAGGTTCTTGAAGAGCTGAAGAAGTCTTCCTATAAGGCGGTGATTTTTAAATCTAATAAGCCCAAGATTTTTATTGCGGGGGCGGATATTGAAGAAATTAAGAGTATGACGACCAAAGAGCAGTTTGAAGCGGCTGTGAAGGGTGGACAGGATATTCTTAATATGGTGGAGGATTTGCCCATTCCAACGATTGCGGCGGTGAACGGCGCTTGTATGGGTGGGGGATGTGAGTTCATCCTAGCTTGTGATTATCGAATTGCCTCTGAAGACTCTTCAACCAAGATTGGTCTTCCGGAAATTCAATTGGGAATTCTGCCTGGTTTTGGCGGAACTCAGCGTATGCCTCGTGCGATTGGTTTGCAGGCGGCTTTGGATATCATTCTGGCCGGTAAGTCCGTGAATGCAAAAAAAGCCCTGAAGATGGGTCTTGTCGATAAGATGGTTCACCCAAATCTGCTAGAAGAGCAAGCGATGAAATGGGCCAAAGAGATCATCGCTTCAGGTGCAAAAAAACGTCGTAAGAAATTCCAACCACAAGGGGCTGTGAACAAGTTTCTTGAGAGTGCGTTGGGACGCGGAATCGTGTTTAAGAAAGCTCGTGAAGGTGTTTTGAAAGCGACCAAGGGTCATTATCCGGCTCCTTTGAAAGCGCTAGATGTGATTCAACAAACTTACGGAATGAGCGATCGTGAAGCCGGTATGCGTATTGAGCGCGAAGGTTTCTGCGTTCTGGGTGTGACCGATATCTCCAAGAGTCTGATCCACGTTTTCTATTTGACTGAAATGGTGAAAAAACAAAACGGCGTTCCTGGGGTTGATGTGAAACCTCGTGACGTGAAAGGCCTTGGTATTTTAGGTGCTGGAACCATGGGCGGCGGTATTGCTTACGTCGCTGCCGATAAAGGCGTTCAGGTTCGTATGAAGGACCTCAGTACGGATGCCTTGGGTAAAGGACTTAAACATGCCAGTGATTTGTGGATGAAACTTCTTAAGCGCAAGTCCATCGACAAATATCAGTTCCAGCAAAAAATGGATTTGATCTCGGTAACGACGGACTATTCGGGATTTAAAAATCTGGATGTTGTCGTGGAAGCGATTGTTGAAGACATGGGCATCAAACAAAAAGTGATCGGTGAGTGCGCAGGTTTCATGCGCCCGGATGCGATCATTGCGACCAACACCAGTTCCTTGTCTGTGACGGAGATGGCAAAGGGTCATCCTCGCCCTGAGTATTTTGCGGGAATGCACTTCTTCAATCCCGTGAATAAAATGCCGCTGGTGGAGGTGATCCGTGGAGAAAAAACCTCGGATGAAACCATTGCGACGATCTATGAGCTTTCTAAGAAAATGGGCAAAATGCCGGTGGTTGTAAAAGATGGACCGGGCTTTTTGGTGAATCGTCTTCTTTTGCCTTACATGGGTGAAGCGGCCTTCTTGATGCAAGAGGGAATGAATATTGAGACCGTGGATAAAGCCTATGTGAAAGAATTCGGAATGCCGATGGGGCCTTTCGAGCTGATGGATGAAGTGGGTCTTGATGTGTGTATCAAGGTTCTGAAGATTTTCAAAAAAGCCTTCGGAGAGCGTATTGAAATCGCCTCTTGTATGGATGCTTTGGAAAAATCCGGTCGTTTGGGTCGTAAAAATGGCAAAGGTTTCTATCATTACTCTGAAGATGGCAAGCGCGGCGACGTGGATCAGTCCATTTATGCGGCTTTGGGATTGGGACAGCCGACCAACCCCTATGACTCTAAAGAGTGTATTGAGCGCGGTGTGTTTGCAATGGTCAACGAGTGCTCTTTGGCACTGGTTGAAGATCGCATCGTTGAAACACCTCATGAGGTGGATTTGGCGATGATCATGGGAACAGGATTCCCGCCGTTCCGCGGAGGTCTTTTGAAGTATGCAGACTCTATTGGAAGTCAGTATATCGCCGATCAGTTGGCGACCTACGCTTCCAGCCGTAAAGCGGCCCGTTTAAAGCCCGCGACACCTTTAACAAATATGGCCAAGGGCAATAGCAAGTTTTATAAATAGCTTGTTATAGACTGACGAGATTTACGAAGGCACCTCCGAACGAGGTGCCTTTTTTTATATGGCCATCTCATCAAATCCCGAACTGGGGTCCACGCGAAGTGAAAAACGATGGTGGCCTTCATCCCAGCGGGCATGAACATCCATGGGGCGGCAGCAGATCTCACAGTCCCACACAAACTCCTGATCCTCGCCATCTTCCTTAAGAATTTCGATAGAGAATTTTTCCCGACAAAAAGGGCATTGAACTTTGTATTCCATAAAACCTTCTTGCTGTTTGTCAGCCAAGTCTCTTTCTATTGTCTAAGAGGAGACTTGGCTGCCACAAGAGCCGTTGTCGAAATACAAATAAACGTCTAGACGTTCCTACCTAAGGCCTTTGTTAGCACACGGTGGGTAACCAGGAAGAGCACTGCAGGGACTAAGCTAAGGACCGCTAAAAGTAAAAAGAAGTCTTGTTTGGAGATGACTTCATAGTAGCTTCCGATATGACCCGCAATGATGTTTCCAAAGAACGTTGCCAGAAGCCAAACTCCCATCATCATAGAGACGATCTTTGTCGGTGAAACCTTTGTAACCAAAGACAGTCCGATGGGGGAGATATAGAGTTCGGCCATCGTGAGCAGGAACGTGGATCCCAAAAGCCAAAGGACGCTGCCTTTTCCTGAACCCACGGCTTGGGCCGCGAAATACATCACAATCAGAGCGACAGCCCCAATAAAGCTTCCTAGCGCCATCTTGGTCACGGTGGAGGGAGCCTTGTTATCTCGAGCTCTCCAAGCCCAATAGCGATCCAACAAAGGCGCAACAAAGACGATCACCAGTGGGTTGAATGATTGGTACCACGTGGAGGGAATCTCAAAGCCAAAGAAGTTCCAATCGGTACTTTGATCTGACCAAAGCTGCAAGGTGTTGCCTTGTTGTTCGTAAACACCCCAGAAGAAAATCGTGACCATGCAAAGGAAGGTCAATGCGATCGTGCGACCCCATTCTTCTTTAGTCAGAGGCTTGTGAGCTGCCGATTCCACTTCTTGAATACTTTGACGATGTTCTGAGAGGGGGAGGTTCTTTCCCCCAAAGTGATAGATAACCAGTGATAACACCATGCCGACGCCGGCAGCGCCAAAGCCCCAGTGCCAACCCACTTTTTGTCCCAAGGTGCCACAGATTAGTGGAGACAAAATCGCCCCTAAGTTGATGCCCATATAAAACAGGGTGTAGGCGCCATCACGACGAGGATCGTTTTCGCTGTAAAGGCCTCCCACTTGAGTGGAAATGTTGGGTTTAAAAAAGCCATTCCCGAAAATCAAAAAGAGCAGGGCTGGAAAAAACATACTTTCGACGGCCATTAAAAAATGCCCGATCGCCATAAGAATCCCGCCCACGTAGACGGCCCGGCGTTGCCCGATATAACGATCGGCAATCAGTCCCCCAAAGAAGGGCGTGAAGTACACAAAACCCGTATAGAGCCCATAAATCTGCGACGACAGAGCCTGATGCGACATGGGGCCAAAGAAATGCGTGAGGATCCCCCGGATGGCGGCGTAACCGAACACCTCTTTGCCGGCCTCAGCCTGCTCAAAGAGATACTGAGTCATGTAAAGGACTAAAAGGACCCGCATTCCGTAATATGAGAATCTTTCCCACATTTCCGTTAGGAACAGGGTAAAGAGGGGGCGGGGATGTCCAAAAAAAGTCTTAGCTGCAGTAGGCGCGGTTTGAGCCATGGGTCTCCTGTAAACATTATGAACATTTCATTCTTTTTTTCAGATCTCTTTTGATCTTGGCAATTCTTTGGCATAAATGCACTTGAAAAATGTTTTAGGGGGTTCCGTAATGACATTGAAACGGCACATCTTTGTTGGCAGCGTTCTACTTTCATCTTTGCTTTTAAGTGCGTGTACCAAGGAAACCGTCATTGAAAAGCAAGCCCCGGCGAATATGCTGGAGTCGTTCAATAAAAGTCCCAGCTCTGCTTGCAGTCTTGCCTCCTGCATCACGATTCAAAAAGAATCTTTAGGGAAGATCTTCCTGTTGATTGCCTCAGGGAAAACCGCAGGCTCGACGCCACAGTGGTATGACCTAAAGCCCCTGGTTGTCAGTTTTGAGAAATCCGGCAATAAAGTGGCCCTTTTGGGGGAAAACTATAACAGCATCTATGAGGAAATTCGCACCGTAAATCTGATTCAAACCTTTGACGTTGTCTCTGAGGATGAAAAATCCGTGACGTTTGATTGGGGACAAGGGCTTAAAACTTTTGTTATACAAAGCTCCTATGACGTGGACGGGGCGCGAGGCAAAAATAATGATTTGACCGAAGGGTCGTTCTCTTCATTGCCAGTGACGGATTCTTTTGTTCGCAATATCAAGTTTGATGAAAAGAACATCGAGCTTGAACAGGTTTCCAAGGTGCGCTCTGACGCGGTGAAACCCGGCGGGGACAAGAGTCTGAATGTTGAAACTCGTGAAGAAACCCTGGCGATGAATATTCAGATCCGCTCTTACAACCTTTCTTCTGAGTTCTCTAAAAAAGAGTACGATAAATCTCGCCGTGTGGGTTTCTTTGTGACCAAGGTGGCGAAAAAAGGTTACAGCCAGGATCTGGCGAATCTTATTACGAAGTGGGATCTTTCTTCTTCAAAAGGACCCATCGTTGTTCG
>NZ_JBLJBT010000019.1:0-272222 GCF_047637665.1 Bdellovibrio sp. | reverse complement strand
CTAAACTCAGGGTATTCCCTTTTATTTAAAAGTCCACTTTTTGGGGTACAGATCACGAAGCCTCTTTTTATATCTTTAAAAGTATTAGTAATTGGAACTCGGTTTACGAATCTTTTCCACTGTGCTGGTCTTTTCAGCGACGGGATTGTTGGGCGGTGTTTTTAGACAGAGCGGGCTCAAGTTGTAAGTCGCTGGGGGATCATAGGTCTTGTCGTTATAAGCATCAACGCCCATTCCGATGATTCCACCGAAGACGACATTTCCCAGGATGCCCGCAACTGCGTCGTATTTAGTTTGAATGACTCCATCGCGTGTTTCTTGATTACAGGTCACGGTGATAGGAATGTCCTCTTTCGAGCGTGAGACGAGAATCGTAGTTTGACCGTTCTTGAGATTGTATTGTCCATCAGGCAGATTGATATGGGTGTCTCCCTCTTGCAGGCCACCGACAAATCGAACGGGAATCTTTTCTGACTTTACGATCGTAGCACAGGCTCCCAGTGTCAGTGAGGAAAGGATCAGTAGAACGATTCGATAGTTTTTCACGCAGTCTCCTTAAACAAATATTGAGTTATATCTATTTCGGCGACCCTGATGTAAACTTAATTGTCTTTATTTGATAAATTGAATATTGTTTTTATATTTCAGCAGGTTAGGGCGGTACTTTTTTTAAATATATGATCCGAGTGGGGTCGTTTAATAATGCGGCGGCTTCTCGTTCGCCGCGCCCTCAACGCCAGTGAGGTTCTTCAGTTGATCTGTAACGACTTTAAGCGCCTTCTCAAGCTTTTCAATAGCCAGGTATTGGTTGTGCACCGTCTGCTGTAACTCTTCGATAGCCGCTTCTTGGTGGGAAAACTTAATTTCGAGGTCGATCAGTCTTGATTCATTCATAGTCATTTAAATCCCAAAATGTTGATTTGGAACCTAGTCGCTATTCAGGGGAAAATCAATATATGACAAAAAAATTACGGCACGGAAGAGCTGAACCTTATTCGCGTGCCGCCAAATTCATTATAGAGCTTAGAAGATGCCTGCGATACTTTGAGCAAGAGCTCGTTGCAGTTCGGGAGCCGCTTCCGTGAACTCCAAATTCACCTTATTTGCAGAACTCAAAATTCGAGTTTGATAAGTTTTCCAATTTGTTTTCTCTGAATATCTCGAAATGGTGCCGCTTGTTCCGGATTGATTAAAGTGCAACTCGGTGTTTTGCACTGTTGTTTTGTTTTCGACACGTTCTTTGATTTGCACGTCTGTGATAATGCTAAAGTGAACGTCTTTAACCAGAGAATCCGCAACAACGGCGGCAATTCCACCAAGAATGCCAGCGGCCACCATCGTTTTATCGCTGGCTCCTGCGACATAAGCCGTCCCCGCGCCGAGGGCCACCCCGTCGGTGCCGTAACCCTTGTAGATAGCTGCTTCGGCCGCATTGGGATCCATTTTTCCGACCTGCAGAACGTTAACATGAAGAACAAATTTGGCTTGATTTAAGTTGGAAACAATTTTGAATCCTTTAGAGCGAAGAGCGTTTTCTAAGTCTTGAGAAATTCGAAAGTCGGGTTTATCCGAAGAGTTTTTTGTCTGAATATAGATTCTTTTGGATTGTTCATTTTCAACGGGATCCAGGAAAAGACTGGAGCTCATTTTAGTCTGAACATCGAGCTTTCTTTTTGAAATGGCGACCTGAGTCGCCGCACAGCCCGAAAGAAGGGTTAGGGACATAATAATGGATACAGATTTAAATAAATTAAGACGCATAATGGACCTCCATAAGTGTGCCTATGGTATTTCAAACCTCAGGCCACTTGATTCGGTCTTAAAACGGCCCCTGCTTCTTTAAGAAGGCGGATTGTTTCCGTTTTGAGTATGAAGTCTAAGAATTGAGAATTATGAAGAAGCCCTCAGTGGTTATGGAAAATCAATAAGATGTTTTGCGATCAGGGCGGACGCGTTTTTGTAATGGGCGACCATCTTTTGTTCAAGATCGGTACAGTCATCTAACTTGGTAGTGCAGTCGATGACGGTGTCTTGTTGGGAGTCGTAAATAACGAAATATAAGTTAATGGACGGGACTCTTCCTGAGATGTACGTCGCCATCATGGGGGGGTAGGTATCTCTGATAAGAATAAATCTATTGGTGTCTTTTATATCACTTGAAAATATATATTTATTAATATCTCGGATGAGTCCTCTGAGGTTTGCCGTATGCCCGCTGTCCATTTCAAAAGCAGTTAATCTTTTTTGATAGGCGTCCATGGCTTCCTTTTGCAGATGGGTTGCTCCTCTTGGAAAGAGATCAATGAGGGTCATGGGGTGTGCTCCTTGTGTAAACAAATATTAAAGTACCCCTGATGACAGTAGGCAAGTTTTAATTGATTTCTGAGTGGAACCGTGGGGCCAAGACCTGAAATGAAAAGAAGATAAAAATTGGCGGAGAGAGTATTAAGGGTCCTAATGCCAAAATTTCCAATTGTTTGTCGATTGGAAAGCTACGATCTACGATAGACTCCGGTCAATCAAGGTGTCTCAAAATAGAACTCCTCAACCATGGTGGCAAAATTCCGATATGTTTAGTGGTATAGGAGCTTTAAGTGTCTACTTTCAAATGCTACTACCTAAATGCGTCGAAAATATTTTCCCTACGGACTCGTCCTGCCACACCAGGCAGACCTAACTTTTTCAATGTAGAATTTAAGATAGCGGAGAATGTAACCAAGCATTTGGACCCAAGGGGATCTGGAATATATGCAATTTTCTTTGATGAGATGTTGATATACGTAGGCAGCTTTCTTGGACAAGCTTCTGATAATGGTGGGGGAAACATTATTAAAACTCGCTGGGATAAACATCTGGGCACTATTTCTATGAGAGGTCACAAGGTAAGTATAGGTCCCAGAGCTTTTGAGAAACTTGAAAAGTCACGTCTAGAAAGTGAACTGTTGCATTCTCTTTCGAAGTATTCTTCTGACTCATTGGCATTACACCGTGGTTGTGTATCAAGTGTAAATCGCGTTTCTTTTGCAGCTGATAATTGGGCGACTTTCGAATCGTTTAACAATAGTACTTTGGAGCGGTTCTCATTCCTGTATGTTCGATGCATGAATCTACCAGTTAAATCATCTGAGTTTAAAAAGCGGATTTTAGAAGTGGAGAAAGGCGCAATTGCGTGGCTCAAACCTAGATGCAACAAGGAAATTCCTTCAGGTTTGCATTTATCTAAAGTTACCGTAAAGACCGCTAAGGAAAAGATATTGACTGATTTGATGGACGATCTCGATGTCAGCTTTAGGAAAGCAGCTTAGAAAGTGGTAGAAAAAATGACTTCGGTTAAGGGATAGAGCTGAGCAGAAGAATTAAAAGGCGCTGGCTTAAAAATCGCGCCTTTATTTTTTCGCTCTTGGAAAATCTTAAGAAGTACGCTGTTCTTTCAACACCACAAGTGATCCGACTTCACTTCCAATCAATCGCAAAGATCTCAACCTCAGCGCCTACGAGCATTAGCTCATGGAACTTTCATCCGTCGTTAATTGAGGGGGCTATCGCGGCTATTGAGATTTCCAAGTCTCAGAGAGCACAATCAAGGCTCGTGTCGAATATGCGATAGATATCTCAGCGAGGCGCCAAAGGAAAAACATCTTGAGCTATTTGAGAATGTTCTGCAGTTCGCAGCGATTCATCCCTCTAAGATTAAAATTGGTATTTATTGAGGTCACCCTATCGAGGTTTCGACTACTATCAAAAATGGCGGATTTGATGGGTGTCGAATGATTTCCGCAGGCGCATAGACGAATCTGCCGACGAATAGATAATCTCGCACTGAACAACCATTTTTCCTCCTTGGCACAAATCATTGTTGTCTAAACTTTAGTAGAGAGGCTTTAAGCCGACGAATAGCATATAGCTATCTGGAGGGATGCTCAGAATTTCAGGATTATTTATCGCGAGTAATTGTGGAGCGTTGGTGATGCCAACATTGAGTCCAGCCCTTATCAAGGTTGAATATATGGGATCGCCTTCAGCGTCCTTTGTAGATAGAGATGGTAATTTTGCCAGAGGGGGAGCAAACAAGATCAGCCCTTGAGAGGGTCCAAAGTTCGAATTCCCGTTAAGGCGAATCCAGCTGGCCCTGCCCCCATTGCCTTCGATAGCACCCAGTATTTTCTGAGCAAACTGTTCTGACTCTGGGTTATTCTCAAAGAGATAAGCTATTTGAAATTTTCCTCTCAGGGTGGCGAGTATTCTCTCTTCCTCTGGCGTCAAAGACCTCGGAGCTTGTTTCTTTCTGTCCTCTCCGATCTGAAATTCGAGTTGTGCGGTTTTCATTCGGGCTTCAGCGGCTTCCGCATTTAATCTGGCAATCTCTGATTTACGGTAACTAGAAAGGCTAGATTGAGTAGGACTTGAGACTAAGTGCCCTCCAACTTCTAAAAAAATTCCGATTAATACTATCGCTCCTCCAAGAGTTTGAACACTTTCCCAGAAATTGACCTTCCGTTCAGCATTTTGAGCGGCAACTTCGTTCATTATAGGACCTTCATTTCTAGCTTCCCAAAAGTAGTAGCCAAGTAGCATAAGAATGCATACTAGGATCGTGGACAATATCTGAGGCCTCGAGAGAGCTTTTGGCATATATATCTTAACTATTTAGCGCCATTTTGCATGAAAAACATCTGTGAATTGATTGACGCCATCAAAACTAAAGGAAGACCGTCGTATTTAAGCATTTATGTTAAATGCAACTTGGGTATTGGGACAAATGCCATCAGTAAAATCGGTCACTAACGCCAACTTCACGAGCCCTAAAACAAATCGACCGATTAGATTCATAAGAACCTCCGTTATGTGTGAGGCTCTTTCGACAAGAACAAGTGGGTGTGAACGCTCTTAAGAGACTGCGATTGACTAAGACCTCAGTAAGATTTTAGTAAGATCATGACCGAGATTATCTGTGATTGTCACTTTGACTTGACCTTGCTAACTCGTTGAAACCTTTGATTCGTGATTTTCATTCCTTAGGTTCTGACTGACGAACCCTAAAGACTTTAAATTGGCGGAGAGAGAGGGATTCGAACCCTCGTTAGGCTTTTGACCTAAACACGCTTTCCAAGCGTGCGCCTTCAGCCACTCGGCCATCTCTCCGCAAGCAGGAACGTAAAGAGAAGCCAAGATAGCATATCGCGTCGCGCCAAAGCAAGGACGGAGCTGAAAATTTAGGACCTATTCGCCGAAGTATTCATAAAGATCTTCCTGCTGAATGCGTGCGTAGGCTGCAGCCTGCTTGGCTTTCCGGGCGCGTGTTTCGACAAAGTTCCAGTAGACAATTTGATAGACCAAAAAAACGAAGATGCCCCCAGCGACCGCTAAAAAAAGCGGACGACTGTCCTCCCACTCCAGCATGGCCGAAAATAGCATGAGGGGATGGATGACAAAGAGAACCGCATGTAGCCACATTTCTGTGCCTGTGCAGAATTTGCGGTGAACCCACTCATCTTTGGTCACACATAAGGAGGAGGCGATGGCCATCGCAATATAGATTTTTTCGGTGGTGGGATTTCTCTCCATAAAGGTCAAGAAAAGGAGGCAGGCTAACACCGTCATGGTGTCGATGGGATGGCCGATCCTTTCCCAGCGAGGCAGACCCCGCTGACGATGAAAAAAGAATTCGTCAAATAATATGGCGGCCCCTTGTAGTCCTGAGATGATTAAAAACGTGCTCATAACTTCTCCATCAAACCCCCGCAGAGGGTCAGTCCCGGGCCAAAGGCATAACTCACAATCAACGTGCCCGACGGAATTGTGTCATCATTAAGAATTCGTTCCCACAGGTGAGGCAACGTCGCTGACGACATATTGCCGCGTTCTTTTAGCAGAAGCCGACTGCCCTGCACCTGTTCTTCTTTTAGCTCTAATTGTTGGGCCACCTGATCGATGATTTTGGGGCCCCCGGGATGAACAGCAAAGACGGCGTTTTTTATAATGTCGCTGATATCAAAATCTCGAGAGCTCAACCATTTTGTCGTGAAGTCTCTGATTTTTTTTCCTATCAGTGCAGGCACGTCTTTGGAAAGAGTCATCTTCATGCTCCAGTCCGCCACCATCCATTCCATAGCCTCGGAAGTGTTGGGAACCAGCTCCTCATAAAGTGAAATCAGACGAAATCCTTTAGCGGGCTCTTCTCGTGTCATTGAATAAGCAATCACTCCGTCGGCGAAAAGACTTTGAATCACCATTTGTTCCAAGCTGGGGTCTTGCGGGTTGAGGTGCAAACTGCAAAGTTCAGTATGGACAAGATCCACTGACTTCTTTTTTCCTAAGATTTCCGAGCCGCTTAGAAAGCCGGAGGCCATGCGCAAGGCCGGAAAGGCTCCATAACAGCCCATGTGATAGGAGTGAGTGACTGTGATGTTCTTCGGAGCATTCACGGCAATCATTTGGGCGGCACTTGGCGAAATATAGCCTGTGCAACTGACATGAATAATATCGTCCGGAAAGGGGCGGTTTTCATAAATTTTTTGAAAGGACTCAAGGGCCGTTTTGTGAAAAAACTCATGACGACGCTCCATCGTGGCGCCGCGAGAGCTGCGAGTGATTGGATAGATCGAGTGATCTTCCCAATGAGTGCTTTGAGTGTCAGGGATAAAGAAGCGACGTGTTTCTATTTGCGATTCGGGGCAAGCGACTCTCTGTAAAAGTTTATTGTATTCTTCTTCCGAGTAGGCTTGCCCTTGTTGTGCGGCCTTGTAGGCAGAGGCCAACCAGGTCAGGCCCTCAGCTTGTTTTTTTATGTAAGGTGGTTGGATAGAGAAAAAGTTATGAAGATACATGCTCTCAAGGCTAAGCGTCTCCAGAAATCTTGAATAGATCCAGTGTTACTATACAGAGCTCTTAGGTTGGGAGCGCCACTCCTTATCAACGATCAAGCGGGCACCTCGTTTTAGAGTCAGATAGGCATAGGCCCATTGCCAGATAACGAAGAATTTATTTTTAAAGCCAATCAAATAATAAACGTGAATGAAGAGCCACAAAATCCAGGCGAAAAACCCACTGAATTTAAGATTGTGAATCTGTGCGATGGCTTTTTTGCGCCCAATCGTAGCCATCTGTCCCTTATCCAAATAACGAAAGGGTCGTCGCGGTTGGCCCTTCACGTCCCGCAAGATTTGGTTTGCCGCATGCACTCCTTGTTGCATGGCTACGGAGGCAAGTCCAGGCAGGGGTGTGCCGTCCTCACCCATCAAACAAGCTTGATCGCCTAAGACAAAAACCTCTGGGTGGTCCTTCAAGCAGAGCTCCTTCTCAATAATCACACGCCCCGCTCGATCCAAAGGAGTGCCCAGAATTTTATTGAGACTGGAGGGCTGCACGCCTGCCGCCCATAAGATGGTGGATGCTTTGACGATCTCTTCCCCGAGAACGACAGAGGTGTTTTTTACATCAGTGACTCGGGTGTTAGTCCATATTTGTACGCCCAGATCTTCAAGGTCGCGAGCGGCTTTGCGCGAGAGTTCTGAATCAAACGCGGCTAAGATGCGCGGTCCGGCTTCGATCAAAAGGACGCGTGTGCGAGAGGGGTCAATACGTCGAAAGTTTTTCATCAAGGTATGGCGACTGATCTCAGCAATCGCTCCGGCCAATTCAACGCCGGTGGGGCCCGCGCCCACAATCACGAAGGTTAAATGCTGCTTTTGTTTTTCGGTGTCGCTTTCTTTCTCTGCCAATTCAAAGGCCATCAAAAGGCGACGACGAATTTCTGTGGCCTGTTCTAGAGTTTTTAAGCCGGGAGCATTTTCTTCCCACTCGGGATGATTAAAATAGCTGTGCTTGGCTCCACACGCCAAAATTAAATAGTCATAATCCAGAGACTGTCCTGGGACTTGCAGTTTTTTATTTTTTAAATCGACGGATTCAACATTGTCGAGGAAGACAGAAACATTTTTATATTGAGAAAGAATTCCCCGGATGGGTCCCGAGATCTCGGCGGGTGAAAGTCCCGCCGTGGCCACTTGATAAAGCAAAGGTTGGAAAAGGTGATAGTTACGACGATCAATCAGAGTGACGACGATGTCGCTCTTGTTCCCTAAGGCGCGAGCGGCCTTAAGACCTGCAAACCCTCCACCGACGATGATGACTTTCTTTGCTGGCATAAAAAAACCTCTTTGCCTTTTACCTTAGCACTCAGTGCGAAAGAGGAAAGATCAAAGAGGTCTTGTTGGCGTCGCGAAATACCGAGGGCCCCTTATTTGTTGAGGCACATTGCAGATATCTAAACAGTTTCTGCAGTTTGGTATTTTCTCATTCCAATTAACATAAAGAGTCCGGGAATTGCGATGAGGGCACAAACATAGAAGAAGGGGCCCCATCCCAAACTCTTCACCATGTCGCCTGTAAATCCTGAGAAAAAGTTTCTGCCCAGGGTCGCAATACTGGAAAGAATTGCGTATTGAGTGGCCGTATACTTTTTGTTGCTCAAAGCTCCAAGAAAGGCCACAAAAGCCGCTGAACCCATTCCCGAGCTGACATCTTCGAATACAACCACTGTGGCTAAGGCCCAAGCTTGAGGGCCTGTATGCGTAAGAAGGGCGAAGGCCGCTGTCGAAAGTCCTTGAAGAACTCCAAAAATCCACAGCGATCGGTAGATGCCGATATAATAAATAACCAAACCACCGAAGAAAAGACCGACCAGGCTCGACATCAAACCGAAAGTTTTAGCGATCAAACCAATGTCGGCATTGCTGAAGCCCATCTCTACATAGAATGGATTTAAAAGGGCGCCGGAAAGAGCATCCCCCAGCTTAAACATAAAAACGAAAAGAAGAATGAACCACGCACCCGGTCTTCTTAAAAATTCAGAGAAGGGATCGACGATGGCTTCCATGAGTGTACGTGGCGGAGGAGAATCGACCTTCGGCTCAGGAGCAAAGAGGGTTGTCAGTACACCGACGATCATACATCCAGCCATGATGTAATAAAGTTGTCCCCATGTGATCGGCCAGATCTCTGAACCGACCAGCCCGATGCCGGCACCACCGGACAAAAGCAAAGCGATACGATACCCGTAGATCCCTAGAGACGACCCCAGCCCCAGCTCTTCATTAGAAAGAAGTTCGCGGCGATAGGCATCAATGGCAATGTCTTGGGTCGCACTAAAGAAAGCAATCAACACAGCCATCGCGGCCATGGTTGTGAGATTTTGCAGGGGATTCAGTGTTCCCAAATAGTAGATGGAGGCCATGAGAAGAGCTTGAGTGACCAGCATCCAACTGCGACGACGTCCAATCTTGAAAAGCGTAAAGCGATCCAAAAGGGGAGACCACAAAAACTTCAGAGAATAAGCCATACCCACCCAGCTAAAGTAGCCGATGGTGCTGATGTCCACATGCTCACGCGCTAGCCAAGTCTTTAAGGTGCCTCCAGTTAAAAGTAGCGGGAGGCCGCTGGCAAAACCCAATAAAAAAACGATGAGCATTTGTTTGCTAAAAAGGTCCTTTAGAATATTTCTTTTTTCTGTCATTTCGTCGTTGTCTTTCTAAGCTGCTTTCGCATCTTCCACAGAAGATGACTGATGTATGGTCTGCGAGTTTCTCCGGTCGTCACCATCAAGAGTTTGGTGATCTTCAGGTTGACGGCGTCAGTATATAATAAAATAAGCATTTCGTAGATGAAATTGGTGTTCAGAGTGACATGGTTGTCGGTGCCCACTCCCAGTTGCACGCCCTTCTTTTCCCACCACGAAAAGGGGTGGTCCTTATAGTCTTCAAACTTTCCGGTCAATTTGTTGTTCGAAGAGGGGAGTGATACCAGTGTCACGCCTTTTTGAATCATACGATTTAAAACATCGTGCTGATAGTGTTCCACTTCGCGCGCGGTGTGGAACTTGGCTTTGACGAATAAAACATCTTCCTCAGGGCTGAGTTTTTGTCCTTGAAGAATTTTTTCAAGGACATGCCGATTGAAACCCCAATCCAGTTCGACCAGCTCGCGGTAAAGAGGATCTTTGTCGCTGATGGCGACCCCTTTTTGGTTTTTGGCATGGATGTCTTGGTAAATGCGATGAAAGTATTTATTGGGATTGATGCCCAGACTGATGCCGTGCTCAAGGGTGTCGATGTGCCAAATGTTCATGGCATTGTCGACGGCTTGAATTCCTTTTTTTAAGGTGTGCCAAGTTTCTCCGTGGTGAGAACGAATTTTGAAGCCGCGATATTGCAGTTTGCGGAAGCCCGCCTGCATTTCGTTGAAGTGCTCTTTGCGATAAAGTTCGCGTTCGTCACCCACGGTGTCCACGTCGGTCAGGTGGCGAACCAGAAAAGGATACTTGTCCAACATTCTGACGATCTCGTTGATCTGCTCCATGAAATGGGCTTGTCGATTTGGATACTTTTCGGCGTCAAAGTGATTGGCTTCTTTGCGGAACGAAGGCGATAAGATGAAATCAAAATGAGGATTTTCAACTTGAAACTTTCGAAAGCCATCATAAAGACCCAAGACGACGTCCTCGGAGGTGACATCGTCAATGCCGGGAATTTGTTCCGAAGAGCTGGCGGTGGATCGTGACAAAGAAAACTTAAGTCGGACGGTGCCCACGTTGTATTTGAAATAAAGTTCATGAGCCAAATGATAGGCCGCCTCTTCGTGGGCTTCGCGTGAAATAAAAATCAACTTGGGAAGATAAAGAATCTTCAGGTAGCGCGAGAAACCTTCATTTTCCTGAAGGCGGATCAGACGATCCACATCCTCGACAGTGCGAATCGGCAGGGCTTTTTCTCCGTAAACCTCTTTGATCTTCTCTTCATAGATTTCTTTGTGAGGCCCCTCGAGCAGTTTTTTTAGACGGGGAAAAATAAAGTCTGCGGTGATGGCTCCTGTCAGATGGATATGTTCTTCTTTGTATTTAAGGGGAAAGTTTTTGAAGAACTCAGCCAGGGCTTTTGAAAGAGGATGTTTAAGTAAAACACTGATGGTGATCTGATTAATCTGAAAACGATTCAGAAGTTCGCGAAACTCCGCCACTTGACTGTAGGCCTCGGGGGAGTTCTGTTGAAGATCAGAAGACAATAGCAAATCAATAGTGTCAGAAAGCGAGATGCCGTTGGTCTCGCTAATGATGGTGGTCAAGGCTGTGGTGAGTTGATTGTGAATGTCCGTATTCACTCGATCCTCCTCCCGAGAGGTTATCGAGGAATGAGGTGCTTGTACATGACTTTATGGGGCCCAATGTCTTTCATCTCAAAGAGAGGGCCATGATAAAGAAAACCAAGTTTTTCATAGAAGGGAAAAGCCTTAATCCGTGCATTGAACCAAATCAGATCGCATCGCTTTTGGCGAAGATGTTCAATGCCATGGCGTAAAAGTTTTTGTCCAAGACCCTGGCCCTGGTAAGAAACATCGGTTGCCATGCCTCGCAAACGATAGGGGAGGCCCGCCGCGAAATCAGGATGGGATTCTAATAAAAAAGTAGCGACAGAAACAAGCTTTCCATCGTGAAAAAGTCCAAAGTGGTGAGTGGTGATGAGGTCGTCGCCCGGGTTCACGCACTGATCTTCGCGCAGAAAAGGTTTTAAGACTCTTTGGCGAAGACTCAGAGTTTCTTGGGTGGTGATTTCGTGAATTTCGTCGCGCAAAACTTATCCCGTGTTCAATCGTAAGTAAGGACTCCAGTCTGGTGGTACATGGTCTTCACCAATTTCTAACTCGAGTGTTGGCAGCCATGATGGAGCGCGCGGTTCATTCAGTAAAGGCATATTTGCAGTGCGCGGAGTGCGGTTGGCTTTTTTCTGATTGCACTCTCGACAGGCGGAGACAACATTGGTCCAGTTTTTAGGTCCGTTATGAGAAGCCGGGATGACATGATCGAGAGTGAGCAGTTTAGCGGGGAGCTTGGTCGCGCAGTATTGGCAGGTGTAGTTATCGCGGATATAGACGTTTTCTCGGCAAAACCTGACGGCGTTGTGGGCCCTGGGTTTCACATAAGTTTTCAGCCGTAAGACACTTGGAAGCTGAAACCTTCGTTGTACCGATCGAGCAAACGCAGAGTGATATTCCAGTATCTCTACTTTACCCTGAAACCACAAAACCAAGGCCTTTTGCCAACTTACAACCCGCATGGGTTCGTAACTTGAGTTGAGCAATAAGGACCTCAGCGAGGACATGTGCATCATGCGTTCCCCCTCAGGTGCGATCCTAAACTTAATTATATCGAAATCTGTATGCAGATTTCAAGCCCCCTCTTAAATATTCGAAAGAACAGGGTGTTTTCGGTTGAAAAAGGCTAGTAATAATGGGATACCCGCCACCAAAGCCAATAAGGAGGCATTGAGATGAAAAGAGTTTTGGCGTTTAACTACGTTTTAAAAGGACCTGATGGAAATATTTTGGATGCCTCTGAAAAAGGACAACCACTTCCGTTCTTGGAAGGTGCAGGTCAAATCATTCCTAAACTTGAAGAAGAAATCAAAGACCTCAAAGAGGGCGACAAGAAAATTGTAAAGCTCGCGGCAGCAGATGCCTATGGCGAGATGAAAGAAAATATGTTCATGGATGTTCCCAAAGAGGAACTGGCTCATCTTCCGCAATTGGAAATCGGTAGCCACCTTCGTTTGGAGCTGGGTCAAGGCGCTCACATCGTGCGTGTTTCAAAAATCACAGACACCCATGTAACATTGGATGGAAATCATCCTTTGGCGGGGCAGGATTTGGAATTTAGTATTGAGATGGTTTTGATTCGCGATGCGACCACTGAAGAAGTTCTGCACGGGCATCCTCATGGATTGCACGGGAACGCCGGTCACTAGTCGGTTGTCAGGCTTTTTTGATCAACCTTGAGTTATAGGGAGCTTTTTTTAATGCCTTCTTTTGATATTGTTTCTGAGATTGATCTTCAGGAAGTTGATAATGCTATTAATCAGGCGCGCAAAGAAGTTGAAGGGCGCTATGATTTTAAAGGGAGCAAAGCTGAAATCCAATGGGACAAAAAAGAAGTCACTTTGCTGGCGGAAGACGATTACAAAATTGAAGCTATGGGGAGCATTCTGCAAACCAAGCTCCACCGCCGCGGCATAGACATCAAGGCGATTAAGTTCGAAAAAATGGAAGAAGCCGGGGGGCGTATGCTCCGCCAAAAGGTCACTTTGGTCCAAGGAATTGACCGCGAGGTTGCTAAGGACATTATTAAATTGATTAAGGATTCCAAACTGAAGGTTCAGCCGGCGATTGCGGAGGATAAGATTAAGGTTTCCTCCAAAAGTATTGATGATTTGCAGGAGTGTATCAGTCTGGTGCGCGGCGGAAACTTTCCTGTACCTTTACAATATAATAATATGCGTTCGTAAAATTGGGCTTGCACAGTTTTTAGGCTGTGCTAGCCTGAGTTTAGTTTTAGTTCCCCGTGTGAGTGTTCTCGATTTCAAACTGTTCGAAGGCTTCCTCGGGTTTAGCCAACCATAAGGAGGTCTTTGTGGCTAAGAAATTATATGTTGGAAACTTGCCTTACTCTGTAGACGATGAGGCACTTCACAATCACTTTGCACAATTCGGTGCAGTTGATTCCGCAAAAGTTATCATGGACAGAGAAACGGGCCGTTCAAAAGGTTTCGGTTTCGTGGAAATGGCTGATGATTCTGCTGCAGATCAAGCTATTGAAAAAGGCAACGGCATCGAGTTGAACGGTCGCGCGATCAACGTATCTGAGGCTCGTCCTCAAGCTCCTCGCGAGGGTGGCCCTCGTCGTGGTGGTGGCTTCGGCGGTGGTGGTCCACGTCGTGGCGGTGGCGGCTTTGGTGGCGGCGGACGCGGTCCTCGCAACTAAGCACTCCCAAGTTTGACGAACTCAGACTTGTCATAGTGACTAACAAAAGGTCTCATAGATACCCTATGAGACCTTTTTTATTTTGGATCATTCTTCTTTTTTCTTCTCTCTCTTTTGCTCAGAAAAAACTAATTGTGTTGGGGGATTCCCTCACAGAAGGCTATGGCGTTGCCAAAGAGGCGGCCTATCCTGCGCTGTTGGAAAAGAAACTTCACGAAGCGGGAAAAAAAGAGTGGACGGTTATCAATTCGGGCGTGAGTGGCTCTACCACGGCGTCTGCGGTGACGCGTATGAAGTGGCTTTTTAAATCAAAACCCGATGCGGTGTTGTTGGTCTTGGGAGCGAACGATGGCCTTCGCGGTCTTAAGATTGAAGACAGTCAAAAACATCTTGCTGCGGCTATTGAGTATGCGAACTCGCAAAAAGTGCGAGTGATCCTGGGGGGACTTTACATGCCTCCGAATTATGGCGCGGACTATACGGGGCAATTCAAAAAAATGTACGAAGCCTTGGCGAAGAAATACAAGGTCACATTTATTCCTTTTATTCTGGAGAAGGTCGGTGGAAATCCCAAATACAATTTGGCCGACGGCATTCATCCCAACGAAGAGGGGCATAAGATCATTGCGGAAAATATTTTTCAGATTCTGAAGGGGGCCTTGTGAGCTTAGTTTTAAATCAGGTCCGTAAAGGTTTTCACCAGGGCGAAACGGAGATTCAGGTTCTGAAGGGACTTAATGTTGCGATTGAACCAGGTCAGATTGTCGCGATCGTCGGTCAATCAGGAAGCGGCAAATCGACTTTACTTTCTCTTTTAGCGGGACTGGAGCGCGCGGATTCTGGAGAGATCCTGGTTGATAAAGTCAATTTGGCGCCCTTGTCGGAACAAGAAATCACTCTATTTCGGGCCCAAAATATTGCCATCGTTTTTCAGCAGTATCATTTGATCGCGCATTTGACGGCTTTAGAAAATGTGATGTTGTCGTTAGAGATACTCAAGATGGAAAACCCTCGCGAGCGTGCTGAGGAGGCTTTGCGAGAGCTGGGCTTGGGGCATCGCCTGAACCACTTTCCAAGTCAATTAAGCGGAGGCGAGTGCCAGCGTGTGGCGATCGCTCGCGCTTTGGTTGTGAAGCCAAAGATTCTTCTTGCCGATGAGCCTAGTGGAAACCTGGATATCCATACCGGAGACAAGGTGATGGACGTCTTTTTTGATGTTGTTCGTAAATACAAAATCACCACGATTCTGGTAACCCACAGTGAAGCCTTAGCGAAAAGATGTGAAAGAGTTCTGCGCCTTGAAGAAGGTCAGTTGAGGGAAATCTAATGTTGTGGCGATTGGCGTTTCGAGAACTTTTGCGCAGTTGGCGTTTTGGTCTCTTTTTTATTTTTAATCTCAGTTTAGGTTTGGCGGGTTTTGTTTCTCTTCAAGCTTTTAATACGGCCCTTGAAGATCAACTTCGCGCCAATGCAAAATTCATTTTATCTGCGGATTTGGCGGTATCGGCTCGTCGTGAAATCACGGATGAAGAACTGAAGAAAATGCAGGCGGTTCTGCCTGCCGGTGCGGACCAATCTAAGATCTACGAATTCTTTGCCATGCTGAGTTCTGCCAAGGGTTCGCGTTTGATTCTTATTAAGGCCATTGATCAGTCCTATCCCTTCTATGGGGAACTGGAGCTAAAGTCCGGAAAAGTCATTCGCCACGGAACCCCCAAAGAGATTTTAAATTCACCCACCGCGTGGATTTATCCCGAGATGAAATCCCAATTGGGTTTGGACGTGGGAGATGAAATTAAATTGGGGAATCTTAAGTTGAAGGTCGCCGATTTGATTGAAAAAGATGCGACGCAAACCTTCAGGGCGGCGACGTTGGCGCCTCGAGTTTTCATCAATCGAGAGCTTTTGCCACAATCGGGATTACTGCAATATGGAAGTACATTTTCCTTAGCCTATCTTTTAAAGCTGCCCGCTGGTAGCGATGAGAACGCCTTGCGGGAAAAACTTTATCAAGCGTTGCCGGATCCTCAAATTACCATCGAGACTCCATCGTCGGCGGGGGAAGATTCGGGCAGACAATTGGGGTATCTGTCTGACTATTTGGGGCTTGTGGCGATCGTTGCTCTTTTTATGTCGGCCTTGGGGGCTGCTTATATCTATCGACTGTTTCTTTCAACGCGTATGAAAGAAATCGCGATCTTGCGCACTTTGGGATTACAAAGTGGCGAAGCCGTGGGTGTCTATATCTTGCAAGCGTCGATGCTGGGCCTTTTGGCAACAGTTCCCACCTTGCTTTTCAGCTATCTTGTTTTACCGCTTCTCAGTCGATTGCTGGCAAGCTTTACTCCGTTTGACTTGCACCCTCATGTGAACCTGGAAGCCTTTTTGGTGTGCTTGGTGATGGCAGTGTTTGGCAGTTTTGTGGTCAGTCTCCCGTTCTTGGTTAAGATCTTTGACCTTAAGGCTGCGAAACTTTTCAGTGAAGAAAAGTTCTCTGTCGGTGAGGGGCCTCGTCGCTGGTGGCCCTTTTTACCTCCCTTGGTTCTGTTCTATTTCTTGGCAGTTTATCAGGCCCACTCGTGGATGACGGGAAGTCTTTTTGTGGGTTCGATGGTCGCTGTGATCTTGATGCTTCTGTTGATTGGTTTTTCTACTGTTAAGCTTGCGGGGCGGCTGAAGGGATTTCGTCGATGGTTTTTGAAATTCAGTTTCTTAAGCCTTTCGCGTCGAGCCGGGGCCAGTCTTGCGATCTTTGTGGCTTTGGGGCTGGGAGCTTTGTTAATAAATATTTTGCCGCAGCTTAAGAACTCTCTTCAGGCCGAATTTCAGGTCGAGGGACGCAGCAAGATTCCTTCCCTCTTTATGTTTGATATTCAGGACGAGCAGCTTCCGGGCGTCGAAAAGATTCTGGAGAAAAATAATGTCAAGCCACTCGGGTTGTCCCCGTTGGTGCGAGCTCGCATTTTAAAAGTGAATGGACAGGACTATGAAAGAAAGATTGAGGACCAAGGATTTAAAACCCGTGAAGAAGAGCGGGAGGCTCGTTTCCGAAACAGAGGTGTGAATCTTTCTTACCGTCATGACCTTTCTTCGTCCGAGAATATCATTGAGGGCCGCCCTTTTTCAGGTGAGTTTGATTCGGAAAAACAAAAATATGCTGAGCTGTCGGTGGAATATCGTTTTGCGGAGCGTATGGGTTTCCATCTGGGCGATGTTTTGGTTTTTGATGTTCAGGGCGTTGAGGTTGAAGGACAGATTATCAACCTGCGTAAGGTTAAGTGGACAAGCTTTCAACCCAACTTCTTTATTCTTGTGCAAAGGGGAGTGTTGAATGAGGCTCCGAAAACATTTATTGCCGCGATTCCCTTTTTGCCCGAAGAAAAACGATCTTTGCTGCAGAATGAGATGGCTCAAGAGTTTTCCAATGTCTCTGTTGTGGATGTGGTGCGCACAGTGGACGAGGTCCTCAAAACCGCTGAAAAAATGAGTTGGTCGTTGGAGTTGATGGCGGGGCTTGCTTTATTAACAGGTTATATTGTGCTGTTTTCCATTGTGCGAAGTCAGATCAAACTTCGTCGTTGGGAACTGAATATGCTTAAAATCCTGGGAGCTTCTTGGGGCGAGGTGGCGAGCTTTATTTTGGCGGAATTTGCCTTCTTGTCCTTCCTGGCTGCCTTGGCCGGGGCTCTGTTAAGCGTTTTAGTCAGCTTTTCTTTAAACGCGTTCCTTTTTGAAAGCGACTTTAAGCTTTCTTGGTTTCAGCCGCTGGTGTCTGTACTTATCATTACCTGCTTAAGTCTACTGATTTCTTTCCTTGCAAGCCTGGATATTGTAAAAGAAAGTGCTTTAAGCATCTTGCGCGAGGAAAAATAGATCATGATGTCGCCCACCGAGGCCTTGGCAAAGGCAAAGAATATCTTAGATGAAGGAGGAGTCATTGGCTTCCCCACGGAAACCGTCTATGGGTTGGCGGCACGAATTGATATTCCTTCTGCGGTGGAAAAGATCTTTACGACCAAAGAGCGTCCCTTCTTTGATCCTTTGATCGTTCATGTGGCCTCCATTGAGCAAGCCAAAAAAGTGACAGCCTATTGGGGACCGGCATCTCAGGCCTTGGCGGAAGTCTTCTGGCCCGGACCTCTAACTTTGGTTTTGCCTCGTGACCCTTCAGTGAATTTGATGATCACCTCTGGGCTTGAAACTGTGGGCATTCGTATGCCGAATCACCCCATGGCTTTAGAGCTTTTACAGCAAGTCGGGGTTCCTCTCGCGGCTCCGAGTGCTAATAAGTTTGGGCGGACTTCGCCAACCTCGGCCAGCCATGTGCGTGTTGAGTTTAAAAACGAAGATGTTTTCGTCGTTGATGGAGGCGATTGCCAGATTGGGATTGAATCGACGGTTCTTCTGGTTCGGCATCGGCCTGATAAGGTGGTTCTTTCCATCCTGCGCCGAGGCCATATTTTGAAATCTGATATTGCAAAGGTGCTCTCGGAAAAGGGTTTTGAATTTGAGTTTGTAGAACAACTTGATAAACGAGAATCCCCCGGTCACATGAAACATCACTATATGCCACCAGTGCCGCTGATTGTTTGTACTGATGTTCAGCGGGCGCCCGGTGATGTCGTTACGGAAGTGAATCAAAAGATGGGCGAGCTTCCTGATGAAATTGAAAGTATCAAGATTATAAAGCCAAAGGCGGGGATTCACACCTGGTCTGTTTTGAAGTTGTCCGAAGATCCTCTTTTGGCGACGCGAGAGTTGTATGGAAAGCTTCGTGAGGTCGCAGCCCAGGGGGCGGACTGTATTCTTTTTTATCGAGAGTCTCATCAGGCTGGAGAACGTTGGGAATCACTTTTTGATCGTTTGAACAAAGCGGCCTCCTTGATTCTTTAGATAGAACTAGGCCGCCGCAGCCTTGTGCTGACTTAATTCCAACACAATTCTAAAAGATTTCTGACAATTTGATTTTCAAAATATAGCTACACTGAAGTTGATCTAATCGGGAGGGGCCTTGATGATCAACTCACTTGCGTACGCCAGTCTTGAACGTGTGTCTTTGAATCTGCAATCTTTTTATCAATTAAGACTCAATCGTATTCATAAGTTCAAGGCAAAGGTAGAGCTTCGCACGGAAGTGGGTCCGTTTGAAATTAAGACAGTAACGGATGCCGAAGAGCTGAAGGAAGCCCTCACTCTTCGTTATGATGTTTTTCATAGGGAAATGTTAGGAAAAAAAGCCCCTCATGGCGTCGACGTCGACGAATTCGATTTTGACTGTGATCACCTGATCATTAAAGAAAAAAGAAGCAATAAAGTGATCGGGACCTATCGACTGAACTGTTCTTTGTTCACAGACAATTTTTATTCCGTCAAAGAATTTGTGATGTCACAGATCTTTCGACAGCCGGGAGTTAAGTTGGAGTTGGGCCGAGCCTGTATCCATAAAGACTATCGCCGTGGTGTTCTGATCTCTCTTTTGTGGAGGGGGATTGCGGAATATATGGCTGCGACGGAAGCGAAGGTTCTTTTTGGTTGCGCCACCGTCAAAACGGATGATCCTCGCGATGCAGCTCTTTTGACCCGCTATTTTGAAGAAGAAGGACGCATTTTGCCGGAGTTTCGAACCCGCCCGTCCTTGTCATTTACAATGCCAATGCTGAACTATTTTTTGGATGAAGTTCGCGGCCCTCTCACGGAGACTCAGAGAGCTCAGGCCGAGGAACTTCTTCCCCCTCTTTGTCGTGCGTATTTGAAAATTGGGGCTTCTATTGGCGGAGAGCCCGCTTGGGACCGCGAGTTTCAATGTATTGATTTTTTAACAATCCTACAAAGAGAAGACTTGAACCGCACGTTGTGGAAGAAGTTTAAGTTGGATGGAGCCCAGGCTTAGTCTTTTTTTACGTGGCCAGGGTTGCCAATGTTGTGAGCCTGCTTAATAGTGAAGTATGGCACAAACTTTAGCAAAAGAACTTACAAGTCTTGTTGATTGGTCGGTCACGGAACTCGGAAATGTTATTAAGTCCGAATTGGGTGCGGAGGGCTTTCATCGCATCGAATCCATTCGGCGTTTTGTGAAATCCGCGAGGGGACAAACGCGGGCTGGGCTTTTAGATCTTAAAAATGAACTGGCATCCTTGTCTTCCCAGGACCGCTTTTATATCGCTCATTCTTTTTCCTTGATGCTAGAGCTTATCAACTCTTGCGAGGCGGCGTATCGCACATCGCGGTTAAAACAGGAAAAACATGGGCCGTCTGCAGAGTCATCTCATCAGTATGGTCGAATCATTCATGTGCTGACAGCCCATCCGACGGAGTCGCGAAGCCCCGACATCATTTATTACTTTAAAAAGATTCAAGATCTTTTAGAAAAGCATTTAGATCACGCGGAAGAGGCGGACACACCGTCTTTGCAGACACTCTTAAAATGGGTGTGGCGTATTCCGATGTCCAAACAAAGAAAACCTTCAGTGATGGACGAGGCTGAATACATTTACTCGTTGGCTTTGCAAAAGGACATTCTCGAGATTTTCATTGCGCAAAGAAGGCAGATGTTACCTTTCTATATACGCTCTTGGGTTGGGGGAGATAAAGACGGGCATCCGGGAGTTGATGAAAAAACCATGTTGGGAAGTTTGCAGATGGCTCGGGACTTCCTGCTTCGTTTTGTCAGTGAGCGATTTCAAATATTTGTCGATGATTTAACTCCCCTGGCTCATTCCGCCTCACGTGATAAGAAGAAGTTGCAGCAGATGTTATTTGTCGCTAAAGGCGTCAAACGATCTTTGTTTCAATTGAGAAAGATTCAGGCCGGGGATTCTTTAAAAATCAAGACGTTGCAAAATCTTTTGGATCAACTTGCGAAGAGCTATCATGCGCTCTTTAAAGCGGAGTCGGTTCTTTTGATGGATATCCGTCACCTGATGAAGGCCTTTCCGGGGCTGGTCGTGCCGCTGGAGTTGCGCGAAGACAGTTCTTTGGTGCGAGAAGCGTTGGCGCATTCTTCGAACAAATTTGCCATTTCAAGAATGTTGAAAACTCTGGGGAAAATTTCTCCTGATCACGATCCACGATTTTATGTGAGAGGATTTGTTCTGAGTCAGACGGAATCGGCTCAGGATATCGCCGCAGGCCTCGCGTTGGTGGAAAAGTACCTGGGAACGGCTCGTTTGCCCGTGGTGCCACTTTTTGAAAGTGCTCATGCCTTGGAATCCTCTGTTGCTATTGTTGAAGAGTTTCTGGGAAATTCGCGACGTCGAAATCTGATTAAAAAACTTTGGTCGAAGAAATTTGAAGTGATGTTGGGTTATTCGGACTCTGCCAAAGAAAATGGTGCATTTCCGTCTCGATATTTAATTTCCTCAGCCATTCAGGGCTTAGAAAAAACCATTCGCTCTTATGAGCTGACTCCCATCTTCTTTCATGGTTCGGGAGGCAGTGTAGAGAGAGGTGGAGGTTCCATTCAGGAGCAAACCGAGTGGTGGCCTACATCCGCTTTAGAGACCATCAAGGTGACGGTCCAAGGTGAAATGATTTATAGAAGTTACGCTGCCCCCGAAATCTTAAAAAGACAAATCGAAAGATTCACCTTCGCGCGGGATGAGGGAGGTGAGCCTCGTGAGCTGGGGGGCCATGCACAAAAAGATCTTCTGCGAATGTCAGAGTTTGTACAAAAATCCTATCAGGGGATTTTGCATGAGCCAGAGTTTCTGACGTTGATTGAAAAAGCCACGCCCTATTCGTTCTTAAAAGATTTACGTTTGGGATCAAGACCTTCCAAAAGACAAGGACCGGTAAATCTGAAAAACCTACGCGCGATTCCTTGGGTTCTTTGTTGGACACAGACGCGAGCCTTGTTTCCCAGTTGGTGGGGTGTGGGTAGCTTCTGGAAGACGCTGTCTTCCCAGGAAAAAAAGAGATATCAGCATCTTTTTAAAACGTCTTCTTTATTTAGTTCTTATATCAAGGTACTGGGTTTCACCTTGGCCAAGATTGAATTGGAAGTTTTCGCTCTGTATTTACATTCTTCCCCTTTGCCGGAAGTTGTCGTGAAGGGATTCCTTAGAAAGTTTCAGGATGAGTACGAGTCCTGCCAAAAGGCAGTGTATGAAATTTCAGGTGAAAAGAGTTTATTGTGGTATCGCCCGTGGTTGGAAACCAGCATTCAACTGCGTTCACCTCTAATTCATCCTTTGAATGTGTTGCAGATTCTAGCTCTAGAAAAAAAAGACATTCCACTTCTGCGAGAAACAGTCACCGGTGTTGCCAGCGGCATGCTCACGACGGGATAAAATGACCTGGCACTTTATTTGAATAGTGTCTCTTAAGGTTCCGAGCTGGTGACAAAAGGTTTCCAGGGGACTTAAAGGAGGATGTGTGGGTAAGGGCGTTATATTTTTGGCAGCAAGTGTTCTCTTTGTTAGCCAGACTTATGCTTTGGGATTAGGTGCTGTAGAGATTGCCGGAAATTCCTGCGAAGTTCCTGTCGGAACTCATGAACTGATGGAAGTTGGTGAGGGACGTTTTGCGATTCCCACAGGACTTTACGTCAAGAAAGAGGAAGATAAGCGGGTGGCGCGTGGCGCCTGTACATTCGCACTGACTTTGCAAGCAACTCCAGGAAAGAAAATTGTCATATCAAATACCCATCAGCTAACTAGTCTTCGTGCTTACCCCTCCCAAACAAAAGCACGTGTTGATCTTGAAATTTTTAAGGCGGGCTCACAAGGCGTGAAGCAGGCCTTGGAGGTTGAAGCTCAAGAGCAAGTGGCAAAAGTGAGTCAGCCTCTAGGACAGCAGGGGCCTGTGCTTGAGACCGAATGTGGTGGTTCTGCAATTCTGCGCGGTAATTTAGCAGCGACTTTAATCGGGGCCGGCAAAGCTCGTGCCTTCACTCGCGCTCTATATGTGGACATAAACGAGGTCGACTGTCCTTAGATTCCTTGACCATTTCGAGCCAAGAAGATTTAAATAGAGCTCTGTGGAAGAGATTCAAAACGGGCTTCGCGGAGCCTACCGCTTTATACTTTTTGTTCTTATTATTATCGCCTTTTTAGCGTGGTCCTATGCTTGCCATCTTATCAGTCGTGATCCTGATAAGCGTTTGAAAATGTTTTCACGAAACACGGCGGCTTTTAGCGGATGGATTCTGCGGGTTTTTAATCTGGACTTAACCGTGATTAATAAACCTCAAGCTGATCAAAAGTATCTTTTGGTCAGCAATCACATGGGCTTTGTGGATATTCTGATGTTGGCGTCCTGCGCGCCGATGCTATTTGTGACTTCGAACGAAATGAAAGAGACTCCTTTTCTTGGTCTTCTGACTGAGATGGGAGGATGTATCTATGTCGAGCGTCGCAGTCGCACGCGTATTTTGGATGAAATGAAATCCATTGTTAAAGTATTGCGGGACGGGTATCGCGTGGTGCTTTATCCCGAGGCCACGTCCACCAACGGTGAACAGGTGTTGCCTTTTAAAAAGACGTTGATGATGGCTGCGGCTCATGCCGGAGTTCCTTTGCAACCAGTGGTCGTCAATTTTCGCCAAATCAATGGTGAGGAATTTTCTTTGAAGTGGCGAGACCATGTTTGTTGGTATGGAGACATTCCTTTTGTGACTTCGCTTTGGAAATCCTTAACCCTCAAATCCGTGAAAGCAGAGATTGAGTTCTTGGAACAGATTCATGTTTCTCCGGAAGAGGATCGAGGTTTGATTGCTGACAAAGCCCATGCGCTTATCTCTGCCAAGTTTTCTCCCGTAAAGGGCCTGCCTGTGGCAGAACAGACTCCCGTCGAGATGGAAGTAGATCCGACTTGATTTCTCCGTTCTGATATGTAAATAATGTGTAAATGAGAAAGATCATCCACATCGACATGGATTGTTTTTATGCGGCCGTTGAGGTGAAGTACCGACCGGAACTGAAGGGGAAACCTTTGGGAATCGGGGGGCCGCCCAATTCACGAAGTGTTTTATGTACCGCCAGTTATGAGGCGCGAAAGTTCGGTGTTCGTTCAGCCATGCCCTCGTCGCAGGCGGTGCGGTTGTGTCCGCAGCTTATTTTGATACCTCCTCATTTCGACTTATATAAAACTGAAAGTCGAAAAGTGCGTGAAATTCTTGAGAGATTCACAAACAAGATTGAACCTTTGTCTTTAGACGAGGCCTACCTCGATGTGACAGAGTGTGAACAGTTTGGGGGCAGTGCGACCTTGATTGCCCAAGAGATCCGCCGTTTGATTTTTACTGAACTTCATCTGACCGCTTCAGCGGGGGTGGCTCCGAATAAGTTTTTAGCGAAGATTGCCAGTGATTGGAAAAAGCCCAACGGTCAATTTGTGGTTCGTCCCCAAGATGTTGAAGCTTTTGTGAAGGAATTGCCGGTAGAAAAAATCTTCGGAGTTGGAAAGGTCACAGCACAGAAGATGCACGAGTTGGGTCTTCGTACTTGCGGTGATATCCAAAAGTACACGGTGTTTGAGTTGCATCATTGGTTTGGCTCCCGCGCGCAAGAGCTTTATGAGTTTGCTCGAGGTGAGGACCAGCGCCCGGTCATCACAGAGTGGGAAAGAAAGTCTTTGACCGTCGAAGAAACGTTCAGTCGCGACCTGCAATCCTTGGAAGAGTGTCGCAAGCAGATTCCGGGCCTCTATGAAGATTTCCGTCGTCGCCTTGAGAAGGGCGAGTATCAAGATCGCATCAAAGGTTTGGTTGTGAAATTAAAGTTTTTTGATTTCAAACAAACAACACACGAAGAGGTCACTCACGAGATACCGACCATTGCAGATTTCGAACGTCTTTTAGAAAAAGCTTGGAATCGACGGGCTTCTCCAGTTCGTCTTGTGGGTTTAGGAGTTCGCCTGGGCACTCAAAAGAAATCGGAGCCCGAAGATAACTCGCCGCAACTGAAATTCGCTATCTAAGATCCTTTCAAAGTGGTGCATTTTTTCCTGGCACTATCGTTGCTTCTTTGGGCCAGTGCTCAATCGGCAGTGTCAAAGAGGCATTGCTTTAAAAGAAAGGACCACTATGAAGAAGATTATTTTATCAGGGCTTCTGATCACCACCTTGTTTTGTAATACAGGCTGTGACTCTTCGGATATTGCAGCAGGAGCTATCGGGGTTGCCATCGGCATTGGCATTGGCTCCAACGGGGATGGCCATCATCACGGCCATGATCGTCGTCCTCCACGTTATCGTGAATGCGGAAGATATCGATGCTACGAAGGCTCCACTCAACTCAACCTGGAAACAGATCCAGCGGTGGTGGAGTTTGCGCAAAGACACCAAATCAGTCTTTCCGCGGCGGAACAAATTCAAACAGCTTTTGCGCAAGTTTCTAGCGAAGGATTGAACTCGTTTCAGCGTGTCGGTCTTTCTGAGAAAGACATTCGTGCGATCAGCAATCGAAGTCTTCCGAAGTCAGAATCAATCGCAGCGATGGCGACAAAGCTGGATATGTCGGAAGCTCAAGCGCGCGATCTATTGAAAGAAATGATTTCTGATTTTGATGCTCAAGCCTCAGATATCGAAAGTGTTTATTGGCAGTCTTGTATGGCTAAAGGTCAGTGGAAAACTCCGCAGAATGCGTCATGCAAAAAGACATTCTGGAATGGCTGTAGCCCTGAAACCGGCGCCACTCTTTGTTTCTAACTAAGAGGTGCAGCCTTGCTTTGGGCTGTACCTGATTTCTGACAATCCAGGATTATGGGTAACCTTATTTTGTGGCAATATAAGACTGCTAAAGGAGGTTTTTATGATCAGCCTATGGATTGTGATCTTATCTTTAGCGATTATTTTTGTGGGGCTCTATTTTATCTTCAAGATGAATAAGGATGAATCTTTACCGAAGCCTCCACACAATCGTCGCCACCCTAAGACCTAAAAAAACCCCAGGGAAGACTTCTTCGCTGGGGTTTTTATAGTTTAAGAGCTGGAGGTCGTTAGAAGACTTTCTTCCACTCGTCCTCTTTGAATCCGACAAGATAAGTGTCGTCGCCAATGACGAAGGGGCGCTTTACCAGTTTGCCGTTTTCAGACAATAACTTTAAAGCCTCAGCTTCCGACAAAGTGGGAAGCTTTTCGCTCATCTTCATTTCCTTATACATCACGCCGGAAGTATTAAAGAGATGTTTAAGGTTGCCACCCTTTTCTTTAAGAGCGGCCAGCATTTCTTTGAGCTCTTTCTGTGTGGGCGCTTTATCCACAATGGGCAGTTTCTCATAACGAACCTTTTTTCCATCGAGGAACTTAAGAGCCTTTACGCAAGTGGAGCACTTAGCGTATTCATAGACCTTAAGCATGGCTTTTCACCAACCAACCGCACATTTTATAGAGAATGCGGGCGCCAACATTGCCGTCCCATTCCACTTCGTGCTCTTCCAATCCGCCTGTCGAAACTTCGTTCAAATCAAATGCGATGATTTTTCTTCCAGAGTTATGCACTTCACGGAACAAGAAGAAAACCTGATCAACACTTAAGCCGCCAGGGACGGGAGTTCCTGTGTGAGGGCAGAACGCCGGATCAAGCCCGTCGATATCAAAAGAGATGTAAACATTTTGTGGCAACTCTTTGATAATATCTTGGCAGACTTTTTCCCAGCTTTCGCCTTTAAGAAGACGGCGCTTCAGTTCAAGATCATAAAACGTGTGGATGTCTTCGCGAGAATTGCTGAAGTCATATTCTTCTTCGCAGAAATCACGAATGCCCACTTGGACCAGCTTCTTGGGCTTCTTTGCATCCGTCATCACGTTGTACATGATGGAGGCGTGGGATTGTTTAAAACCCTGATAAGCTTTACGAAGATCCGCGTGGGCATCAATATGAAGAACACCAAAGTCCCCCTTGTATTGGTCACTCACGGCCCGAATCGCCCCGAGAGGAGTGGAGTGGTCTCCACCGACCAAGCCTAAAAGCTTCCCTTTTTTTAGGACATCAGAACATTGGTCATAAACCCATTGGGTCATCTCTTCGCAGGCCTCGTTTACTTGGGAAGCCAGAGAGTTCATTTTGGCCTCATCCTCGCTGAGGTTTGTTCGCATTTCGATCAATTCTTGGGCGACACTTTTGTATTTATCGTTCATTTTGCAGAGGTCTTCGGGGAACTCGCGCATAAAGTACCCGACTTCATAAGCCTTGCCGACCTCGATGTCGAAAAGGTCAATCTGTTCACTGGCTTGGCGAATGATCTGAGGGCCTCGCGAAGCGCCCTCGCCATAAGAGGTTGTGACCTCCCAAGGGGCGGGGACTAAAACGACCTTGGACTCCTCCTCGGTCATAGGAATGCCGAAGATTCCGAACTCGGCAGAAATGGTGGTGGTGGGATCGAATTTCACCGTCTTTTCCGACATTATTTTCTCCTTAAGAATGACTAGGGTATATAACATTTAAGCGCGGCGTCAATCGAGCAATAACTTGATTATTTTTCTCGCATAACCCATTTTAAGCCCACTTTGGGAACTACTTAAATTCCCTACGAAATTCTTTGGAGGAAACACAATGAATATGAAGGGTCTCCTAGCTCTACTTTTGAGCTCAGCTTTGACAGCTCCCGCTCTTGCAACTGCACCAAATGCAGCAGCACCTAAAGGCGGTAATTTCGTTATTAACTTGGGCGGAGAACCACCGACAGTTCACCCCATCACTAGCACAGACGCTTACAGCCGTGATGTTCAAAATTACGTTTGCGAAGGTTTGTTGACTCGTGACTCTGAGACCTACGATTGGAAGCCTCGTTTGGCTGAAAAGTGGGAAGTTTCTAAAGACAACAAAACATTTACTTTCTTCCTTCGTAAAAACGCTGTTTTCCATGACGGTAAACCCGTGACAGCTGAAGACGTGAAGTTCTCTTTTGATGCGATCTTTGAACCTAAGTATGAAGCCGCTCATCTTCGTCCATACTACGAAGGTTTGGCAAAGGCAGAGGTTGTTGATGCTCATACCATCAAGTTCACTGCAAAAGATATGTACTTCAAAAATTTCGAGTCGGCGGCGACTTTGACTGTGATTCCAAAGCATATCTACAGCGATGTTGAAAAATCTAAAAAAATGAACAGACAGCTTATCTGTTCTGGTCCTTACTCTTTGGCGAAATTTGATCGTGGTCAGTTGATCACTTTGAAAAAGAACGACAAATGGTGGGGCGTGAATGACCCTGTTTATAAGGGCACTTACAACTTTGACTCTATCACGATGCGTTTCTACAAAGATGAGAACGTTCAACTTGAGCGCGCTAAAAAAGGTGAGTTGGACTATATCGATCTTCGTATCGAAGCCTTCATGAAGAAAACAGAAGGCGCTCCTTGGGGCAAAACTGTTATCAAACACAAAGTTGAAAACAGCGCTCCGAAATCTTACGGTTTCGTAGGTTGGAATTTCCGTAAAGAGCTTTTCCAAGACAAGAACGTTCGTATTGCCTTGGCTCACCTTCTGAATCGTGAAGAGATGAATAAAAAGTTCCGTTACGGAATGTCTGATTTGGCGAACGGTGCGGTTTACATCCGTTCTGAGTTCAATCCTGGCAACAAAGCTATTGAGTTCAACCCGAAGAAAGCTCAAGAGTTATTGTCTAAAGCAGGCTGGACGGATCTCGATAAAAACGGTGTCCTTGAGAAGAACGCGAATGGCAAGAAATCTGAATTTAAGTTCACATTGATCTATCCAAATAAAGATGTTGAGAAATACTGGACTTTGTACCGCGAAGACCTCAAAAAAGCGGGCATCGACATGGAGTTGAAATATCTTGAGTGGAACTCATTCTTGAAATTGGTTGATGAAGGAAACTTCGATGCTGTGACGATGGCTTGGGGCGGCGGTTCTGTAGAACCAGATCCTAAACAAATCTGGCACTCTTCAGGTGCGGTTCCTGGTGGATCTAACTTTATCGCCTACAAAAACCCTGAAGTTGATAAGTTGATCGACGAAGCTCGCGTTGAGCCAAACAAAGCAAAACGTGTTGTTAAGTTGAAGGAAGTTTACAAGAAGATCGCTGAAGATGCTCCCTACGCTTTCTTGTTCAACGATAAGTTTGTGTTCTATGCAAATTCTTCACGCATAGGCACTCCTGGCGAGACATTTAAGTACGAAATTGGTACAGACTACTGGTGGATGAAGCCTCAATAGGCTTCTCCTCTTTTTCGTTAATCCGTCTGATGTAAGTTTGGGAGTAGGGCTTTGATCATCTACCTGATTCGCCGATTGCTGTTGATGATCCCGACATTCTTCGGGATCACGCTCGTTACCTTTGTGCTAATTAACTTAGCTCCTGGAAGCCCCATTGAGCAGAAGCTGCAAGCCATCCGCTTTGGTGCGGCTGGCGGTGGCGGGGGCGGCGGAGGAGCTGCTAGCGTCAACAGTCGTGGTGACACGTCGGTGAACGAAGAGGTTATTGAAGCTCTTAAGAAGCAATATGGCTTCGATAAGCCCATTCATGAGCGTTATTTCATTTGGTTAAAAAATCTCAGCCGCTTGGATTTTGGCGAAAGCTTCACTTACCAAGAACCTGTGATTGATGTGATCAAAAGTAAGTTCCCGGTTTCTTTGCAATTTGGTATTGCTTCTTTGATCCTCACATACATTGTTTGTATTCCTCTCGGCGTGAGAAAGGCAATCAAAGCGGGGTCGGGTTTTGACCGTATCACCACTTTAATTCTGAATTTCACGTATTCGATCCCACCACTGATTTTAGGTATTTTCTTGATTGTGGTTTTGGCGGGTAAGCTGAATTTGTTTCCCTTGGGCGGTTTGCAGTCTGATGACTACGAATCTTTTACGACCTGGGGAAAAATCACGGATCGTTTGCACCACTTTGTTCTGCCTTTGATCTGTTACATGATCGGTGGGTTCACTGAGCTTTCTGTTCTTATGAGAAACTCGATGTTGGACGTTGTAAAGTCGGACTATGTTCGTACGGCACGTGCTAAGGGTTTGTCTGAAAAAGTTGTCATCTTTAAACACGCCCTTCGAAATGCACTTATTCCGATTGCGACGGGCCTGGGTGGCTTCTTTGGTGCCTTCCTTGCGGGATCTCTGATTATTGAGCAGATGTTCAATCTGGATGGTATCGGCCTTTTGGGATATCAATCCGTATTGTCTCGTGACTATAACGTGATCATGGGGTTGACCTTCATCTCTTCAATGCTTTTGATGATGGGTCGTATTTTCAGCGATATCATTTACGTTCTTATCGATCCAAGGATTGACTTCAAATGATGGATCCAATTCAGAAATATTTTATTCGAAATGAACTCACACTTAAGCGCTACAAACGCTTTAAAAGAGACCGCGTTGCCGTTATTTCGGTGTGGGTTCTTCTTGTTATGTTCTTCTTCAGCTTTACGGCAGAGCTTTGGGCTAACAATCATCCCCACATTTTAAGTTATCAGGGGAAATTGTATTTCCCTCTGGTTAAAGACTATCACCCGACGGATTTTGGCCGTGAAGATATCTACGTCATGGACTACCGAAGTCTAGAGCTTGGAGAGAATGACTGGGCTGTATGGCCAATCATTCAGTGGGATGCCTACGAAAGCAATAAAACCGTCGAGACTTACCCGTCGCCTCCAACCAAGCAAAATTGGATTGGAACGGATGAAAGTGGGCGGGATGTGATGACTCGTCTGTTGTATGGTTTCCGCTATACAATGTTGTTTGCGATCGGTGCTTGGATTTTGGCTTATTTGATTGGTATTACCCTTGGTTCTTTGATGGGATACTTGGGCGGTAAGACGGATCTTATTGGTCAGCGTATTGTGGAGATCGTGGAAAGTACTCCGATCATGTTCGTCTTGATCACCATGATTTCGATCTTTACCCCGTCTTTACCCATGCTGGTTGCGTTTTATGCGTGTTTTGCGTGGACGGGAATTTCGGCTTACATGCGCGCGCAGTTCTTATCTTTGCGTAAGCGTGAATATGTTGAAGCGGCGAAAGCCATTGGGGCTGATCACAAAAGAATCATCTCAAAACACATTCTTCCGAATGGTTTGACTCCGATCATTACGTTCTCTCCCTTTGTAATTTCTGGAAACGTGTACACTCTTTCCATGCTTGATTATTTGGGCCTTGGTTTGACGCCTCCGACTCCTTCCTGGGGAGAACTTATGGCGCAAGCTCAGAAGTGGTTTACCATTGCTGAGTGGTTGGTGTGGGGACCGTTGACGGCTCTTTTCATCACCTTGATCCTTTTGATCAACATCGGTATCGCCGTCCGCGACGCCTTCGACGCCAAGATGTAGGTATCTGCTTATAGACTTGTTTTAATCTCGGCATAATTCGATATAAAAAAAAGAGGCCCCCATCTGGGAGCCTCTTTTTTTTGATCACTTTTGAATGTGTCCGAGAAATGCCGGTACCTTCTACTCAGCCTCTTCGAGGTAGGTGTAGCCGGAGAGGCCTTCTTCGTAATGTTTGATCAGAAGTTTGGCTTCCTGTTTTGTGATTGTGCCCTTTTGGATACTTTCTTCTGTAGCTTGGCGAACATTGTCGACCATCTCAGAGCGACCGTACTGAACGTAAGAAAGAACTTCCGTTACAGTGTCGCCGGGGACGTAGTGATCAATTGTATAACCCACGCCGTTCAAAGAAATGTGAACCGCATCGGTGTCGCCAAAGAGGTTGTGCAAGTCTCCAAGAATCTCTTGGTAGGCTCCCGTTAGGAACACACCTAGATAGTACTGCTGACCATCTGTAAATTGGTGCAAACGCACGGTCTCTTTAGGTTCGCCGGACTCGGTATCGATGAATTTTTCAATCACGCCATCCGAGTCGCAAGTCAAATCCGCCAAGGTCGCTTCGCGAGTGGGCTCTTCACCCAAACGATGAATAGGAATCAGCGGGAAAAGCTGTCCAACGGCCCAAGAGTCGGGAACGGACTGGAACACCGAGAAGTTCGAGAAATAGGTGTCGCAGAGTTCTTTAGAAAGAGCGGCAATGATGTCTTCGGTGTCGGCCACGGTCTTGGCAAGTTTCACCATCTTTGTGGCGATCGCGAAGTACATGCTTTCACACCAAGCGCGTTGTTCAAGAGTCAATACGCCATAGGTGAAAAGCTGCAAAGTTTCTTGCTTGGCTTGTTCAAGGTCGTTGAAACATTCGTTGATGTTATCCTTATTCACCTTTTCATAGATGTACTGCATGTCTTGCATGATCGAAGGATCTGTCTTCGATGCAGGACGAGGTGGTTCATGGCGGTGAAGGTCGTTCACGCCCATGACGTTAAAAACAAGGACCGAGTGATGGGCCACCAAAAAGCGGCCAGACTCTGTCACGATGTTTGGATGAGGAATTTCTTTTTCGTCACAAAGGGTTTGCAAGACAGACACGATGTCGTTGGCGTATTCCTGCTCAGAATAGTTCACCGAGCTGTCAGAGTGGCCGGAGCCATCGTAATCGATTCCAAGTCCGCCACCGACGTCGATGTATTTAAGGCCCGCACCCATTTTGTAAAGCTCTGTGTAAAAGCGTGCGCCCTCTTTCAAAGAGGACTTAATGCTTTGGATGGCAGGAACTTGAGAGCCAATGTGGTAGTGAAGAAGTTCAAGGCAATCCAACATGCCTTCCTTTTTAAGAACTTCGACGCCTTCGACGATTTCAACGGCGGTGAGGCCGAACTTCGAGCGGGCTCCTGAAGAGTCCACCCATTTGCCGGCGCCTTGGGTGTTGAGTTTTGCGCGGAAGCCGATCTTAGGGCGAGCGTTAAACTTCTTCGCCGCATCGATGATCATTTTAAGCTCTTCCTTGCGATCTACCACGATGATGGTATTTCGTCCCAGCTTCTGAGATAAAATGGCCGTCTCGATGTATTCGGCATCCTTAAAACCATTGCAAATGATGAGGGCGTTTTCGGTGTTCATCAAAGCCAAAACCACAAGAAGTTCTGGCTTTGAACCGCACTCAAGGCCCATGCGGAAACCTTTTCCGTATTTTACGAGTTCTTGGACAAGGTGGCGTTGCTGGTTCACCTTAATCGGATAAACTCCGCAGTACTGGCCTTTATAACCATGATCGGCGAAGGCTTTTTGGAAGCAGCCGTTTAGAAGTTCTACGCGAGATTTAATGATTTCAGGGAAGCGGATCATGATGGGGACGCGAATACCGCGGTCCAAAAGATCCTGAGTCAGCTCAAACAAATCCACGGAGGGACCGTTGGCTCCCATGGGAGTGACAGAGACATTGCCGGCTCCGTTGATTCTGAAATAACCGTTGCCCCAGTTGTTGATCCCGTACAGCTCGGCGCTCTTTTCAGGACTCCAATTAGACATCTCTTTTGGCCCTCACTCCAGGTTGTTGAAAAAGGCTCTGCGCTTTGTGGCTGAACCTTTTTGAGCAACCCTTTTTAGTTAGGGTCCCGGTGAAGGACCCCTAGTTCTTTGTTCGGGGTCCTTTTCGGTAAAAGAACCCAATTATTTAACGATCAAATTCAAAATTCTTCCGGCTTTATAAATCACCTTGTCGGGATTCTTTCCGTCCAAAACTGAGGAAACCGTGGAAACGGCTTTCGCCGCAGCCAGAGCCTCTTCTTCAGAAGCATTGGCCCCAATTTCGATCGTGCCGCGCATTTTTCCGTTCACCTGCACGCCGATTGTTACAGTGTCATCAGCGACGAGGGTACTATCATATTTTGGCCATGGAGCCAAAGAGCAAAGTCCCTCTCCGCCCATTTTTTCCCACAATTCTTCAGCTAAGTGGGGAGCAAAAGGAGCTAGGATTTGAACCAGGGGTTTTAAGGCCTCTTCCGAGCGGCATTCGGCTCGGTAAAGCTCGTTGACGAGAATCATCATGGCACTAATGGCTGTATTAAAGCTCATCGACTCGATGTCCTCTGTGACTTTTTTAATCGTTTTGTGAACTAATTTCTTAATGTCTTCGGGGGCGGCAGCCTGAGTCGCGACATACTGTCCCTCGTCGGTGACGATCAGTCGGGAAATGCGATCCAAGAAGCGCTTCACCCCGTCAATTCCCGTCGGCGCCCAAGGTTTGTCTTTATCCACGGGCCCCATAAAGCTGATAAAGGTTCTAAGAGCGTCGGCGCCATGGGATTTTGCAATATCCTCAGGGGAGATCACATTGCCTCGGGATTTCGACATCTTTTCGCCATCGGGTCCCAAGATCATCCCTTGGTGGGCCAATTTTTTAAACGGCTCATCGTGAGTGACAAGTCCACAGTCAAAAAGAACCTTCATCCAGAAGCGAGAGTAAAGCAAATGCCCTACTGTGTGCTCAGGACCACCGACATAGAGGTCCACCGGCATCCAATATTTTTCAGCTTCAGGGCTGAAGGGGGCCTGGTCATTGTGAGGATCAATGTATCTCAAGAAATACCAAGAAGATCCTGCGGCTCCAGGCATTGTGTCAGTTTCACGGCGGCCCTCTTTGCCCTCTTGGGATTTGTAGTGAACCCATTCGGCATTACGAGCCAAAGGAGCTTCGCCTGTATCTGCCGGTTCATAGTCCGCGACTTCGGGAAGAACCACGGGAAGTTCGTTGACGGGCACACCACGGGATCCGTCGGCAAAGTGCACGATCGGGAACGGTTCGCCCCAATAGCGCTGACGGCTAAACAACCAGTCGCGCAGTTTGTATTGAACTTCGCGCACACCTAATTTTTGTGCTTCTAGGTGAGCCAGCATTTTTTTGATGGCATCAGCTTTGGAAAGACCATTGAGGAAATCAGAATTGATTAAAGTTCCGTCACCCTCAAAAGGAAGAGCCTCTCCCCCTTCTAGGACGCGTTTTATAGGGATGTTAAACTTCGTCGCAAATTCGAAATCGCGAGAGTCGTGCCCCGGAACTGCCATAATGGCTCCGGTGCCGTAATCCATCAAAACATAGTCGGCAATCCAGATTTCAATTTTATCCCCGGTGATCGGGTGAAGGGCGTGGGCTCCGGTAAAGACTCCAGTCTTTTCGGTGGTGGCTTTGCGATCCACTTCGGATTTTTTCGATGTTTCAAAAATATACTCTTCCACCGCCGAGTGCTGGGGCTGAGAAGTGATTTTTTTAACCAAAGGGTGTTCGGGTGCCATCACCATGAAAGTGACGCCGAACAACGTATCAGGACGAGTGGTGAAAACCTCGAAGCTATCGGAATTTCCCGCCACTTTGAAAGTGACACGAGCCCCTTCGCTTTTTCCGATCCAGTTTCTTTGTGCTTCTTTGGTTCTTTCGGGCCAATCGACTTTGTCGAGATCATTTAACAAGCGCTCTGCATAGTCTGTGATCTTCAGCATCCACTGTTTCATGGGAACACGAATCACAGGATGACCGCCGCGCTCGGATTTTCCATCAATGACTTCGTCGTTTGCTAGAACCGTCTTCAGGGCCGGGCACCAGTTCACGGGGACTTCTTTTTGGTAAGCAAGACCGCGCTCATAGAGCTTCAAGAAGATAAATTGGGTCCATTTGTAGTAGTTCGGTTCACATGTGGAGATTTCACGGCTCCAATCAAAGCTAAACCCAAAAGACTGCAATGTTTTGCGAAAGCTTTCGATCGCTTTTTGGGTGGTGATCGCGGGGTGAATTCCCGTTTGAATGGCGAATTGTTCTGCGGGTAAACCAAAAGCGTCGTAACCCATGGGATGAAGAACGTTAAAACCATTCACGCGCTTGTAGCGAGAGACAATGTCTCCAGGAGTGTAGGACGCCATGTGGCCGATGTGCAGCCCCGATCCCGAAGGGTAGGGAAACATATCCAGGGCGTAGTACTTCGGCTTCGAGCTTTTTGTCTCAGCTTGAAACGCCTTTTGCTCGGCCCATTTTTTCTGCCACTTTGCTTCAATTTCGGTGAAGTTTAAACTCATACAACAACATCCTTCTTAGAACAAAAAACACCAGCTCTTTTAATAACGAACTTCCTCTTGAAGTTCAACGTCTATGAACCCCCCAACGCGGCTTCTCTGGCTGGAGCAAAGCCTAGTCCAGCAGAAGGTGGCTTGGCAGTGCGACTTTCCCTTAGGGCGAGGTCTAGCAAGGCCATAGGTTAGAAATCAGCCTAAATAAATTCCACAAATTAACCGATGAGAAAGGCTGAAGTTACACTGGTATGTAAGATGAATTTTGAAGTCAGCACTAAACAACCCAAAAGTCGTCGAATTCTAGTAATTGACGATGATAAAGACAGCTTAGAGATTCTATTAGAACCTCTGCGCTGGGAAGGCTATGATGCCCGAGGGGTGACCTCGGACACGGAAGCCCATAAGCTGATCGACTCTTGGATTCCTCATGTGGTCATTCTTGATTGGATGGCGCCTTCGATGGCAGGCCTGCGCATTCTTAAGGCCATTCGCGAAAGATTGGCTCATGTTTCTTGTGTGTTTGTTTCTGAAAACTCCAGTACAGAAGCCATTATTGAAGCCTTGGATGCCGGGGCTGACGACTATATCGTCAAGCCGTTCGTGCCTTTGGAGTTGTTGGCGCGCATTCGCACTCAGCTGCGTATTCGCGATCTGCATGAGCAGCTTCTTTTTGCCAATGAAAAGCTCAAAGAGCTTGTGGATACCGACGACCTGACCGGTCTTTACAATATGCGGTCCTTGTATCAGCGTCTAGATTTTGAGATGGAGCGGGGACGTCGCTTCCACCGTGACGTGTGTGTTGTCATGATGGATATGGATTATTTCAAAACCGTGAATGACGGTCATGACCATCTTTTTGGAAGTTATGTTCTTTCCGAAGTGGGCAAGATCATTCGTGCGAACACTCGTAATATTGACATTCCTGCGCGCTACGGTGGGGATGAGTTCTTAGTTGTTTTGACGGAAACGAATCACGAAGGAGCCACCTATTTCTGTGAGCGTTTGCGTGAGAACATTCAAAAGACGACTTTTAAAAATGGCGACGATCAAATCAAGCTGACGGCTTCTGTCGGCTTTGCCATCACGATTCCTGGAGAGAATATCAGCGCCAGGGAACTTGTGCGCCGGGCAGACCATGCTCTTTACGATGCTAAGCGGGGTGGGCGTAATAAGGTATGCCACTACAAACCTGAAGCCGCTCCGGTTGTGGAGCTTAAGACGGCGGCACAGAATCGCCGCAAGGCCGCAGGATAACTATTGACGAAATTGAGGGGATCAACGAAAACCCTCTTATATGGCAGATTCAATCACAAATTTATCTGATAAGACGCGCAACCGAGCCGCATGGATTTCGGCTGTTGCTAGTTTTCTGATTTTCGTTTTGAAAATTGGGGCCTACAAACTGACGGGTTCCACGGCGGTTTTGTCGGATGCTTTAGAAAGTATTGTTAATGTTATTGCCGCAGCCGTGGCTCTTTTTGTGATTCGTTTTGCGTCTCAACCTGCAGATTCTGAACACCCCTATGGACATGGGAAAGCGGAAAACTTCTCTTCGGCTTTTGAAGGGGGAATGATTTTTTTCGCCGCGATCATGATTATTGGCGAAAGTTTGAAAGCTTTGATTTACCGCGAACCCACCCAACAGCTTGAGATAGGTCTTTTGGTTGTGGGCGGAGCGGCGTTGCTGAATATGGCCCTGGGTTTTTATTTAAAACATGTTGGAACGACTCATCACTCGGAGGCCTTAAAGGCCAGTGGTGCTCACGTGATGTCGGATGTCTTGACGACGGCGGGCGTGATGGTGGGGCTGGGTTTGGTTTTGCTGACTGGAATTCAGTGGCTTGATCCGGTGATTGCGATTTTGGTGGGTCTTCAGTTGGCCTATTCAGGGTATAAGATTGTGCGTGAGTCTTTGGGTATCTTGATGGACGAACAAGATGAAGAGGTCTTGGAGGACTTGGCGGAGTCCTTAAATAAAAATCGCCATCCTGGAATTATCGATATTCATCACTTACGCACGATTCGCTCAGGTCGTTTTCACCATGTGGATGCGCATTTGGTGGTGCCAGAATATTGGGATATTTCTCACGTTCATGAGGTCGAGCATGCTTTTGAGGATGGCGTGGTTCGCGACTATAACTTTGATGGGGAATTGGCGTTTCATTTAGACCCCTGTAAAAAATCCTACTGCTCAATCTGCGACGTGGAGAATTGTCCTATTCGTGTGTCCCCCTTTCAGGAAGCTCGCCCCTTTACGGTGAAAAGCTTGACCGAAGGCCCTCGTCCGACTAATCAAGAAGCCTATGACAATTCCGGTTCCTCGCAGACAAATTAATATCACTAAAGATTTACCTCATCAAAATGCCTACACCTTGGCTTTAAACGGGGAGTATTCCCATATTGCTTTTGATGAGCTTCGTGCGCCTCACAATAAGGGAAAGTGGCGTTCTGATGTTTTCAAGGTGGAATCCTCTTGGCCTATGGATGTCGAGGTCGGAACTGGTAACGGAACTTATTTTGCTCATCATGCGCAAACGCACTCTCAGCGGTTGTTGGTCGGTCTGGAGCTTAAATATAAACCTTTGATTCAATCAATTCGTCGTGCGGAAAAAGCGGGATGCAAGAATGCGGCGATAGCCCGCTATCATGCCTTCAACATTGATGAGCTGTTTTCCGAAGGCGAAATTGACAATGTTTATATTCATTTCCCAGATCCTTGGACGTCGCCCAAGAAACCGAAAAACCGTTTTGTTTGTAAGCAAAATCTTGAGATCTTGCATCGTCTGCAAAAGCCGGGATCCTTTATCAACTTTAAGACAGATTCACTAGAGTATTTCTTATGGGCTATGGATGAAATTCGCCAGTCGCCCTACAAGATTTTATTTGAGACTCAAGATCTGCACAATTCAGAGATGAAAACGCAGAACTTTGAAACGGCCTTCGAAAAGATCTTTCTTCGCGAAGGCATTAAAATCAATATGGTCCGCTTGCAGAAAGCTTAAGTTTTCTGCTTATTTCATAAAAAGAGGAACCACTTCGATAGCGATCAAAGCAATGATGATGATCTCTAAAAGCTGGTTCCTTTTTTCGTTGGATTCACTCACATACAATCGCGAAATTTGTGCTAAGTTTGCCAGCTTCTGGTCCACACTGTCGCGCCAATCTGTAAAACGAAGGCGCTGTGAGGCCGCTCGGAAGATCTTGGCAAGATAGAAATCCCCCACGACCTTCATGCTATTTTCAACACTTTCCACGGTATCTGAAATATCCAAATAGATTCGCGCCGCCTCTTTGGACAAGCGAGTGTAGTGGTTTTGGAAGATATTTGAGCTTTTCTCTTCCAGGGAGGTATAAAGATAGGTCAGCTTTTCATCTAACAAGTCATCGTAGTAGCGCATTTCTAAAAGCTGACACAGTGAGAACTCAATCACGTCGACAATATCTAGAGACCCCGAGGGTTCGATGATGAGGGCCGAGTTCCAGTCAATCACCGCCAGGTCATCTTGGCTGTATTGGAAGGTGCTGTCGTAGATGGTCTTTTTGATTTGTTCAGACAAGGTCGCATTGTTTTCAGAAAGAATCAGGCGAAAGACATCATGAAGTTCGAACACCTTCATCGCATTTTTTTCGCAGCCGTCAATTTTGCGGAAGAAATAGCAGGCATAGTCTTCGTAGGTTTCCCAATCGATGCTTTTCATACGTTCAGGTCCCATGCCGATCACGATTTGTTCGACTCGTTTTTTGGCAAGAGCGTGAAGATTGGCGTCGTTCTCCAAGAAGTTTCCCAACTCCACCAATCTATTCCAGTCCATTTTTTCGGGAATCTCAAAGGATAGGGTCAGGGAAAGGGCGCCGAAGTGCCAGATCTTGACCGTGACTTCAAGATCAAGAGGATGTCCAAGAGCATCGTATTTCGAGTTTTCTATGGTTAACGACAAGGGCGCATTATTGATGATCATGGCTTTGGAGCTGCGATTCAGGCGGAATCGTTGTGCGGAGGTGGAGGCCTCAAAAAGTCCCTGAACTTTTTCAAGGTCCACGTCTTTACCAATATCAAAAACACGATAGATGAGAATACGTCCGTTCATTAGTAAATCCTTATTTTTATAAGGATACTCTCGATTGAAGGGGCTTGTCAGGGGATGGTTGTCGAAGGTCCAGCGTCAAAAGGCATCCATGCAGAAGGGGGGATCGGTTTATAATGAAAGTCAGGAGGTCGTTATGTTGATGGCAATTCTCATCTCATGGGGAGCTTTTGCGGCACTACCCTCCGAACGCGGAACCTCGGAATATCTGGCTCCGACAGAAACTTTGACTGTGCTCAGAGGGCAGGTTTCTCTTTGCACAAGGGAAAGTCCTCAAGGAGGGCATCGAGGTTTGTCTTTTATCCAACTGGGAAAAGGGCCTTGTCCACAGGCGGTTCGAACACCCGTGGGATGGGATCGACCGGAAGACGAGCCGGTGTCTCCAGGAATTCCCTTTCGGGGACGAGGTCTTTGATTGATGAGGGGTGTGCGATTACCAGTAGGTTGCGTCGACGGTCACGTCACCTAAAACTTGGGTCTGACAGCTGATGCGCATCTCAGCAGGGATCTGATTTTTTTCCTTTAGAAAGACTTCTGTTTCATTTTCTCTGGATAGATTTTCTGGCCCCTTGATGATCACAATCTTGCACTTGCCGCACACACCGTCCCCGTCGCAACTTGAAGCAACAGGAAGACCTTTATCAAGGAGAGATTTCATCAAATTTGCCCCCATGGGGACTTCAAAGGGTGGGTGATTTTTTTTAAATGAGATCCAAGGCATGACCTATTGTAGCTGACGCAGTCCAAAACGTGCAAAGAAGTAATGAAAACAGCCCTGTTTGTTGATAGCCTTGGTTTCGTATATCCGTCCCTATTTATGAGGTAATCTATGACTCAAGATCAAAAAGTAGAAAATGTGATTATCATTGGTTCTGGTCCTGCCGGTTTGACTTCTGCAATTTACACGTCTCGGGCAAATTTAGAGCCTTTGATGATCGAGGGTGAAGAAGCCGGTGGCCAGTTGATGACAACGACTGAGGTGGAAAACTTTCCTGGATTTGAACATGGGATCACCGGCCCAGATCTTATCGCTGTGATGAGAAAGCAGGCCGAGAGATTTGGAACACGTTTCATCACACGCAATGTGACGAAAGTGGATTTTTCTCAACGTCCTTTCAAAGTGTGGGTGAGCGATAAACTTTATTTGGCAAAATCTATTATTATTTCTACAGGGGCGAGTGCGAAGTATCTTGGACTGCCTTCAGAAAAGACCTATTCCAATCGCGGGGTTTCTGCTTGTGCAACTTGTGATGGAGCCTTCTTCCGCAACCAGGAAATCGGGGTTGTCGGGGGTGGTGATACGGCGATGGAAGAAGCTCAATTCCTGACTCGTTTTGCTAGCAAAGTTTATTTGATTCACCGACGCGATTCATTCCGTGCTTCTAAAATCATGGTTGAACGTGCTTTGAAAAATCCGAAAATCGAAGTTCTTTGGAATACAGAAGTTCAAGAGGTTTTGGGTGATGGAAAAAGCATGACCGGAGCAAAACTTAAGAACCTCGTCGAGGGCTCTGTCAAAGAACTTCCTATCACGGGCCTATTCCTAGCCATTGGCCATAAGCCGAATACAGACCTGTTTAAAGGAATGTTGGATATGAATGAGACAGGCTATTTGATCACTCAGCCAAATACCACATATACTAATATTCCTGGGGTGTTCGCAGCGGGTGACGTGCAAGACCACGTTTATCGTCAGGCGATCACTGCGGCAGGAACTGGTTGTATGGCGGCGATCGACGCCGAAAGATGGCTTGAGGCGCAAGCTTCTCACTAAGGAATGTATGAAGGATAAAAGAATCAACACCAAGGATTTGGTCGACAAAATTGAAAAGATGACTAAGGCGCGCATCGCGAGTCAGGACGTTGTCTCGTTGGATCAATTTCGAGAAGCAAAAAAGAAGCTCGATCCCAAGATGATTCTTGTCATTGAAGATGATGAGACAATGAGATTGGCGATGAAGAGAATTCTTGAGAGTGAAGGTTACGTGACGAAGCTTGCGGCTGATGGCACGGAACTTTCGACAGCCTTAGATGATCATCCCGTGGATTTGATTTTGATGGATGTGGGGCTGCCTTGGGTGAATGGTTTTGAATTGGCGCAACTTCTTAAAGAGCACAAAGATTTAAAGAAGATTCCTTTGGTCTTTGTTTCAGGAAAAGCTTCTGAAGAAGATATGAAAAAGGCCTTTGAGATCGGGGCTGATGATTACATTAAGAAGCCTTTTGATGTTGAGAAGCTTAAAAAAACTGTTCAGACCCTTTTGAAGTTGAACGAGTAGATTTCTTTTTTGCTTAAAAAGTATCGCCCCTACAGGTTTCTGTGGGGGCTTTTTTATGGACCAAGGTAGTGTTCCATATCGAGATTCAAGACCACTTCCATACTTTCCCAATACTTCTCAAAGAAAATCAGAGCTGACTCCGATTTTATTGAGTAAAATGGGAAACTCATGGCACGTCGATTTGCGATAATTTTATTCTTTATTTTGGGCACCTTTGTCGCCTTGTATGTCGTTAATTCTCGAGACAGGGCCTCGGTATTTAAGCCTGCAGAGTCTTCGACTGTCTTATCCACGAAAAATGATTCTCAAGATCGCGAAGAGGTTCAGGAGACACAAGTCACGGAAGTGGCGTCGTCGGGGCCCGAGAAAGCCATGAGAGCGCGCGATCCGCGCCGTCGCAAGTCTGCCGCAGAAGGAAGCCCTCTCATTGACGTCAAGGCGACTCCACTTGAAAGTGTTTCTTTGTTCGCGGGAACCAACTGGAAAGTTTGGCCAGGAGTGCTGGCGATATCTCTTAAAGAGGGAAGTTCTTTGACAGGAGTCTCGGGCAAGGTGAGTGGTTATTATCTTGTTAAAGATGAAGAGGTGAATGACGTCAGAAGTTTTTCATCTCATCGTCCCCTGGTTGTTGTCGATTCCAGACTTGAGATTGCGGGCGTGGTGACGGGGGTGTTCTCGGTTGTGTTGAAGGAGGGCGTTTCGTCAGACTTCTTAAAGAATGCATCCGGGCTTAAGATCGTTCATGAGTTCCCGGAAATTCGTACTTACTATGTGACGTCCTTGCACGAGCCTTTTGATCTGCCAGCTTTTCAGGAGTCTTTAAAGGCCCAGCCCGAGATTGAAAAAGTGCAAATAGAGATTTTGAGTCGGCAATATGAAAAGTATTAGTGGAACCCACCGAGCTCTGATTGTCCTTTTTGTGATGAGCCTCATCACAGGGATCTTCTTTACCAATTGTGCTAAGAATGGGTTTACAGCATCAAATCCGGAACAATATGGGGAAGGGGCCGATCCCTTTTTAGCGATGGCCTGGCACATCAACAACACCGCTCAAAAAGTTTTTGCCTTGGATGCGGGAGTGGCGGGAGTTGATTTGAATCTTTTGAAAACGTGGCAAAGTGAGATCTTCGGAGACGGAATTAAAATTCTTATTTCTGACGATGGCGTTGAAAACACTCACGAGGACCTGCAGGCCAACCATCTAAAAACGGCTGTTTCCAAAGACTACTCAATTCCATCGTATTCAATAACAAGCGCTGCACCGATAGCGTCTGATGATAACCATGGAACGGCTGTGGCGGGTTTGATTGCCGCAGCAGCCTCTAATGGTGTGGGTACTAAGGGGGTTGCGCCGAAATCTTCCATTGGATCTGCTAACTTTCTTTCTTCGACGGTCAAACAAATGGAATCCTTCTTGGTAGATCAGGCGGGAGGCGATTTCGATATCTTTAATATGAGTTGGGGTTCGACTCAAAATAGTTTGATTGCGGCCGTACCTGCGTTTCATGCGAAAATGCGTACGGGCGTACTTAATTTGCGTTCCGGAAAGGGCGCCATCTACGTTAAATCAGCCGGCAATGACTATTCTGTTTATTGTCGAGGCTCGAAATCGACTTACTGTGTGGGAAATTCGAACTTTGACTCTGACAACACCACTCCTTACACGATTATGACGGCGGCCTTGAATGCATCGGGATACGCAGCTTCCTATTCCTCCATGGGGTCGAATCTTTGGATATCGTCTTTTGGTGGAGAGTTCGGTGATGATTCTCCGGCGATGGTTACGACAGATCGTATGGGCTGTAGCAAAGGATTTTCCAATTCCTCTGTGGGAGGCAGCTTGGTCTTTGAGCGGGGCGGATTAGGTAATACGGGATGCAACTATAGCGCGACCTTCAATGGAACTTCCGCCGCAGCGCCGGTTTTGAGTGGTGCGATTGCTTTGATTTTGCAGGCCAATCCCAGCTTAACCTGGCGAGATGTAAAATACATATTAGCAAAGACAGCAGTGCCCATTGACTATACGACATCAGGGTCGCTGACCCACCCAGAAGGCGAAGCGATTCCTACAGGCGCCATTTGGGAGCGAGTCTGGATTGAAAACAGTGCAGGTTTCAAATTTCATAATTGGTATGGTTTTGGAAGAATTGACGTTGATGCGGCCGTGGCCTTAGCGAAGGACTATCACTTTGTTTTCGGAAACTACATTGAAACTAATTGGGCCGATGAGCGCAGTGGTTTGAATCTTGCGATACCCGACAATAGTGCCACGGGGGTCTCGGATGTTATGGCGATTGGGACGAATGTTAAAATTGAGTCCGTGCAGCTTAAGGTGTGGATCACCCATACGAATGTGGCGAATTTGAGCCTGGAGCTGACGTCTCCATCAGGAACAAAAAATATTCTTATCAATATGAATAACTCGCTCAGCGGCTTGGCAAACTATCAGGGCGAAGTTTTCTTAAGTAATGCTTTTTATCAGGAAAGCTCTCAAGGAGCTTGGACTTTAAAAGTAGTGGATGGCAAAGAATCTCACACGGGCACTTTGACCCGCTGGAGTTTAAGTTTTACCGGTAGTGACTAGTCTTTATTGCGTCAAAGAGACGGATTCAGTTCCGACCACCATCGAAGAGATGCACTTTGTATCAGCTCCATAATTATAGAATGGCAAACCACCAGATCGAGTCAGAACCTCTGAATTCGTCACACCAATTTTCGCCGCATTGTAGGCGAGCTTTTCAATGGCATAGTTGATTGTGGTGGTGGCATTGGAAATAGCCGTTGCGACATACAAGGAGTTGGTTTCCTCATCAAGAGTCATCGCAGAGATTCCAAAAAGCAGATACGGATAGACGGTGGGGTATTGATTAGCATCATAGATGATCTGATCATTGCTAATGACTCCAGTGGTTTCATCAAAGTCATAGGCATGGATGCTGTTAACATTGGCTGAAGCAATGGTATTACCGGCATAGGCAACAATGAGTTTGCCGTGAGTACGATCAAAGACCAAAGCTGTAGCATGAGTTGTTGTGGCGGGGGCGGCCACTCCCGAGGAGCAACTGCCATTCGCACCAGCGCCAGGAACGCTGATCAGTCGATTGTTAGGCGACGCTGCCGCATTGGCAGTGATGATATGACCACTATTCGAGACAGCGATATTGGTATAAAGAGCATTGGAAGTTCCACAAGTGGCGCCGAGGTTATTATTGACGTGTGGAGACGCTTGTCGAATTCCCGAAGCATTGAGTTTTTCAATAAACCCGGTGCGAATCAGAAGAAGGCCCCCATCAGAACTTTTTTGCATAGCTTGAGGAGTTGTCGCCAGAATTGTGGAGATGGCCGGATTGGTCCCAAAAACATTTCTGGTTCCGCCTTGCTTCGGAAGAACTTCAAGTCCTCCTTTGGTTCCATTACGTACGAAAACCAAGAGGTTGTGAGCATCCCATTCGACAAGAGACAGGGGTGAGTCCCCGGCTGCGGCTGGCGCCGCATAATAGTCTGCAATGATTCCTTCGCGACTGCCCGTTGTGGTGTTCACCTTGAATATCAGATTGGAAGCCGTGGTGGCATTGAAAGTTGTTATGCCTGATCCAGAGTAACACTGTCCACTAGCGACATAGAGTCGACGAGTGGGAGCCTCGGGCGTGGAAGGCGCCTCGGCTGGAGGATTACTTGAACTTCCTTCGCCGTCTTTCCCGGTCTCTTGAACGGGTGGCTGACAAGAAGTGAGAAATGCCATCATGGATATTAAGAAAACAAAGTACTTCACTGTACTCATAAGTTTATCTCCTCACGCGCTTCATAATAAGATATCGGCGAGGTGTTAAGGATTCTTAACTTAAATCTTGGAAATCTGGAGGGTGGAAAAACGTCTAGCCCGCACTTCGGCGAATTTGATCTTGATAGGCAACGTAAGCTTTTAACAAAGCATCCAGACGCAACGTCATCGCGACGTCTTGTTCGATAAACATCAAACGTCGAGGATCCGTCAGATCACCGACGATTTTAGCTCGGAACAGCAGACGAGATTTTGCAGGATCCGGCTCGAAAGGATTTACGATAATCAAGTCAAAGGGCTTGTTTAAAAAATCTTTCGGAATCTCATCTTCAAGCATGGTTCCGCTTAAGGAGATATTTCTAGAGTAGGTTCGGAACGAACGAATTTTTGAAACGAGAACCACTTCGATTTTGAAGTTGTGACGGGGATCGCGACGGCGATCGGCTCCGCTGGGCTCTTCCTTTTTCGTAAGAGGTTCACTTTTTTTCTTAAAGGCATCGGGTTTTACTTTTGAGATCTTTTTGAGATCCAATTCGTCGCCATTAAAGTCTTGAGAGTGATAGCCACCGATTTCTTCACGTCGACTGGGGATATCCCCTACGACCACTTGAGTGTAAGCGCTATCGACATTGTTGGTGGCGGGTGCGTTGTGAGTCGCTGTCAGCGTCTCAGTCGGAACTTCTTTTGAAACTTCTTTGGGTTTTGGAGGCTGAATGATCGCAAAATAGTTTTGATCTGAATCGAGAAATTCGCGAACGCAGATCCACTCTTCCCAGCCGGGTGTCCAAATAAAGTATTTTCCAGGGTTTTCTGCAGCCACAGAAAGCAGGGTGACTTGAGCTTGAACTACAGACATCGGTTTTGTCTGTGTCTTTGTCTCAGCATCATAAATTATCCAAACTTTACCCTGTGTTTTCATAGACTCCCCGGTACACTAGGGAGTCTATCGGACTAAACTGCCAACTTCTTTACACTCGGATACAAGCTGCGATGTGATCCTTTGATTTTTCTTCCAAAGGCGGGACGATGGTCTTGCAATCTTCGATAGCCATGGGGCATCGAGGATGGAAGTGACAACCTGAGGGAGGATTGATCGGAGACGGAACGTCGCCAGTCAAGATGATGCGCTCATCACGACGGCGAGGATCTGGAACCGGAATCGCTGACATCAGGGCTTTGGTATAGGGGTGTTTGGGATTGCGGTAAAGCTCTTCAGCTTCGGCCATTTCCACGATTTTACCCAAATACATCACCGCCACTTTTGTAGAAACGTGTTCGACCACCTTCAAGTCATGAGCGATGAAGATGTAGGTGAGTCCCAACTTCTGCTGTAGCTCCATCAAAAGATTGATGACCTGGGCTTGGATGGAAACGTCCAAGGCAGAGACGGGCTCATCACAGACGATCAACTCGGGATTCACGGCCAAAGAGCGGGCAATACCCACACGTTGACGTTGTCCCCCGGAGAACTCATGAGGATAACGATTCAGGTGTTCACGGCGCAGACCCACCAGATCCAACAATTCATGGATACGATCTTGGCGATCTTTGGCAGAGGCATAAAGATTATGAATGATCAGCGGTTCTTCCAGAATCGCGCCGATGGTCATACGCGGATTCAAAGAAGCAAAGGGATCTTGGAAGATGATTTGCATCTTTTTGCGCATTTCACGAAGCTCTTCACCCGCAATGTGGGTGATGTCTTTGCCGTTGTAGCTGATCTTTCCAGAGGTGGAATCATGAAGACGGATCAAGCAGCGACCCAAAGTGGATTTACCGCAACCGGATTCGCCCACAAGGCCCAGGGTCTCACCCTTGTTCAGTTCAAAAGAAATTCCTTGAACCGCTTTGACGCTGGCCACTTCACGACTGAAAAGGCCGCCGTAGATAGGGAAACTTTTTGTGAGATTTTCAACTTTCAAAAGAGGAGTGCTCATTCTTATTTTACCTCTTCAGACAAGGGGTGGTAACAAGCCACCTTATGGAGGCCACGAAGATTTTCAAGAGTCGGATAAGCCGCACGGCAATCATCTTGAGCGTAAGGACAACGATCGGCAAAGCGGCAACCTTTGGGAAGATTGTAAAGACTTGGTACCATGCCTTTGATTGTTCTTAAGTGTTCAAGCTTGTGACCTGTTTCGAAGTGAGGAATCGAATCCAGCAAACCTTTTGTGTAAGGATGCTTGGGGCGATAGAAAATGTCTTCGACTGTTCCAAACTCGACAATACGGCCGGCGTACATCACGGCGACTTCCTGGCACATCTCTGCCACAACACCGAGATCATGAGTGATCAGAATCATTCCAGCGTTGAAGTCTTTTTGTAACTTACGCATCAAATCCAAGATTTGAGCTTGAATGGTAACATCCAAAGCGGTGGTGGGCTCGTCGGCAATAAGCAGTTCGGGATTACAACTGATCGCCATCGCGATCATCACACGCTGTCTCATTCCACCAGAGAGTTGGTGAGGATATTCGTGAAAACGTTTTTCGGGGGCAGGAATACCCACGATACGAAGCATGTCGATAGCGCGTTCGCGAGCTTGTTGTTTATTCAGCTCTTTTTGGTGAAGCAAGATGGCTTCTTCGATTTGGTCCCCGATCGTGTAAACGGGGTTCAAAGAGGTCATGGGCTCTTGGAAGATCATCGCGATTTCGTTTCCGCGAATTTCTCTCATTTTATCATCGGAAAGTTCGAGAAGATTTTGCCCTTTGAAGAGGACTTTTCCGGATTCGATATTCCCCGGCTTTTGGATCAGGCGCATGACAGAAAGGGAGGTGACCGACTTTCCGCAGCCAGATTCACCAACGATTCCAAGTGTTTGCCCTTTTTTTACAGAAAAGCTGACGTCGTCAACGGCGAAAAAAGATCCGTCGTCGGTTTTAAAACGCGTCTTAAGATTTTGTACCTCTAAAAGAATATCACTCACCGGAGATGACCCCCATTTTGAAAGCTCTCATCTTATATAGTCCACGCCGCTCTGAGGCAAGCCCACAAAAGGTGCCTGGTGACTTTTTCTGGCGACCATGCGTCATGCCTTTTGCGAGAGCTTTTTGATCATAGCAGGAAGCTCCCGATAGTGTCCTAAAATTCCTTGAGGTTCATACTTTTGCAGGAGGTGGAGGGACGTGTAGCCGAACTCGATGGCGATGGAGGGGACTCCGGCACGCAAAGCTGAGAGAACATCTGGAATGCCATCGCCAATCATAAACGTATTGGTGGGGTTGTGGCCCGCGAGTTCCATCATGGTTTTTAGGGGGAGGGGGCTCGGCTTACGCTCTTCCAGGGTGTCGGCTCCAAAAACATTCACCCAGGGAAAACGATCCAGCTTCAGGTGTTTTAAGATGGCTTTGGCGGGGAGTTCATTTTTATTGGTAATAATAGCCATGGGACCTGAGTATTGGCCTAGAAAATCTTCAACGCCCGGAAAGATGCGAGTTTTGTTGAACATCTCTTCTTCGTAGATTTTTAGGAATTCCATTTCAAGTTCAATGATTTCTGCCGGGTCCAGATCATCTTCCATAAAAATGTCGGCGATGAGCTTTTTGAGGCCCTCGCCGATATGAGAAATAATGACGTCATCACTGAGAACTTTTTTTCCGTGATTTTGCAGGGTGCGGTTGACGGCCACAATAATATCCGGAGCAGAGTCAATCAGCGTGCCATCAAGATCAAAAACAAGAAGTGGATTCATAGATTCACTATCTTGCCGTCTTTCAAATTATTCGACAATCTCAAAATCAACACGACGATCACGGGCATGTTGAGACGCGGAGGCCGTCGTTTCAGAGGTAGCGGGTCCTTTGCCGATCGCCTCGATTTTCTCTTCGGGGACTCCCTTAGAAATTAAATAGTTTCGCACTCTTTCCGCGCGAGCGAGGGACAGGCGTTGGTTTCGTTCGCTGTCGCCGGTGGCGTCGGTCAGTCCTGCGATACGCACTTTTTCAAAAGAGTTCACTGATTTTCTCATTTCGAGTGCGATTTCATCTAAAGCCCGACGGGAGGAGGGGGAAAGATTGGAGCTCGCGGTGCTGAAGCGAATGTTTTGTGAAAGTGTTGAGAACTTCGTGCTTTTGCGAAGATCTTCTGAAGTGCCCGCCAACGCTGAAGAGGGCGCGCGAGTGCTTGAAGATCTCATGTATTCTCGGTCTTCTTTTTTTTGATCGGAAGCACAGGCTCCCAAGGTGAGGGTGAGGGCTAAGGCAGTTAGGAATTGGCACTTCATGGGACCTCCAAAATGATCTAAAGTTGTGTTCAAAATTATTCTTGGAATAAGGAGGGGCCGCAAATTAACTTCCTGTTAACTTCGCGATCTGTTTATGGGATGATGGAACCCATGCGTGAAACGGTGTTAACTAACAAAGACAATTATCTGGCGTCTCTTCTCAAAGACGAGACGGAGCTCAAACAGCAATCGCGAAAATACGCTGAAGAGTTGGGCTTGGCCCGCATCAGTATTTCGGCGGCGGAAGCCCAATTAATAAAAACTTTGGTGCGCACTCATGGAGCCAAAAGATTTGTTGAGATTGGAACTTTGACGGGGCTCTCTGCCCAGTACCTTTGGGAAGCCTTGCCAGAGGGAGGAGAACTGTGGACTTTGGAAAAGGATCCAAAACACGGTGAAATGGCGGCAAGAATCTTTGCGCAGTTAGATCAAAGCAAAAAGAAAATTCACCTTGTCATGGGGGATGCCCGAGAAGAGTTGGAAAAAATTTCTGCGGCGGGTCCCTTTGATGGTGTCTTTATCGACGGAAATAAAGCGGCCTATTTTGATTATCTGACCTGGGCTGAAAAAAATCTGCGCTCGGGTGGGCTGATTTTGGCGGACAATGTTTTTTTAAGTGGGGCGGTGTGGGGTGAAACCACACAACAGCGTTTTTCTGAAAAACAAATCAGAGTCATGCAAGATTTTAACAAACGTTTGGCGGACCCGGATCTTTTTGAAGGGGCGATAGTGCCGACTTTTGAAGGCCTTTATATCGCCATCAAAAAATAGTCAGTCTTTATAAGCTTCGATTTTCATTTCAATGGAATAGTCTTTAGAAGCTTCCTTGAGCGGAGCGAGCAGCCAGTTCCACTCTTTGATTTTTTGGAAGCCCTCAAAAGACACGGGGTACTGGCCTTGATAGATAACTTCGTTTTGTGGATTTCGATAGGTCACCTGACGATCGGCATAGACCAGCTTTCGACCTTGGCAATTCTTAAGATTTTTCAGGTGAATCTCGGCGAAAGTGGTGCAGATTTGATCTTTTTCCTCTAAAGACAGTTTGCGCTGAATTTTACGTTCAATGGACTCCATGGGAAGAAGAGCCAATTGCGACAAAAGATTTCCGGACACAACAAGGTCCGCTTCAAAGTGAAAGAGTTCTTGGGTTGAAAGGTCTTCAATAAGACGGTGCAAGTCCTCAAGTGATTGCAAGGAATCAAGTCTTTCCAGGCTTTGTGAAAGATCTTGAGTGATCAATTTCAGGCGGGAATTTTTTTTCGCCAACCAGTGATGTTTTAAAGGATGAATCACATCGACCAGGGTGATGTTTTCAAAATTATTCACTAACAGATGCAAGGGGATTTCATGCAGATGAGAACTTCCTAGAATAATCACCGATTTCTTTTGAGGAAGATCCTGAAGGCTTTCAAGAAAAAGATCCTGACAGTTTTTAAGATGCGGGAGCCATTGTCTTTTGCATCGTTCATAGCGAGCGCTCAAAGCGATGGACTGGTAAAGAAAACCATACTTTTTGGCGAGGGGAGTTGTCGGGGTTAATAAAAAGATCAAAGCTTCGCGAATCATTTCCGAAAATATAGGAGTTTTGAGGAGACAGTGCAACTTATTGTGCAAACAGAGTTACTGCAATGGCAGAACTCTTTCGGCGCGAATGTTGATCAGGCTACCGACCTTTTCCACCTGGCCGTGAATTTCCAAAAGTGAGCGACCATAAATCGTCATGCGGTCTTTTTGGTAGATTTCGGGGTGAATGACAATGTTCATAATACCAAACTCATCTTCCAGCGTAATAAAGCACATGCCTTTGGCTGTGGGCGGGCGCTGGGTGATGGAAACAAGGCCGGCTAGACGAACCTTGGTTTTGTTCTTCATTCGGCCAAGATCGCTGGAGCAAAAGTAAGGCACATAGCGTTTGGAAACAAGCTCTGTGTTTTTGGCCTTCAAGTAAGATCGCAAAACCGAGAGGGGGTGCGAGTCGACAGAAAAGCCCTTGGTGTCATATTCACGGCGCAAACGATCCCAGTTGGACTCAAAAGGGAGGGGTTCGCTGGCGTCATCTTCGTCGTCAAAACTAAACTGTTCTTTCGGATGTCCCCATAAAAAACTTTGTTGATCCAGGCTGAGGCTTTCAAGATGCCAAATAAGTTCACGCACGTTGGTGTTGAAACATTCAAAAGCTCCGGCTGCGGCAAGTTTGGTTAAAGCACTGCGCGGAAGTTCTGTGCGATGAATAAAATCCGCAATGTCTTTGAAAGGCCCCATTGTTTTTCGTGAATCTTCGATTCTTTTTAAAATATGTTCGGGAAATCCATATAGTGAACGCAGTCCCACACGCAGAGCCGGCCCTTCCAGATGGGGTTCCAGTGTGTAATCGTAATCGGACTTTTGCACGGACAGAGGTCGCACGTTCACACCATGGCGTTGGGCTTCCGCAATCAGCATTCGTGGCGAGTAAAACCCCATGGGCTGACTGTTTAAAAGAGCACAGGCAAAAACATCAGGATGATGGTGTTTGATAAAACAACTGGCATAAGTCAAAAGGGCAAAGCTGGCGGCATGGCTTTCGGGAAAACCATAATTCGCAAACCCTTCGATGGTTTTGTAGATTTGTTCACCGTATTCCTGTTTGATGCCGTGTCGGACAAAACCTTCCAGGATTCTGTTGCGAATAGCCGCCATGGTAGAGCGTTTACGCCAAGCTGACGACATAATACGACGAAGTTCATCGGCCTCACCCGGGGAAAATCCCGCAGCGACAATCACGATCTTCATGACTTGTTCCTGAAAAATAGGAACGCCATGGGTTTTTGCTAAAATGGGTTTCAGATCCTCATGGGCATAAGTGACTTTTTCCAGTCCCTGGCGACGTCTCAAGTAAGGATGCACCATGCCTCCTTGTAAGGGGCCAGGACGAACCAGGGCGACCTCAATCACCAAATCGTAAAAGTGACGAGGCAACATGCGAGGCAAAGTGTTCATCTGCGCTCGCGATTCAATTTGAAAAACGCCGACGGTGTCGGCCTTGCAAATCATGTCATAAGTCGGACCGTCATCGGCAGGGAGATTGGCTAGATTAAAACTTAACCCCTTGTGCTCGCGTAGAAGCTCAAAACATTTTCGCAGACAGGTGAGCATTCCCAGACTGAGAACATCAATCTTCATCAACTTCAAAGTCGCCACATCATCTTTATTCCACTGGATGACATAGCGTCCCTCCATTGTCGCTTTCTCCACGGGGACCATTTCAGTGATGGGATCTTGAGTGATAAGAAATCCTCCCGTGTGGATTCCTAGGTGACGAGGGAAGCCGCGAAGCTGTTGAGCTAAATTTAAAAACATCTGCCACTGTTCTGTACCCAGTCCAAAGCGCACAGACACGGCGGGATCCAGCAGACGAGTCATTCCGTCTCGGCCCATGAATTTGATCATTTCATTGACCTTGGCTAAAGGAACGCCAAAGACTTTGGCCGCTTCGCGAATCGCCATGCGTGAGCGATAACGAATGACCGTGCAGACCATGGCGGCATGCCGTTCATTGTATTTTTCATAGATGTGCTGAATGACTTCTTCACGGCGACTGTGTTCAAAGTCGATATCAATATCGGGAGGCTCGCGGCGTTCTCGAGAAATAAACCGTTCAAAGAGCAGATCAATCTTGGTGGGGTCCACGGAGGTCAGTCCGATACAAAAACAAACCACCGAGTTGGCGGCGGATCCCCGTCCTTGGAAAAGAATATTTCTGCTGCTGGCGAAATCGCAGATTTCCTTCAGAGTAAGAAAGTAATCTTCGTATTCAAGATCTTTGATGAGCTCTAACTCATAGGAGATCATCTTTTGGATTTTTTCTGGAATTCCGGCAGGGAACCTTTTGTGAGCTCCCTCCCAAGTCAGATCCTTGAGATGTTCCGAGGAAGTCTTGCCAAGGGGAAGTTGCGAGTGAGGATAGCGATAGCGAATCTCGTCCAAGGAAAACGTCACACGTTGTGCGATCTCCACAGTTTTTTCCACAAGATCCAGACGATCCTGCCAAAGATAAGAAATCTCTTCGAGGCTTTTAAGGTGGCGCTCTCCGTTTTGAATCAGCTTATTTTTGGCTTCCTGCAAGGTGGTGTGATGTAAGATGCAAGTGAGCACATCAAAAAGAGGTTTTCTTTCCGGCGAGTGCATGAATGGTCTTTGTGTGACAAAAAGACGAGCTTGATATTTTTCCTCCAATGCAAAAGCCTGCTGACAAAATCCATGGGATTCCCAGGTGAAATCCCGCCAAACCGGAAGATAGAGGCGATCTTCGAAAATATTCTCCAACTCTTGATAGCGTTGCTCACTCCACGGCGGTAAAGCTAAGCAAAGAAGACCCTGACTGTATTTTTCAATCTGCTCAAGACTGAGTTTAGAAAAACCTTTGGCCGCCTGTCTTTTTCCCAAAGTCAGAAGTTCACATAGGTGTGAATAACCCTGTTTGTTCAGAGGGATGAGTGTGACAGAAGTTTCATCTGTCAATGTGAGCTCAGAGCCAATTAAATAATGAAAACCCTCTTTGGCTTTCAGGGCGGCGGTAAAAAGAGATGGCGACTGGGCCGTCTGAAATCCGCGCACCACGCCATAAAAACCATTCAGATCACAAAGTGCGAGACCGTCATAACCATGGCGAATCGCCTCTTGCACCATTTCTTCAGGGTGCGAGGCTCCTTGCAAGAAAGAAAAATTACTTCGTCCCAAGAGCTCGACAAAGCCCTGCGCACGCACTGTCGGCAGGGAGCTTTTTTTAATCGGAGTCAGTGTTTTAGTCGAAGAACCCATGTAAATACACCTGTGAATTTATGCGATCTTTAAAAACCCACAGAAGCTGACCTTGAGGAGAGAGCGCAAAGTAATAATCTCGATTTTTTAAATCTTGGACACTGATCTGCCACCAGGAAGATTCAATTCTTTCGCTGGGTAATGACGAGATAAAACGAAGTTTTTGAACTTCGGAAGCATTGAGCGCCTGAGGCTTATCCAATAACAACGAAGGACGAGGACTGGCGGCAAGTCCTTTGGCATAAACGGATTTGATTTGTAGGGCCTCCTCCTGACGTTCGATCAAATCCTGAGCTTTGAAGTCCTCAGGCCAATCCGTGACAAAACGAAAACTTTGTTCAGGGAAATGGCTGGCCTCCATCTGCAAAAAACCCATCTCACACTGAGCTTGTTTGGCAAAACTGATCAGACGGCGCCAGCGATCTTCGCTGTTGTCTCGGGGCTCGAAGAAATCCAACTGCTGAACTTTTTCAGGAACATCGAAAAGAGAAATCTCAAACTCACGAATGGGGTTTTCTAAGGTAAGTTGTGACATCTTTTTTTCTAAAAGATCTTCAAACAACTCATGATCCCGAGTGGGGCTGACAGGTTCAATACTGAGAGGATATTTTTTATCTGAATATTCGCAGTGCAAAACCACTTCCAGCTTCTGGGCATAGCGGGACAAACCCGCCAGACGAACAAAAAGAATATCCAAATGGGGTTTCATTCGTGCCATCAACAAGGGCACGGAACCTAAGGGGTCGTCCAGGTAACCATAGCCCACAAGAGGGTCGCGAGGAATAAGAGGTGAAATGACCTGAGCGTCCTGAGAATGCAAACGATTCCAAAGTAAAACACCGAAGTCCCCCCATCTTTCTCGCAGTGAATTGAGACGAAAATTTAAGACATCTTCCAGGCCATGCACGCCCAGCGTATGGAAAAAGGAAATCATGTGCTCGACCGGTCTTTTTTGAGGCCAGGGCTGGAGTCCCTCAAGATCCTTGAGTGCATCCAGACCCAGTCCGCGAAAGGCTTCCTGTTCTTTTCCTCGAGGGGCAATGAAAGACGGACGCCATCTGGCCAACATTTGAGCGGCCGAAGGCGTGTCCGCAATCGCAGCACAAGCATCAGAGGAAAATTTCGCAGCAATCTGCAAAGCTTTTTCCAGGCAAGGCGTCTCGCCTCCGAAAAGATGCTGAGTGGATTCGATTTCGACAAAAACAAATTGCGGAAAACGAAACTGCACTCGAGGACTGAGAATCAAAAAAGCCTCAGCTGAGGAGCTTTCTTGTGGTGTTTTTAAATTGATGCATAAAGTTCGCATGGATCATACTCCCAGCAATATTAAAAGGTGTCGGGCGGTGAAGGGCTCTTTGGATTGTGATGAAGTCCCTTTGAAAATGAATCATCAAACTAAAAAGAGGATTGATGAAACGAGTGGCTTTTTGATTTACGAAAACCAAGGCCACCTTGTGAAGACGGCACAGGCGTTTAAGTTTTTGCAGTTGATGGTTTTTTAAAAAAACTTCTTTCAGATTGCAGCCAATGACTTCAAATAACGAACTGGTGATCAGTTCTTGTAAAAGCCAAAAAAGTTGCTCTTGTTCTTGAGGCTCTTTGACAACGAGAAGCTTCTTTAAATTGATTTTCTGAGATGCCAGGTGGGCCGGGAATAGTTGGGAGTCTCCATTGATCCAAGCCGCCCATTTGTTTTGGGCATGAACATTTTGAATGATTTTAATCCACAGTGAAGTGGCCCCGGTTCCGGGGAGACCTTGAAACAGGCTCAAGTCCCCTTGAGGAACTCCTTTCCATAAAAGAAAGTCGTCCACCACTCGAACTCCAGTTGGGAGGCCCGCAGGAGGTTGCAGGTGTTCGGCAGAGACAAAGGGAATGTCGGCAAATTCGGGAAGGGTCAGGGTACTCATAAAGCTCTCCACTTACACATAAATTACTATGTAAATTATGTGTAAGTCAAAGAGCTCTCTGCAAATATGGACTAAGGTTTTAGTTCTTCTAAAACCTTTAAAAATTAGCTATTTAAGGCGCCCTCTGCTGTCAGAAGATGTTTTTTTGTTTCGGGGCCCCAGTGGTATTTGAGTTTATTCGTATTTTTACCCACAACCCGGTGGCAAGGAATCCAATAGCTGACAGGGTTTTGAGCGACCGCCGAAGCCACGGCTCGGACGGCACTTGGCTTACGCAGTTTTTTAGCCAGTTCTGAATAGGTCCATGTTTTTCCCATGGGGATTTTCAGAAGTTCCAACCACACGCGCACTTGGAATTCGGTTCCTTGCAGTTTGATATTGTGTTTGGTTTGCCAGAAGTTCCCTTTGGTCCACTTCACGGGAGTGAAAGAGCCAACGTGGAAATGGTAATTTTTATGGAAGAACTCCGCAAGATCTCCTTCAACCAACTTTTTACCTAAGTTGTAGTTTCCGAGGAAAATAAGATCTTTTCCTTCAAAAGCAGCCAACCAGTCGCCAAATTCAGAAGGGACTTTGTAGATACGAAACTCAAGCTCACCCATAATTCACCTCTATTATGGGACAGCTCTACATCACAATTATCGTTCACACAACCTCTTCGACATAAAGAGGGGTGAAATAGCGAAGATCATAGCCGCCAGTTCTTTTAAAAGTGGCGATGACCTCCTTTTTTTCTAAGTCGTTGGGAGTGGGCACGCAAAGCAGAATGTGACCGTTTTTGATCTCTTGGTCCGCTTCCCTGAGAAAGTTCCACTCGGCCGAATCAGAAAATTTAATAAACTTTCGCATAAAATTTTCTAAAACCGTATGATGGGTCCCCTCAAGATCCACGGCACTCACCCCGTGAGCCCCTTCAAAAAGACTAAATTCCTCATCGTCATAGCCGTGCTCTTCAAGCTCGCGAATGGCTTTTTCTGCGTCTTCGCGGTTGCGAAAGAAGGCCACTGTGTAGTGATTGGGGTAAGGTAAAAATTCAGGATGAGGAAGTGTTTCCAGATTAACCATAGAGACCTCCGCGTCTGATATTTCAAGTATAGGGGAGCCATCTTTATTGTGAAAGGCGGGGCAGCCCTACATCGAGACACTTGCGAGTTTATTCAAACATTCCATCCATGGTGATGAACTGTTGATTGTTAGAAGTCATACGCAGAGACTGATAAAAACTTTGTTGGCATTGCCCCCGTAAAATCGCATCCACCCCACCGATCATCGCCGTGTAAACCTCATCGACATTGAGAACATCGCGAGAGGTGATCACTCCCATCTGTGGCGCGACAGCACGTACTTTCCGTAAAAAATGTTCGCGAGAAGCGCAGGACATGAGCCCTAAGATGGGAGTTTTTGAGGGCGAAGCGCTTAAGGCGGCGATCATTTTTTTAAGTCCCGGTCTTTGCACTTCATAGTAGCCATCGTAGTCCACTTTGTTTCGACCGTTCACGAAAATAGGCGGCGCAAAATCCGGGCCGCCGCCATTTCTGGAGTGACCAAAATAGAAGATGGCATCGGCATTTTGCAAACCTCGCGCAAAGTAGTCTTCCATATATTGAGTTCGTTGTTTTTGTTCGTTGCGATAGTCGCCCAAGTTGGCACTCAGATACTCGGTTTGTGAGGAGAACTGCACCTCCACGCGCGCGACATACTTATTGCCGTGAATGTTCACCTCGCGAGAAAAGCGATACATGTTTTGAGGGTCTTGTCTAAAACCGCAAAATCGTGCTTTGCCGTGACAGGGGGTGAGGAGCAGCTCTTTCAGCGAGGAAAAAGCTCCTAAGTCCATGGACGGACTGAAGCCAAAGTTTATGCCTTCCGCCCGCACCTCTCGGCCGGTGGTCCAATCGAAATAGCCAAGGGCCAAACGAATATCTATCACACCATCACGAAGGATCCCTTGATAGCGTTGGAGGCAGAGCTTTCGTTTCTCTTCTGGTAAGTTGGATAAAACGTCGGTGTTTTTTTCATCCAGCAAATCGAGGTAAGCTTGCCCCATCTGAGTAAAAGCCGATTCGTAGAGATAGTTGCCCCGTCCAGCCGCGGTTGTTGAAAGAGGAGGCAGAGTGAGGATCAAGCTTAGCAAACACAATATCCGTGGTTTCATAAGTCGAATACTCCCTTGGTATTTAAGGGTAGTCGGCAAGAACGCAGAGTCTAGTTACAGGGAAACAATGAAGCTATGATTTCTCACAGACAGGAGTGGCGACACTTTTTAAGAAGCGCTCAACGGACGGAGCATAATCGGCTTTGAAATCACGAAGGCCCGTCAGATGTCCCGCCTCGGGAAGTGATAACTTGGTCCAATCAAGTTGAGGATGAGGTTCGAAGACTTCATCAATATGCTTGGGTGGAATCAGAAGATCTTTCCAGCCGCGGATAGAGAGAATTCGAAATCCTTGCGGGAAGGTTTTAAGGTCTTTGTGAAGATCCTTATGAAGAAATGGACTCCAGGCAAAACTCACAAGGGGAGCCAGAACAACTCGCAAAGCAAAGGGCTTAATTTTATATTCGTGTGTCGCCAACTGATAGGCTGAAGGCACAAAGCGAGCCGTCGGGCCACTGTCACAAATCAAGGCCACAGTGTCAGAGCACGATCGTCGGGCCATCGCCTCAATCGCCGAAGCACTGGGGTTTGAGAAAGAGAATACAATTTTTTTACCGGGAACTTGATTGAGGAGAGCTTCAATTTGATCAGCGTAAATGTGTTTGGTGCCGAAGTAACCTTTGGCGCTGACGGGGGGATGAAGGGAAAGAAGGTCTTGCATGGCGCCGTTGAGCTGAAAAGCAAAAGCATCAAAGCCCAATTCATTCACAAGCTTGATGTGACGAAGAAGCTTCTTTTTGCTGCCTTCATAGAAGTGCACAAAAAAGATCAGCTCTTCGTATTTTTTGTTTTTCGCTAAAAAGAACTCCCCTTCAAAGGGGAGTTCTTGGCTAGCGAGATCCTTAGAATCCATTCAAATCCAACTCTTTAGTGTTTGTGCACAGGAGTTTTTGCAGGCCAAAGCTCTGTCCAGTGTCCCGCGCGGCCCTCGACTTGATGAGCTTCACCCAGAGCACTTTCAGAGACAATGACTTTCTCAAGAGCCGTTTCAGCCAACACTTTGCCGCAGGCTTCGACAATAGATTCAGCATCGATGCCGTGATAAGCATAGATTTCAGAAGGACGACCGCATTTTGAATGTTTGCGAACAGCCAACGATTCTTGGCGAACACCAATGACGGAGCCGATGTTGTCTAACAAACCAGCTTCACCGTCGGCGACACTCACCACTGGAATACGTTTTCCAGCAACCGTGATAAGGTCTCCGGTTGTCACTTCATCTGCTTTTCTCAAATAAAGGTTTGAGTTCACACCCAATCCATTTTTCAGATACTCATAGTCATTTTCATGCGCTTGAATTCCGATCAAGAGATCCGAAGATGTGACAACAATCACGTTTCCATAGATGCCACGAGCCAACAAGGCTTCAGACGCTTTGATCGCTTCCGCGACAAGAGCGCCCATGGCAAAGATATTCACAACGTTATCACCAGGCTCGTAACCCGCGTAACCACGGTAGTCGATCAGGTAGTAAGCGCCTTTAAGAACCTCTTCACGGATGGTGGCCATGATTTGTGTTTCTTCTTGGGTGTTGATCTCTTCTTCATTGAGGGCTCCCGCAATCGGGAACTCCGCGCGAGACAAAGCCCCCTCAAGACCCACTTTGAAGCGAGCTTGTTTTTTCAGGTAGTGAACCATGTCTTTTTGTTCCGCACCGCGGGTCACCAGTCTCAAAAGAGTTCCAGTTCTGCCGGCGTTGTCATTCAAGACGTGACGTTTGATCGTGTCACACAAGATCCAATCAAGCTCTTGGCAGAAGTACGGTTCCCAAGTGATTTGGTTTGGAATTTGGATGTCGGACTTCCAGCCGTGCTGGGCTCCTTCTGGAGATAAGGTCACGCCCGAAGGAGTTCCCACGCAAATGAAAGAGCTCTTCCAGTATAGATTGTAGAAGTATTGGTCCAAAGCCCGTTTGATGAAGAAGTCATACACCGTCATCAATGGAATCAAAGGAATGCCCAAAACATCGCGCATCTTTCCAAATGCACCCACACAAGACATCACGTTTCCTTCAGCAATTTCAAAGCGCAAGAAACGATCTGTGACGTCTTCGCCAGGAACAAGATCAGGAAGTTTGTGGTCTTTTACGCCCAATTCAGTTTCAAGGTCTTGAACAACAGGCGCTCCGAAAATCTTTCCGTCCATCGCGGGGTTTAGATTTGTCGAAGTACCCACGTCAGGCGCCATGGAAATGAAGAGCTCGCCAGGAAGTTTGAAAGGTTTTTCAAGAGCCGTAAGAGCTTTTTGTTTTTCACCCAACTTCGATTCATCCAGCGGCGTATTTGAAATACGAGTGAGCTTCGCTGTCAACTGACCGAGCATCCACTGAGTGTGAGGATAGCTGGTCATCTTCGTGTTGATTTCCAAAGATTGAGGGATGTCGCCGAACTCTGTCAGTTTCTTTAAGAAGTAGTCTTGATTCTTGGCTTTCAAGGCGTGTTGCGCCTTGATTTCAGAATATAGTTTTTCAGAGCGAGCCGCGAGGAACTTCGCCTCTACAGTGCCAGTCGCAAAACGTTCATAAAGTTTGTCGCCTTTGATGCCTTGTTTTGCTTTGAGCTCCATCACTTCTTCTTCTTGAGGTAAAGAAGAGTGATTGCCTGGTTGAGCTGCGGCTTTAAGTCCCCAGCCTTTCAAAGTGTGCGCAATGATGATGGTCGGTTTACGTTTAGACTGTTTGGATTTCAGCATGGCTTCAGCCAAAGCCACCATGTCGTGACCACCGAAATCGCGAATAGCTTCGTAAAGCTCTTGATCAGAAACGCTTTCCAGGAATTTCTTCATTCCCGGATGTTCTTTGGCGATTCCTTTTTTAAGAGCTTTCATGTCTTGAACAAGCAAAAGAGCTTGCAGTTCGTAGTCAGCCAAATCCTTTTCAAGGAAGTTCTTAAACGTATCGCCGTCCTTCTTTTTGAACAGGGCCTGACGTTTGGATCCGTGGCGAACCTGAATCACTTCCCAGCCGTTCGCAGCCATGGTGCGTTCAACGCGATCCGCATCCGTTCCATTCATGATTTCTTTGTTGGTGATACGTTGTCCATCCAAAGATTGGCGGTTGTAGTCCAAGATCCATGTCAAAGAACCGATCTCACGTTCTGCAAAATCAGGAACAGCTTCATACATAGAACCTTCACGGAATTCAGAGTCACCGCAGACCGCCCAGAAATGAGCGTCGGGAACTTCATAACCGTGTTCACGGGCATAACGATAAGCCAAAGCCAAGTAGCCAGCCTCTACAGGTGGAATACCGACAGTTCCTGACGGGAAGAAGTTGTAGCTATCAGGATCATAAGCAGAGTGATAGGATTGGAAAGTGTATTCGCTTCCATCCGTGAACTTACGCAGACCATGCATCGCTTGGTCCGCTTGCTCTTGTGTCAGCTTGGAAAGATCATTCTTCAAAAGCAGATCCAGCAGGTAGTTGTAAGAGTGATCCGTTGGAGAGGCGTGAGGTTTGTTGGCGATATGGTCGAAACCCGATTTCACCAAAAGATGCAAAGCTCCCATAATGTGAAGGGAACTGGCTGAGGCCGCAGGATGTCCTCCGATTTTAGGATCGCCCTTTTCTTTATCAGGGCGGTGGTTGGCTTGCCAGATCATCTGGGTGGCCAAGTAATGAGCACGTCTAGCGATAGAGTCTAGAACCTCAGGTTTTACGTTTTTTAGAGTAGAGTTATCCAACGGTTTCTCCTTGAGAATTTGTACTTTTCTAGCGTCTGGCAAACTAGCACTGTAGAGAGGAGGAGTCCATGGATTTAAGCCCCGCGGCAAGAGTTCTGGCTCTATTTCTAGCGGTGGGGTGATCTTGGTCATTCTCCTAAAACCTATGAAAATTGACAGGTTACCCCATCTCAATTCATTCGCAGACCGGTAGGGCGCGTTCTCGAGGAACTTTCATTTAAAGGAAGGACTGGGCTCGCGGAGGAACCCTTAGACTTCGAGGACAAAATCCCAGCGAATTTTAACGGTCCCATCTCCCTCGATGATCCCCTTGGGAGGGTTGGGGAAGGGAGCTGCGGCTCTAAAAGCCTCGATCGCGGCATCGTCTAAATCTCTCACGCCCGAGTCGCTGAGTACTTGCACACGAACCAGGGTGCCTCGATCGTTAAGAACGATCATCAGTTTGGTGATACGGTCTTGATTGGTGGCAGCGGGAGAACGACCTTCTTTAAAAAGCTTCGAAAGCTTTTCACGAACACGTCCTTCCCAGTGTTGAGACAACTGTTTACGAATACGGTTATAGTAAGAGTAGTATTTAAATTCGCGTGTATTTAGAACCGTCTCTAAACCCACTTCCACGTCTTTGATATAATCATTCGTTTGGCTTGTTTCGGCCCCCGTGCCGGTGTTTTGTTCGCCGTTACCTCGACCTTCGCCAAGACCGGATTTTTGCTCAGCCAACTTCTGTCTTTCAAGGGCTTCGCTGGCGTCGAAACTTTTAAAAAGATCTTTAGCGATCTGTTTTTTGGATTCTTCAGCAAGGGAGGCGGACTTCAGTTTTCCGTCTCCTTTCGGGCCCGTCTTCTGCGGAGCTGCTTTTTTTAGATTCTGAAAGTCTCCGCGTTGAGCGGCGACGGTCTGCTTTGTGACTTTTTGATTTTTTGCGCTCAAAAAGCGGGCATTGTCAGGGGCTTCTTCGTTTGCAGAAACTTCATTCTGTTCAACTACTTGATTGTTAGGAGCAAGAGCTTTCCTGCGCAAAGCCTCTTCGACTTTCGCCATCTTTTGAAAATCTTCCGGAGTCAGAAAGTTGATGCTTACGGTTTCAGTCTTCGGCGCAGAGGGTGTGAGACTCTCCACCAAGACCAGCGCACCAACCACAAAAAAGTGGACGGCTAGCGAAAGCAGCACATACATTCTGAAAGACGGTGACTTCATCATAAGACCTCACCCCTTTCTATCGGTAGTATGACACTTTAAATGAAGGCGATGGTGAGTCTGGTCCTCAGAATGCGACTCTAGTCTAGGACCGGACTTTGACTCTTTTGTCAGCTTTGGGTGAAAATGAAACATCTATGAAATTTGACTCGTGGTATTTAACAGACAGAGGGCTTCGACGTGATTCAAACCAGGACTCGTGCCTTATCAATAGAGAGCTCGGGCTCTTTATTGTGGCCGATGGGATGGGCGGACATTCTGGTGGCGAAGTGGCCTCTAGTATGGCTGTGGAGACGGTGGAAGAAATTATGCTTCAACCTGAGGCTCATCGCAAATCACCGCGAGAGTTGATCCTTGAGTGTTATGAGGAAGCCTCTCAACGTATTTTTGATAAAGCGGCAAATGAGCGTCCCGAATTAGCTGGAATGGGCACCACGATGGTGATGGCTTATGTTCGTGGCAAACATCTTTATGTAGGCAATGTCGGCGACTCTCGCTGTTATCTTTTCAAACGTCCTTATCTGTGGCAGATCACCGAAGATCATTCGTTGATCAATGAACAGTTGCGAGCCGGAGTGATGAGCGAAGAGCAGGTGCGCCAATTTGTGGGACGAAATGTCATCACACGCAGTGTGGGTTATGAACGAGATGTCTACCCTGACATCATAGAGAGAGAGATTTTCCCAGGGGAGATCTTTTTGATGTGCTCAGACGGTCTTTCGGGATTAGTCGAGGATTCAAGAATTTCTGAGATTTTGAACCAAAATACACCTGACAAAGCAGTGAAAGCTTGTGTAGAACAAGCCTTGGCGAATGGCGGAGACGACAACGTCACGGTCATGCTGCTGCATTTTCATGAATAGATCCCGAAGGAGTCTGAGAGTTGGATAAAAAGAAAGTCACGCTGTTTATGGTGAGCAATCAGACGGGGAAAACCCGTAAGATTGTGCTCTCGGCTGCTTGGCTTAAAGCCATCTCTTTTATTTCTGCGATTGTGATCATCATTTTTGCGGCTGGGCTTGTGGATTATTTTGGTTTGCTTTTGCAAGCGATGGAAAACAAGCGCCTTAAAGCTGAAAATGCCCAACTCATCAAGCAGTTCCAAGTGGTCGAAAGTAAAGTGAGTGCGCTTGAGAACTCTTTGGAGCGCGTAAAGACCTTCACGACTAAATTGAAGTTGATCACCAACGTGGATGCTGAAGACCGTATCACCAAGTTGACGATGGGGCCGAAGCCCGCGGCAGGCCAACAGGTAGAAGAGTATGAACCGATGGAGCAGCGTCAAGAGGGATCTGAACTGGCGGCTCAAGACCAGGTTTTTGCCAATACAAAACCTCTGAATGATCAGGTCGGCGAGTTGGCCAACGAAAATGCGGATAAAGATTACGCCTCTTTGGTCGTACGTATTGATAAGGCCGTGAAGGAAACCCAGTTAAAAGAGCAAAGTGTTATTGATTTGTGGGAGAGTCTGTCGGAAAGACAGAGTTTGCTGAACTCCACACCCAATATGAAACCCGCAAAAGGTTGGATCACCTCACGCTTTGGCTATCGTATTTCTCCGTTTACCGGGAAAACAACCTTGCACGCGGGTTTGGATATCGCGGCGGCGCCGGGATCTCCAGTTTATGCGCCCGCCGATGGGGTGATTGTTTTTGCCAGCTATGATGAGTCATACGGAAAGTTGATCACGATCGACTATGGTTACGGAGTGACCACTCGTTTTGGACATTTGTCTCAAGTCTATGTGCAGGCGGGACAACGCGTGAATAAGTGGGATGTTGTCGGAGCTGTTGGAAACACCGGGCGATCCACCGGGCCTCACTTGCACTATGAAGTGCGCATCAACGGTACGGCTGTTGATCCTATCAACTATATTCTTGATGAATAGGCTCCCATAAAACACAATGCGGTTTTCCGCCTTGAAACGGGAGAGAAAATCTTCTCGTGTTTGCAGACGACATAAGTATTTAATCACATTGTTGTTGAGATTTGTAAATTCCTTGATGGCGTCCAATAAACACAGCTTATAAAAATGAGTTTTATTAGATCTCCGTGAATTTATTTTGACGGATATTTAGATTTCTAAAACCACCTCCGATACAAACCGCCATGTCGAAGGCGCCAATCGTCTTTGATTTTAACTATACCGTTTTGGGATGTCGGGGGCGATTCATGTTTAGTAAGTTCAGTTTGAAAACAAAAATGGTTTCAGCGTTTGTGGGTATCTCGCTGCTGCTACTGGTGGTCGGGGGAATTGGTTGGTATTCAAATCGACAGGTGGTGCAGATCTATGATGTCATTGCCAATCAGAATTTGCCGAACGTGCAGGCTCTGGGACGTATTAGATATCGTGCCCAAGAGGTCAATCGCACAATGTTGCGAAGTGTGATGGCAAGAAACCCCCAAGAGTTGGAAAAATACTCCAATGATTTCAAAGAATCTTTGGTCGTTTACGATGATCTTACAAAAAAATACCTTGAGGTCCCATTCCTTCCCGGGGAAGAAGCCTTGTTTAGTAAAGTGGAAGACGCTTGGGTTAAATTTACGGACAAAACCAAAGAGGTCGTGGCGCTGTCAGGAAATGCAAGCCGCCAAAAAGATCTTGATAAGCTGATGGACGAGGTTATTCCGGCCGTTCGTAAAGATCATGCGGATCGTCTTAATGAACTGTTAGTCTTTCATGAAGAAGAAGTTAAAAAATCAAAAGCCACTGCTGCCGAAATTTCAAGTCGAGGTGAGGTCATGGTTGTGTCAGTCATCTCTATTGGTTTCTTAGTTGCGACCTGTATTGGATTCTTCTTCGCGAGCTCTTTGGCCAAATCATTAGGCCGAATCAGCGAAGATATTTCTGGAGCTGCTGAGCAGACATCCTCTTCGGGGACTCAACTTTCTGCCGCCAGCCAACAGCTTTCTGCGGGATCTTCTGAAGCGGCGGCTTCATTGGAAGAAACTGTGGCGTCGCTGGAAGAACTGTCCAGCATGGTGAAACTGAATGCAGATCATGCCAATGAGGCCAATGTTCTTTCTCAAAAATCCAGAGACTCGGCCCAGTTGGGTGAATCTGAAATTACAAAGCTTATCGGAGCTATGGAAGACATTGCCAACGGATCTAAAAAGATCGAAGAGATTATCACCGTCATCGATGATATCGCCTTCCAGACAAATCTATTAGCTCTCAATGCTGCGGTCGAAGCGGCGCGAGCTGGCGAGCAAGGGAAGGGTTTTGCCGTGGTTGCGGAGGCGGTAAGGACTTTGGCGCAACGAAGTGCAGAAGCTGCGAAAGATATTACCTCGTTGATTCATGATAACGTTTCTAAGAGCGAAAACGGGGCCCGAATTGCGAGTCAAAGCGGTGCGGTTCTTAAAGATATCGTGGGCTCTGTGAAGAAAGTGGCGGATCTGAATAATGAAATTTCCGTTGCCAGTCAGGAACAAGCCAGCGGCCTAGAGCAGATTTCAAAAGCCATGAATCAATTGGATCAGGCGACCCAGGGCAATGCGGCGTCTTCTGAAGAAGTGGCAGCTTCGTCCGAGGAAATGTCTTCTCAGGCGGTGTTGTTGGCCGATCTGGTTACGGATCTACGTGGGATTGTCCAGGGCCAGAATGAGTCTCATCCGAAGACCGTGGCAACAAAGAAGACGTCAGCACCTTCTGCCAAAGTCTATACCCCCGCGTTTGCGAAAGAGTCCAGTTCGCGAAAGGTGGGAGATGCTTCGGGATTTTAAAGGTTGAAGATATTTGAGGAAATAAAAAAGCACGAGGTTTGAACCTCGTGCTTTTTGGCGTTTGGAGACTGAGAAAAATCTTTTACTGATTCATTACTGATACTGCAGGCATTGGACATTGCAATGCTTTGAGTTTTTGACTCACAAGATTTGCGTCTGCTTGAAAACCCTTTTGTACCAAAGTGGCTTTAGCGGAATCAACAACTGATTTGATGTAAGTTCTGCCGTTAAGTTGAGTATTGCCACGACAAGCTGTGACAACGGAAGAATCCATCTTCACATCTAAAACCGGATCAATCATATCACAGAAGAATTGCACGGCACCCAAGTGATCGATCGCTGCGGACCAATCCAACCATGCAGATTCAAGTTGCTGACAGACCAACTCATGCTCACGAGATCCCATAGGGAGTTGATTCAGGTTGAGGTTGCCAAGGGCCTGAGCGACTTTGATGCTTTCTGTTTGAACCTTTGCATCGCGATAAGGCATTCCAGTGATACCGATTTTAACATCGAGGCCACGGCCAGCGTCAGTCAGACTGAAAGAGCCGTTACGAAGAGCTCTCATATCAACAACCAAAGCCGAGATCGCTTGATCATGCATTTTCTTGGTGTGTTCGATCCAAGCAAGAACAGGAGGATTTCCGAATCCCCAAGCACTGCGGGAACCGAAAAGACCTGACTTGAGATCAACCATACGTTGAGCAAGCTCTGAGCGATCAATGATAGAGTTGTCTTTTGAAAGCTCTTGCATTGCCTTTTCAACACGCTTGATAGTGATCTTTTCTGTTTCGATACGAGTGAATTGAACTTTCCATTGGCGGTACTCCGCATTTCTAGAAAGTTCTGTTTCAAGGGCTACTTTACCTTGGTTTACCGCTGCCGCCGTCAAGATGATAGATTGACGAACGCCTGATAACCACGAGCGTCCCGCTTGCGCGCAATACTTCAAAGAAGTTTCATCTTCATGGGCTTTCAAAGCATAGTCAGAGATTCTTTTCATTGAGTTTACATGAAGTGACTTCATTGTAACTGCTTGAAGCTTCTGGGCGCGATCACCTTGAGCCGTTACGGATTCAAGATTTACAAACGCAGAAGACGGGAATGTTTTTCCGTCTTGAGCCCAATTTACAAGCTCGTTCGCCAAAGTACACACCATCAGGTCATCGCCATTTTGAGCAAGTTGACTTTCGACAACATTCAAGTCGGCGCGGTCGTTGGCCAACTGAGCCTCAATAGCCGCGTTGGTTTTTGTGATCGTGTCTTTGTATTTGAGAAGGGCTGAAAGTTCACGAGTGGGATTTGCAAACTTGGCGTTGTAAAGATCCACGCTTTGCTCAAGCTCTTGAGTGATCTTGTCGATCTTACCGCTTTGAGCCAGTTGCATGAAACGCACTTTTTTCGCAACCTTGGTGAATTGACAAGTGTTTTGCAAAACCGCCTTACGGTGTTCTGGGTTTGTCATATCCAAGGTATTTCTATCGATCATCTTGCTGATAGCAGAGATCCCGCTCGTTGCAATGGCGCCACCGATAACGAATGGAAGGGCTGGAGCCAAAGCGGCATTCATGGAAACAGCAAAAAGAGCGTAGGGAGCTAAACCGTTGATAACGTCATTCAAAGCTAGAAGAACTTTACCGGTCGACATTGTTTGGCGACCACACTTTGAGTTCAGGAAGTTATTGTTGTTAACAATGTCTCCCAGATTCCCAACGGCCGTTAGAGCTGCTGTCATGGTCTGATCAATTTGCGCGGTATTCACAGTGGTTGTATCTTGAGCCTGCATCAATTTCTGTAGGGCGGAGATACTGTCTTTGATTGTATTTCCGTTGTCTTCCAAAGATTTCGCAGAAGGAGTTCCGGCACATTCAGGAGACGCTTTCACTTCTTTATTGAGTGAATCAATGGCGGCGATAAGTTCGGCGTGAGGGCGGTTGTCGAAAAGAGGACAAGTATAAGCCTCAGGAACACGAGCGGCATTCATGCTGGCTTTGCTGGTTCCTGCTTGAGGGCGAGTCGTTACGGCGCCAACATTTGTTTTTGGCGCACTTCCATTGGATTTTCCTGGAGTGGGCGTGGGAGTGGTTGGGAAAAGTCCGGTGTCGCTGCCGCTATCTTCGGGAAATAAATCCAGAGGAAATGAGGGTGTTCCTTCTTTTGCCGCCCAGACCGTTTGAGGGGCGTGAGGAAGAATGAAGCTTGCGGAAAGGGCAAAGACCATTGCACTTCGCTTAACGTTCTTCAGTTTCATAGTGTCTCCATTGTTTAACTTTTCGCCAAGTAACCTTTTTTGCGTGTCATTTTGAGGCACTTCTCAACCCAGTGGTGATTCTAAGTTCTTGGAATCACACTGGTCTAAGTAGAGACCTTTCTTTTCACGCTCGTTCAGGGAAGTCATGGTGCAAGGGTGGTGCTAGGTTGCTCCGATTTGAAACAAGCCCATGGTCGTGTTGGCAAAATATCGTCAACCGCTAGATGGGTAGACGCATTTTGACTCTTTTCTAAGGATTTCTTTGTTAAATGCTTATTATCTTAAATTTAAGAGGACTTGAGGCCTCAATAGTGGAACGCTATTTGAAGGAGAGCATTGTATGAGATTAATCATGACAGTTCTCTTTTTAGTAACCTGCTCGGGAGTTTGTTGGGGCAAAGTGGATTTAAAGTCCACAAAACGCCTTATCATCCCTGTGGATCAGGTGACTCCTAAGATCACTCAAGCGGATGTGGCGCAGGTGGTTCCGATGGATTTCAAGGAAGGTGACAGTCAGAACACAGTCTTCTCACGCATCGCGGACCGTGGATTTTCATTGTGGTTTAATTCTTCTTTCATGAAAGAATCAGCTCTGGGCCGCTTCGCTGAAGAAGCGCAAGAAAAGCTTAAAACAGATGTTGTTGTCCCCGCTAGCACCACCAAGGGTGTAAGTCATAAGTTCTCTTTTAGAATTGAAGCCTTTCAGGCACTAGCAAAAATGGAATACACGGGATGGTTGAGAGCGGCTATTAACTATGACGCCAAAGCGTCCGCAACTGATATTCTGTTTAAAGAAAAAGTCTTTGCGAATAAAGATCTTATCGTCAGTCATCGCGCCAACAAAGACCAGGACCTTTCCATGATTGGTCTTGCGTGGTCTTGGTAATTCGGCTTCCGAGTTTCGATTTGACCCCTGTCATGATCGGGCTTACCCTTGTTTCATGGAAAATATTGTTTTTATCTCTGGAAAAAGAACTCCCTTTGGAGCGTTTGGTGGGTCTCTAAAGGATGTGTCTGCAACGGATCTTGGAGTGGTTGCCGCCAAAGCCACACTTGAGCAGGCGGGACTTTCGCCTGAAAAAATTGATCATGTCATCTTCGGAAATGTCGTGCAGTCGGGTGCCGATGCCGCTTATCTTCCTCGACATATTGGTCTAAAAACGGGAGTCCCTGTCAGTACGGGTGCTTTTGTTGTGAACAGACTTTGTGGAAGTGGTTTTCAGTCTTGGGTGAGTGCCGCACAAATGATTCAGTGTGGGGAGGCCACGGCGGTTCTTGCCGGTGGTGTTGAGCAGATGTCTTTGGTGCCGTATGTGGCGCGCAAAGTTCGTTTTGATGGAATGCGCATGGGGAATTTTGAGTTGGAAGACTTAATGACCTCCGCATTGACAGACGCTTATGCCAAGATGCCCATGGCGATCACAGCCGAAAACTTGGGTGAAAAGTATGGCATCACTCGCGAGCAGTGTGACAAGTACTCGATTCAAAGTCAGCAGCGTTACAAAGCAGCTTTTGATAAAGGTCACTTTGCGCAAGAAATCACGCCAGTGACTGTTGAGGGGCGCAAGGGCGCGGTGGTGGTTGATAAGGACGAACATCCCAAGCCGGATTCTACGCTAGAGAAAATTGCGACTTTGAAGTCTTTGTTTAAAAAAGAGGGACTGGTAACGGCGGCCTCTGCGTCGGGGATCGTGGATGGAGCTGCCTGCTCATTATTGATGAGTGAATCAAAAGCGAAAGAATTGGGATTAAAACCCCTGGCTCGTATCGTGAGTTATGCATCGGTGGGTTGTGATCCGACGATCATGGGCATTGGTCCTGTGGGCGCCGCGCGCTTGGCTTTAAAAAAAGCGAACATGACCTTGGAGCAAATGGATCTTATCGAAGTCAATGAAGCTTTCGCCGCTCAATATCTGGCGGTCGAAAAAGAATTGAAATTAGATCCCGCAAAAACCAACGTCAATGGGGGAGCCATCGCTGTCGGCCATCCTTTGGGTGCCTCTGGAACTCGTATCATGAATCACCTTGTTTACGAGCTTCATCGCCGAAACGCAAAGTACGCGCTCGGCTCAGCCTGCATAGGCGGCGGCCAAGGCATAGCCATCATCATCGAAAAACTTTAGGGTACGCCGTACCTTTTTGAAGTGCATTGCGGCAATTGAGGTTTCATGGAAAATGGATTTAATCTTCGAGAACGCACGGCCCTTATCGTAGGGCCCTTTTCAACAACGGTGCAAAGTTTGATGATGGGTCTGACTCAAATGGGTTCAGACTGCGTTCTTCTCGATTTTGACAATGCCGCCAGCCAACGTTTTTGCAATCAAATCAACGATGGGCGAGAAATCAATCCGAAATTTGGTCGAGCTCTCAGTCTTAAATCACCCATGAAAACGCCGGAGGATATCAAGGAAGCAGTCGGGTCTGCGGCACAAGCCTTCGGAAGCGTGGATTTGTTTATCGATGCCCAAACATACAATAAACCCAATCGCTATAAAATTGGTGAGGCTTTAAGTTATTTGGACGATGAAGTTCAGCACAACTTCAAGAGTTCGGTGCTTTTGACTCATGCGGTTTTGAACTTTCTTAAGAACCGTAAACGCGGTCGTATTTTATATCTTCTGAATGAGTCTTACCCGGACCCTATTCTGGCGGGTGCGCGGGGGGCTTTGGTGCCATTTGCGCAAGCGTTGGCAAAGCAAGTCTCTGAATTTAATATCACAGTGAATGTGCTTAAGCTGGGACTAACGGAAGAGTTTATTCTAGCGCAACATCCTGAAGCAAAATCCATTAAAGAGGCCGTCGAAAAACTTCGTGAAAAAGAGCCTCATCTAAAAATCACGGAACCGGACAAGGTGACCAACACGATCACCTATCTGGTCAGCCAGTATGGTGCTGCCGTGAACGGACAAGTGATCTCTTTAAGTTAAGAACTCTTTTAAGAGAGCTTCAATCCTTTTAAAATTTGGTCAGCCTTGTCGATGTTCTCTGGAGAGACATAGACGCGGTCAATGATACGAGCGCCTTCATAGCGTTGGAAGATCTCCGTCGTTTGATTGATGGGCGCAGGTTGAGCCCAGCGATCGTACTGATCCACCACGTAGATTTGCAAAGCACGCTCTTCCGGGGAAGCCGTGTGGTATTTTGAAAGACGCGCCTTAGAGCTGGTGCGAATGACCTCAAGGCCTTCATTTTCAAGGGCTTTCTTAATTAACTCGGGACGATCTGATTCGGAAGTATTGTGTTGTTCGATGAGAACTTTGAACGGCTTTCGTTCGGCAATTCTTTGTGCCCATGGATTTGTGACGCTGATGAGATGCTCGTGAAGACGATAGTCGTTGTATCGCGTGTACTCGTTGATATCTCCTGGAAGCACGAAGGTGCAATCGGGGGAGGTTAAATAGCGATTGAGCATCTCTTCATAGATGATGCTTTTGTGATGACAGTAAACCATCAAGTGCATGTGATGGCGAGACAGCAAAAAATCATCGAAGGAATAGAGGGCGCGACGATTCAGGGCGAGGAACATTTTGTTCTCGCGACGATGAAAGGTCATGTTTTGAATTAGCCAAGACAGATCAATCTTTCCGTAATTGGTGCCGCAGAAATAGCTGTCTCTCTCTAGATAATCCATGCGATCCACGTCGAGCTCGCTGGAAACAAGCTGACTGAGGATGGGTCTGAAATCGACTCCGCCATCGATGAAGAAGTCATCGGGACAGTGCAAGGCTTTGTCGATTAGACAAGCGACATGGATGGGTTGAATATCGGGAAATTGCTGAAGAATGGTGTCGGCAATCTGAGAGTCGGTAACATACTTAATGGTGTAGTCTTCATGATTCGCGCGACGATTGTGATTCATCACCGTATGGGCCTCATCGCCATACTGTTCTTGCTCTTTATATAGTTTGATATTGAGTTCAGAAAGATGAGGCATCACTTGCTCGGTGGTGTGACTTAGAGGCCCGTGCCCAACATCATGAAGAAGAGCTCCAAGACGAAGAACCTGGCGGAAGCGTGTTTTTACAGAGGGTTTAGAGAAGGGATAAACGCGAAAGATAGCGTCGAAAGTTTCTCCGGCTAAGTGTCCGACTCCGATCGAGTGAATATATCGATTGTGAGTGGCTCCAGGAAAGCTGAATTCCGCATAGCCAAGTTGTTTGATTGCGCGAAGGCGTTGGTATTCGGCGGTGTCAAGAACGGCCACTTCCTGATTAGAATAATAAATCGAACCATGTACCGGATCGCGAATCTCCATCCAATCCCCTCCCGAGGGTACGCCGTACCTTTTTGAATTGCGCTGCGTTGTGCGGCTGAGGCTCTATGTATTCATTTTTGAACGGGGGATGTCAACTATTGTGAAGAGGCGATTTTCGGAAGGGGGAGGAGTGCTGGGTTTAGTAGGTTTCTTTAAAACGTGGTCCATATATTGGAAGGTTGACCCCATATGCCAAGGAAAAAATTTTACCCTACCTCAGAACATCCCTATCACGTAACAGCCCGAACCTCGAATAGCGAGTGGTTTGGAGCTCCGCTTGACGTTGTTTGGGGGCACTTCACCAACTACCTGCACTTCATTTGGAGAGCTTATGATGTCAGGATTCACTCCTTTGTATTAATGAATAATCATTTTCATATGCTGATTTCAACCCCAGAAGCGAATTTGGATGTGGCGATGAACTATCTTCTCCGTGAAGTGAGTAAGCGATTGGGAGAGGAAACAGATCGAGAAAATCAAATATTCGGTGGGCCCTACCATTGGTCTCTCATTAAGAATTCCATCTACTACAGACACGCATATAAATACATTTACCGGAATCCCGTTCGGGCGGGACTTTGCAAGAAGGTGGAAGACTATCCCTATAGCTCTTTGCGTGGACTTCTGGGGCTCGACTATTTGTACATTCCCGCCTACGACACTCTTGACCTCATTCAAAATCCTGCGACTCAGCTGCGTTGGCTTAATGAAGAGTTCGATGATGAATCCAGAGAGGCCATTCGATTGGCCTTAAAGAGAAAAGAATTTGGATTCTCGCGAGACCCAGGATCGGCCAATAGTCATTATTTGGAAAACCACATCGTTTGATTGGCGCACTGCACTTCAAAAAGGTACGGCGTACCTTCGGAAGTAGGTTTGGATGAGGTTATTGAACTCTTCTTCTTGGGCGATTTGATTGAAGGTCTCTAGGTATTTTAAATACTGGGGAGACTTTTTAAAAGCCAATCCGTATCGATCCATCTGCACAATCTTTTTATTTACTTGTAGGGCTTCTCGGTATTCCTTCAGCTTGGGGCTGGTTTTGGTTAGGAACTGAAACATTCCTGCTTCGATGAAAATAAGATCAACTCGTTTGGTTGCCAATTTAAGAAGGTTCAGTTCATCGCTGGAGGTGAACTCCAGTTTGAGTTTGTTAGATTTGTAGAGATCTTTAAAGGAAGGTGCAATGTCATATCCTGTGACGGTGCCTATTTTAAAAGGAACAAGATCTTTGGGGTTTTGCCAGTTTATGACCTTGTCCTTTCTTTCAGCCAACACCCAGGGAGTTTGATAGATGATCTTGGACATCTTAAGCTCCGAAGGGATGTGGTTAAATAGAGAGACAGGGAAAAAGCCAGCATAACGGTCCTCTTGTAAAACCAGGCGCTTGGCTCTGAGATAGGGAGCAAAAGTGACTTTGAGTTCGTAGTTGGCTTTGCGAAAAATCTCTCGAAAGGCGTAGACGCCAGCTCCTTGCTCTGGAAGATCTTCACTCATAAAGGGGGGCGCACTGAAGGTGACCATATGAATGACCTTCTTGGCTCCTTGGGCCGAGGAGACTCCTATTAATAGGCTCCAAAAAATAAGAAATGCTTTAAGCATGCGTAACCTCTTTTGGGGACTAACTCCTCTATGACAATAAACTTTGCGACATTTACTCGTCACTAAGAAAAATGAAAAATATATGCAAATTCAGATGGTTAGATTAACTTTGTCTGTCGCCTTTGTTGGGCCCCCTTGCTGGACTGAAGCCTAGATTTGTAAAAAAATGAGACGTATCACTTTAGGAATTTCTCAAGACACCGATCAGTTAGGTAAGAAATGAACCACCATTCGCACCATGACGGGGCGACTGAGTTTCAAGGATAGAAACTCTGCAAATCTTCAAGGAGGAGGAATTATGGGGTTAAGAATTAACACGAACACAGCTTCGTTAAATGCTCAGAGAGTTCTCTGGGGAACGAAGATCGGTCTTGATAAGAGCATGGAAAAGCTCGCTTCAGGATTCCGAATCAACCGCGCTGGTGATGATGCTGCCGGCCTCGCGATCTCTGAGAACTTAAAAGCTCAGGTACGCGGTCTAAAACAAGCGTCACGAAATGCTCAAGACGGTATCTCTCTCGTGCAAGTAGCCGAGGGTTCGATGAACGAGATCTCTTCGATCTTGATTCGTCTCAGAGAATTGTCTGTACAAGCCGCTTCTGACACCGTAGGTCCTGTTGAAAGACAGTTCCTTAATGTGGAGTACGATCAGCTTGTTTCAGAGATCGACCGTATCGCCGAAGGTACAGAGTTCAACGGAACTCAGTTGCTGGCAGGTGTGGGCTCCATCTTGGACTTCCAAGTTGGTACTAGAAACAACCCTGAAATCGACCGTATCTCTTTCGATGCTTCTAAGGCTGATGCGAATTCCGCCGCTTTGGGAGTCAACTTGACGTCTGTTGCCGATAAAGCTTCCGCACAAAATGCGTTGGCGGCGATTGACCAAGCGATCGTGAGTGTCTCTGCGATGAGAGCAGACTTCGGTGCGATCCAAAACCGTCTCCAATCAACTGTCTCTAATATTCAAGTGTCAGTTGAGAACATGTCAGCCGCGAACTCTCGTATCAGAGATGTGGATGTAGCTGAAGAGACATCTGAAATGACCAGAAATAATATCTTGTTGCAAGCAGGTACTAGCGTACTAGCACAAGCGAACCAACAAGCTAACGTAGCACTTGGACTCTTGAACAAGTCGTTCTCTTAAGCCTAATAAAGACTCCAGCTTTGCTGGAGTCGGCTAAGTAAATGACTTTGGTTCCCGGTCTTATCTTCAATGATCAAGATCACCCTCAAGAGAACCGTCTTTAAACGGCGGTTCCGAGTGTACAAGCCCCGAAGCTCTGTTTAGAGCTGACAATTTGATCTGTTTCCTGCGACCGAGGCCGTCGGATGACGACGGCCTCATTTAAGAAAATAGAACTAAGAGATTGGAAGAGCGATTTCTGAAATCTATGACCGCAGACAGAGTGTGATAGGAAGCTTGAGCTTCCATTGAGTGTTCTTAAAAAAGGTTTTTCCTTTTTCTTTTCTTGTGCGCGCAACGCGCTGAATGCAGAAATAAAAAATCTCCGCAAAATAAAATCAAAAACAAAAAATCTGGACTCGAGCAGATGCTATTTTTTTCCGAAAAGTAAGCAGGAACTGTGTATCGCAAGTTCCGAAAATTAATTTAATAGGTGCACGGATCGCGCCTTTAGCCAATGGATGGCAACTTTCACGGAGGAAGAATATGATGCAAGGAGGATAGAATGGGATTAAGAATCGGTACCAATGTGGCAGCGTTGAATGCTCAGAAGAATCTGTACATGACGCAAATAAATGCAAATAGATCAATGGCGCGATTGGCCTCTGGATTCAGAATCAATCAAGCTGCTGATGATGCCGCAGGACTTGCGATCAGTGAAAACCTCAAAGGACAAATCCGAGGTCTTCGACAAGCCAACAGAAATGCCAATGACGGTATTTCGTTAGTGCAAGTCGCAGAGGGCAGTTTGAACGAAGTTTCAAATATGCTCATTCGTCTGAGAGAGTTGGGCGTACAAGCCTCCTCTGACACGATTGGTGAAACAGAAAGAAAATTTTTGGATGTTGAGTATCAACAACTAAAGTCTGAGATTCAGCGTATTACTGAGGCGACGACTTATAACGGTTACGAACTACTCAACGGCACAGGCGGGATGATTGATATTCAGGTCGGAACAAATAACGACCCTTTCCGTGACAGAATCAGTTTTAACTCTGGTGCTGCCAACGCCTCTGTAGACGCCTTGGGATTGACGGCGGAATCAGTGGGGACGAAAGAAGGAGCTCAATTGAGCTTGGATACTATCGATCAGGCCATGACATCGGTGAATGCGATTCGCGCAAACTTCGGTGCCCTACAAAATCGTCTCGTATCAACATCGAATAACTTGTTGATCGCGGATGAAAACTTGTCGGCAGCGAACTCTCGAATCAGAGACACGGATGTGGCTTCTGAGACCTCTGAAATGACAAGAAATAATATCTTGTTGCAGGCAGGAATCTCGGTTCTGGGTCAAGCCAACCAGTCTCAACAATTGGCTTTGAAGCTTCTAGGCTAATAGGACTTAGGGTGGAGGCCGTCTCGAAAGAGACGGCCTTTTTTCGTTTTAAAATGAGTCTCTTGTCATCCGACTTTCATTTACGCCTCTTGCCGCTCAGAGTAATGCGAATCTTATTGAAATATTGAGTTCCTAAGGGCACCAACAGACTATGAAATTTGTTGTAAGCCTTCTTTTTTTTGTGTCTCTGCAAGCTCAGGCCGCATGGGATTTAAATGACGTGTCTTATTTGTTACCTCTGCCAACGGTGGTCGGCGGCGATGCGCTTTTAGGTTTGGAAGCTCCGGGGAAGGGAGGGCCTCTTTTGGAGCCGATCCTCTTGGGGCGAGTTCCGATCTTGGCGATTGATATGGATCGCGAAGAGACCTATCAAGCCCTTCGCGTGATTGCGGTTCGTATTGATCCTTGTTTTCCGTTGCCCACGCCCCAATCTTGTCAAAAGCAGATTCGTTTGGTGTGGCAACCTCTCCAAGAGGGACGACGAAGACAGACACACGCCGTGGATGCAGCCCTGCATAGTTTTTACGTTCTGTCTGATTCAGAGTTTGCCAATCTGCTGACAGATCTTGAGGCCTGGAAAACAAAATACCCAGTTCAGACGAACTTTATTCCTTTGCAGGTACATCCAGCGTGGGCACAACAAGGAGATCGCAGTCCGGCCCTTCGAGATTTTCAAGAAATTATTAAGAAGTACGCTGGACGGGCCAATCTCACGCGTGTCACGGCCATGGTGCTTCGTGGGGCGGCGGATATGTGGGCTTTTGCAGGGTTCGAGTTGCGCGATGGCCAACTTGAGCTTTTTGGGGTGCCCCGATTGAAGGGACGATTGGCTCAATCATTTGTGAACGTCGCGGTGCCTTCGGATCACTTCGCTGGCGGAGGCATGTCTCCACCTCCGAAAGGAAGCGACACGTTTGATAATATCGTGGCAGAGTCAGTTCGCCTTGGGGCGGGATCCGAAGAACTTATCCGTCAAGAAGTGAAGGCAGCTTATCGTATTGAAAACCCCAAAAACTTTTCGCCTGAGAATATGGACTGTGTCAGTTGTCATGTTGCTCAGCCCGCCATTCAATGGGTTTTAAGAAAGCGTCCCGAGCTTCAGGTGGATCAGCTTTGGAGCTCCGAGATTTATAAAAATGCCAAATATAATCTAACGAATAGAAGTCCCGAGGTTTGGAACACGCAAATGATCCGAGGTTTGGGGTATTTCGGTAAGAATATGGCGATCAGCCAGCGCGTGATTAATGAATCTGCCGAAGTGGCTGATAGTATTAATCTACTCTTCAATCGCCAGCGTAAGATTATTCCATAGGGTCGGATTCAGAAGCTCTGAGCCGATCATCAAAACGGGTTCGGCATCTTTGGCGCGCCCCCTTTTGGCTTCGGTGGGAAGGTTTCCGGTTCCGCCGTTTTTTTCAAACCAAGAACGGCGAATTGACAGGGAGTTTGAGACAAAAAGATGTGGAAAGGTTTCCAATTCTTTTTTGTTGGAACGACCATATTCAAACGAGCTCAGCACTGCAAATTTTTTAGAAGATTCAATTCGATCCAGTCTTTGGAAACCGAGTTCGCTCAAATATTTAAACTTTTGGCGGCCGGGGGTTTTGGAAGTAAAGATAAGGTCCAAATTACCGGAAAGAAAATTGGCTTCGAGCTCGTTAAGGTCAAAGATGTCCAAGGTGATTTTTTTAACTCCGACTTCTTCAAAACACAGGCGAGACGTGTGAAGGGCGAAGTCAGACAGCCCCTCAAGGGTTCCAATATGAAGCTCAGCGACCATTTGGTTGTTGCTGATTCCCTGCAGCTCCGTCTCTAAGCGACGGCTGGATTTTTCAAAGATATCTGAAAGTTGGAAGGCGATGGTGGTCCACCCTGATTTTCTTTTGGCGGAACGATCCAGAAGGACAATCTTCAGCTCGTCTTCGATCTTGGCGATAATGCGAGAAAGTTGAGGTTGACTGAGGCCGACATGAAGAGCGGCCGCAGAGAGATTCTTAAAATGAATGGCCTTGGTTAGAACACTCAATTCATAATACAGGTGCTGCATGATCTCTCCGCTTTAGGGTTTCCGAATATAGTTTAGAAACGCAATCATACCTAAGACAATGGCCAGCAAATAGCCGATAAAACTCATGGTCGGCATACCGGCGATGTGATTCTCGGTGTTGTGAACAAAAATAAATGAAGAACTTAAAATCAAAGCCGCAATGATCACTCCCAAGAATAGCAGATTGGAAGAACTTTCGACCGATCTTTTAAGCTCTTTGATTTCGCCCACTTTAAGTCGGAAGGCGTGATCAGGGCTGTTAATTTTACGCAGAAAGAAGTTCAGCTGTCGGGGAAGAGCATTCAAGAAAAGTTTTGATTCCCGCGCCATCTGAGTCATGTCGTTCATAACTCGCTGAGGACCGTATTGGGTTTTTGCCAGTTCCCCGGCAAATTCTAAGGAATAATGGAGGAAGTCGAAGTCCTTGTGAATTTTTCGTCCCATGCCTTCAATCGAGACAATGGATTTAAAGAACAACATAAGGTCCGTGGGAACTTGCAGGTGGTGACGAGCCGCAATTCCCGATGACTTCATTAGGATCTTTCCTAGGTTGACGTTTTTCAGGGTCAACCCAAAGTAAGGAGCAATGAGTTCGCGCAGATCTTTAGCAAAAAGATCGACATTCACGCGATCTGTGAAGGGTGCCAAGTCCACGTATTCGTAGGCCAGGCGCTCATAATCTTCCTTGGAAAGCGCCAAAAGCATATTTGCAATAGAGGCCTGAGTTCGTGCGTTCAGACGTCCTACCACACCAAAATCAATCAAGCCGATGTGATTTTGAGGTAAAACAAAAAAGTTTCCGGCGTGAAGATCGCCATGGAAAAGACCGTCTTCGAAAACCATTTTTAGATAAGCGCGAAGACCCAAACGAATCACTTCATTGGGGTCGCAGCCTTCTTGAGTCAGGGCGCCTTCTTGACTGAGGGGGATTCCAGGAAGGGCTTCCATAACAAGAACTCGCTCAGTCGTATAGTCAAAATAGACTTTTGGTATTTTGATGTTCTCGTGACCAGCGAAGTTCTGTTGGAAGCGCCGGATGTTATTAGCCTCGACAACAAAATTGGTTTCAAACTCGAGAGTTCTGAAATACTCATCAACGATCCCCACGGGATTGTAGGGGCGTGTTTCGGGCATATAGGTAATCAGAAGGTCAGCAAGCAGATAAAGTACATTCAGATCATCATTGATCGTTTGGATAATGCCAGGACGTTGAACCTTCACCACAACGTTTTCGCCGGTGCTGAGACGCGCTTTGTGGACCTGGGCAATGCTGGCAGAGCCCAAAGGCTCTGGATCTATGCTTTCAAATTTTTGATAAAGCGTATTGCCGAATTCTTCTTTAAGAACAGTTTCAACAGTCGAAAAAGGCAGGGGCTGAACTCGATCGTGCAGTTTTTCGAATTCATTAACGTATTCTTCGGGAACCAAGTCGGGACGGGTGGCTAAAAGCTGTCCCAGCTTTACAAAGGTGGGACCCAGTTCTTCAAAGCTGATCCGCATGCGCTCTGGCATCGAAAGTTTTTCGATGTCAGAGGTGGTATTGAGTCTTTCAATAATGAATTTACCGAGCTTTACCTTTTCCGCGACCTGATGAAAGCCGTGCTTTGCGAAGACCCCGACGATCGTTCTCAGTCTTGCCGCGTTTTTTAGAGTCTTTCCGATCTGGCTTCCGGTCTTTAAGGCTGTCACTATTCTTCTCCGAATAGTCGTCATTATCTCGGAGTTTAGACTGTTCGGCAAACATCAATTTTTTACTGAGTTTGGGCTTGTCTTTAGCAGAGGTCTCGCCGTTGGCTTTGCGATACTCTGCTGGACCAAGGATCATCTCGAGTAAAGTCTTGTCGGGACCTGAGCGTTCATCATCGCGTGGTTGGGGACGGAGGTTGGCTTGCTTTTCGATCTTTTGGATCTTTTGCGCCTGACCTTCTTTGTCCTGTCTTGAGTCTCTAAAAAACTTCGACTTTTGATTTTTATCTTTCTTAAAGTCTTTGTTTTTTTCTGACGGAGGACCTTTTTTAAACTCTTTACGGGACTCTTCTTTGCCACCCTTTTCGAAACGACGAGAACCTTTGTCGAATTTTTCTTCCCGTGGGGGTTTGCCTTTGCTGTGCAATTTTTTGAGGAACCGTTCGGCTGAAACTTCAGCAGAGGTCTTTTCTTCTGCCTCCTCGGTCGCCTCAACGCCGGCCACGATAAAATTGATCTGTCCAAGTTCTGGGTCTGCGGCCGCGACTTGAATACGAATGTTGTCGCCGATGCTGTAGGCAAATCCCGATCGCTTCGCGACCAGGCGCAGATGTTCTTCATCAAACTCAAAGCGGTCGCCACCCAAATCATCCAGGCGGACCAATCCGTCGATGTCATATTCTCTTAAAAGAACAAAGACACCGAATTTCGCCACAGAGCTGATCATGCCGTCAAACTCTTGGCCGACGAATTTCTCCATGAAACGCGCTTTTTTGATGGATTGCACTTGGCGTTCGGCTTTGACGGATCGCTGTTCGGCGGCAGACAAAATAGTTCCTGCGGAAGCAAGATCGTCTTCACTCATCAAACGGTATTGAGAGTTCGGCATAACCTGGTTTTTTAACAAACGATGCACGATAAGATCGGGATAACGACGAATGGGGGAGGTGAAGTGAGTATAAAACTCAAAACCCAAACCAAAGTGGCCGACATTATTCATGCTGTATTTCGCCTGGCTCATGGATCGCAAAGTCAGAATATTTAGAATCTGAGCTTCGGGGCGATTTTCAAACTCTTCCAAAGCTTTGGTAAGTCGCTTTTGCAGCTTCCCTTGGTTGAGCTTGGTTTTGCCGCCAAAGTTTTCCAGATATTTTTCAAGAAGTCGGATGGCTTGTTCATTGGGGGGCTCATGAATACGGTAAAGAGCCGGGATATTTCGACTGGAAAGAAATTTTGCTACACCCACGTTGGCCGCCAACATCATTTCCTCAATCAAGCGGTGTGAGAACAAACGTTCGGACCGCTGGATATCAATAGGAACTCCGGCGCCATCAATGACAAGTTCTGTTTCGGGAATTTCTAGATCTAAAGAGCCTTCTTTGAATCTCTTCGCCATCAGGATTTTAGCTAGATCAGAAAGTCTTAGAATGTGTTCTTTGACGTGATTTAACTTTTCAACCTCGTTGCCGTCGATGATTTCCTGGGCCTCACCGTAAGTGACACGGGCTTTGCTTTCCATCACCGCCTCATAAAAGTCAGAGCTCTTCATCTCGCCGGTGAAATCAAAAAGCATTTCGGCAACTAGACAAAGACGAGGAACGTGAGGGTTCAAAGAACAAAGGCCGTTACTGAGAACCTCGGGAAGCATCGGGACGACATAATTTGGGAAGTAAACGGAAGTTCCTCTTTCGTAGGCGTCCTTATTGATGGCACTTCCGATACGGACGTAATGACTGACATCCGCAATGGCGACATACAATAAGAAACCTTCATTGGTGGTTTCCACGTAGACGGCGTCATCGAAGTCTTTGGCAGTGGCGCCGTCAATCGTGATTAGGCTCTTGTCGCGAAGATCTCGGCGACCTTTGAAGTCCTTTTCATCAGGTACTTCATTAAAGTGTTTCGCTTCTTCGAGGGTTTCTTTTGAAAACTCTAAGGGAATATTGTTAGAGCGAATGACTCTTTTAATGTCCGTCAAAGGATCGAGGGCATTGCCGATGATTTCGGTGACTTTTCCGGTGAACGACTTTCCTTCTTCGGGATAAGTCAAAATCTCGGCTGCCACCAACTCTTTGTCTTTTGCATTCAAAGAGTCTTCCATTTTGATTTTTAAGTCTTGGCCCCAGCCCTTGCCTTCGTCGCGAATGGCTCCGGTGCGTTCATTCATTTTATAGAAGCGTCCCACGACAGTTTTGGTTCCGCGAGAAAGAACGCGAAGGATTTCACCGCGAAAGCGTTCACCACCTTTTTCTGGAAAGACTTCTATGGCCACCTTGTCATTAGTCATAATTCCTTCCATCGAGTGGCGAGGAATATAAACGTCAGCGTGGTCGATATCGTCGGGGATAAAAAAACCGAATCCGTCGGGGTGTCTTTTGATGGTGCCGTTGAGGACTTTTTTCTTTTGCATTTTCAGGCTGTGCTTCCTTTTATTTGAGATTAGCACAACTTAGGAAGTGTAAAAGAATATTCTTTCGTTCTGAGGATCTTGGTGCGCGGCAGGCTTCATGGCCATGAAGCCTGCAAGATAGTGCTAGAAGCTGGCAAGAGCTCCCAGGGTAAAGAGACCGGCCTCTTTTTTGGTGACTAGACCGTCGGTATCAAAGAACACCTCTTTGTCGGCCTGATCCATACGATATTCGAGGTAAATTTTGAAATTGTCGTTCAAGGCAAGCTTATCTGAAATAGTTGTGGAGTTGACAGTTTCAGCAGCTCCGTAACCAATCTCATTGGCTCCTCGAACCATTTCATATCGGACTGCAAAGTTGTGCATGCCGATACCATAAGTGATAATGGTGCTCGCGGAATCCGCCCACTGCGTATGAGATGTTTCATTTTTGCGCGTGTAAGAGTCATAAGTGACGGCTACCATTAGATTATCCAAGATCTTATAGCAGGCCCACACGCTCGAAGAAGATTTGTCCACAGTTCCTGTTGTTGGGGCCACGGCGGCATCGGTGCCAAGAAGGTAGCCGGCAAACCAGGTGAAGTTGCCCAAAACGCCTGTTAGAGAAAGTTCTGTGGTCTTTGTTGGTGTGTAGTCTTCTCCAAAAACACTGTAAGTCGTTTGGTTATAAGTGGATAGGGTTACGATCAGCCAGTCAGTTGCCACATATTTCGCGCGTAAACCTTCGCCATAGCCGGGAACGATGCTTTGATAAGCGATGGTATTGTTATAGGTGGCGTTTTCAGATTTTAGCAAAGATTCATAGCCCATCGTAGTGAGGAATCTTCCGAAGCCAATTTGAAGTTTTGGAGTTGCCTTATAAAAGACTTCCACTTGATCAAGAGTTCCAAGGTTGGCCTTATTATTAGTAGTTCCATCTTTTGAATATTGAGTGGGGACATAAACCAAGCGTCCCAAGAAGGAAATCTGATCAGTCTCTTTCTTTAAAAGAGCTTGGGCTTGATTGAGGCGATAGGTTTCATTGGTGGCATCACCAGTGTAGGGAATGGCTTTGCTTTTGGTGGACAAGAAGTTGTAGTCAAAGCCAACTTCTCCGTTGACTGTAATTCCGGCAATATCGGCCGCATATGCGATGCTGGACCCCATCAGTAGATTAACTATGAGGATTTTCAAAATATTCACGCGATCTCCTTTTATATAAGACTTGAAGTCTTTAATTTGGATAAGAGTATGGCTCTTGCTTTTGTTCTGTAACGTAAAAAAGGAGTAAAACTAGACCATGATCTAGTGCGCCAACTCTATTATGAAGTTTTGCGTCAATGGTCAGAAGAGGTCCACAAAATGGACCAAGAGATGGTCGCTAATTCGCCTCACTCAAGATAAATCGCAGGTAAAGTGGGTGTTGGTGTTGTTGTCTTAAAATTCGCTGTGGGAGCGGATTTCAAGGCGATGAGTGGTGAGAAAAAATTAGCGAAAGAACAAACGGGTGTCGGCAGTGGAGACTGTGCTCTGGAAGCAACAGAGTGAAAAAGATCTGATGAAATTTTAGGCGATGTAAAGGGGGCCAAAAATTTTTGTTGTTGATCTTGGCCTAGGTCCTCATTAGCATTTTTTATGTACAGAATTAGAAAAATTTAAAAGTTAAGGATTTTAGACTTTTAAACAAATACGCAAACGAAAGGATGCAACAATGAAAAAACTTTTAGTAGTAGCAGCTTTGACTATGGCAGCAGCTCCTGCAATGGCGTCTAAGGCACGTGTAAGTGCTTTGGCGAACTCACGTCAATTGGTAGACGTACAATACACATTCGAGAGACCATACCTTCTTCACTCTGTTGGTGAGTTGGTAACTGTTGAGTGGGGTCAATCCGGTGATGGCGCGGCTAAAGAGCCTCACGCTGAAGGTGGTTTGATTAAGAAGCACGGTGAGTCTGTTTACGGTATCTACTTCGGTCGTAAATCTGCTGACTTCAACACGGCAGTTAGAACTGCTTCTGGTGCGCCTTTGAACTTCACTGTTCTTGAAGAGCAAAACCCAATGAATCTTTTCTACGGCATGAAGTCTGGTGACCTTTCTTGGGGCGCGACTTTGAAGTACAGCAACGGTAAAGACGATTCTAAAAAACAAAAAGCGACTTCTATGGGAATCGCGGCTGGTGTGACTAACGGAACTTGGGAAGCTGAGTTGGTGTTGGGTCTTGCTGGTAAAACTGAAGAAGAAATCGCTGGTGTAACTCACACTGTTGAAAGCAAAGGGAACACTAAGCTTGGTTTTGGTTACAACTTGTCTGATTCTATGCACGCTTATGCAGACTACAAGATGTCTAAAATCGAAGGTGACACTTCTGCAGTCGCTGGCGTTGAAGCAACTGTTGAAAAAACTAACTTGAATGTTGGTTTCATCAACACAGTAGCTAAAAACGACGATGCAAACGTATTCTACGGTGTTGCATACAGCATGGAAACAATCAAAGATGATTCTGAGACTACAGCTCTTCCAGTTTGGGTTGGTATCGAAGCTAACGCAACTTCTTGGATGGTTATGCGCGGATCTATCAAACAAAATGTTCTTTTGAACACAACTAAAGACAAAACTCCTGGCGGAGCTGGCGACGCAACAGATCTTGATTCTGTAGTTGCTGCTGCAGGTGTTGGTATCAAGTTGAACAAAGGTATGCTTGATGCTACTTTCACTCAAGCGGGTGCAGGTACTATCAACTCTGACCAATTGTTGTCTAACGTATCTTACACTTACAACTTCTAATTTGAAGGCGTAATGTAGAACGCTAAAAGCCCAGGTAACCCCTGGGCTTTTTTATTTGTACGGCGGTCCACTTCTTGTTGGATCCTTCCGAATCTCGTATTGGATTATTCTCCAGTCTTAATTGTTCAAGTTTATTCTATTCACACTCTTTGCATGGCGCCTCAATGTAATGGCAAATTTCAGAGGAGAGGCTGTGTTTTACATTTTTTCGAAACATGCTGAGGAAGAGTTAAGGCGCCGGGAAATACCCGAAGATTTGGCAATCTCAGTCCTTCTTCATCCAGAACAGATTGTTGATGGTTATAACGGGACAAAAGTCTTTCAATCTTGTGTTGTTTTTCCCAATAGGCGGTTATACTTGCTTCGGATTGTGGTGAATGTAAAAGCATCGCCAATACTCATAATTACGGCCTATAAAACAACTCAATTAAAAAAGTACTGGGGGCTAAGATGAAAATTACATATGATGCTCAGGTCGATATTTTGAGAATTATTCTATGTGAAGTTCCAATCGCAGAAAGTAGTGAAGAAAAACCGGGAGTCATTCTAGACTATGATGAGAACGGCAATGTTGTTGCTTTCGAGATTATGAACGCCTCACAACGAGTCGATAATCCACGTGATATCAAACTAGCCGTGAATGAATAGTACCGTTGTAAACAACTCAGTCCTCGCCTTATATTAAGCTCAAAGTTTTGGCTGTGTGTTCGGCGATGACTTCTTTAGTTTGTTCTTCGGGCGACGGAACACCCATCATTCTATAGGTGGAGCGAAAAACCCAGTGGAGCGATCTCTACCTGGGTTTTTTCGATGGACTTAAGCTACGTGATGTTTCTCTTTGGGCGTAAGAAGACCTAACAATACCAGCTTTTGATGGTCCACATCGCTTGCTGGAATAAATCCCTTCTCCATCAATTGTGATGCATATGTCTTATTAATTTTGAACATGTAATATAGATTCGCTAACCCAAATGTAAATAAGCTTACAAAAAAAGGCGTCCACATTCCTCTAATCATGCCAACTATGGGGCCAAAAAAGAAGTAGGTCCAAGAGAAACCCTCAGGACATTCTTTAATTAATCCAGTTTGTGTGTGCTTAAAATTAATAGACATTTTACCTCCAAGTTCAAACCTCTTCGGATGTAAATAAATTAAACTTTAGTTTGAGTCGGAAAAAGGTAAACTAGGTTCTCGGGGAAAGAAAGCCTGGTTTTTGGCAGCTGTTAAGTTCTGATATTAGCGTGTACCAGTTTGAGAAGACGCAGTACCAGCTTTAGCAACTTGAGCTTTTAGAAAACGGATCTCGACTAGACCTAAACGTCATTCATTTCGTCTCTTTCTTGGATTAATTTTGATTTTGATCAATAGCAGACTTCACAGAGAAGGGATGTATGAATGACAAAATCAGTTGTTAAGGCATTTGCTGCATGTTCAGCGATGATTTCTTTGGTGGCCTGTTCCTCAGGCGGCAGCGGCGGTAGCACAGGTGGCGGAACCTCCGCGAATACATTGACTCCGGCTGTAACGGGACCTGTTTCAGGTGCAGGATTTCTTTCGTTGGGTGTGAACCCGATGAGTGCAGGGATTTCCATTAAAGGAGGAACTTGGCCGACAGGAGGCTCCGCCAGCAGCTACGGGGAGCAATTTTTTTCTGCCGTCACGGGCTTTTATATCGCAGGAGCAGCGGCTGATTTATTCTCATGCTATGCAAAGGCTTTAAGTAATAATGCGACGACGGTTTCAGGTTTTGATGATGGATCTGACCACTATGCTTTAGGTTTCGATGATATTTCTCGCTATAAATTCAAAGTAACCAAAGGGGCCGATGGCAGCGTCAGCACCTTGACTGCGACTGTCTGTGAAAATAGCACTACGCCGACTCTGACCTTGTCTTATGATGGTGCGACAAACACCACGAAAGTGCGCCTCGGTTCGTATGTGGACGCGATCATTACTGGAACTTATTCAGGTGGTGCTTGGCTTAATAAGACCGTGAACTTTACGGTGGGAAGCTCAACCATTAGAATGACTCAAGCCAGTTCGGCAATAGACATCTTGGGTTTCAGTGGGATAGGCATGTTGCCGACAGCCGATTTCTACGGAAAGACAACAATTTCAGGAACAAGCTACTCAACTTATAAGATGGGTGAAGGGTCTATGACAAATGGGACAGCGACCGCATCATGGGGGGCTGATGGGCTTAATGCTTCTAGCAGTGCCCATCAAGCTGCCGTTGATGCCTACGATCTGAACTACACTCCTTCGGCAGATACGGGTTTGACTCATTGGAATTGCACTGACGGTTGGGATCCTGTTTACCTAGCGAATGCAAGCAACGCTTTCAAAATGGAAGCCCTGGCTTGCGAAACATCTTTTGCTAAATAAAGATAAGACATCAAAAAAGAAGAGCCCAGGTACGATAAGGAAAACCCAGGTCCTTGGGGGAAGGGTGCCTGGGTTTAGGGGGCTTAGTTAATTTCTTTTCGCGAATTAGCGTGTGCCAGTCTGAGAAGAAGCAGTGCCAGCTTTAGCTACCTGAGTTTTAACAACTGAAGGGTTTGTGTTTGCGAAAAGACCGCTATTACCTTTGTGATCACATTTTGTGGCTGCCAAAGAAGTTGTTGCAGAGATTGTGATGATAGCTGCTGTGATGATTTTCGTGATTGTCATTTTGAACTCCTTTGCAACAAGCGGTATACCTACACTCATTGCGAGGAGCGTGCCACGGCGCCTGATCGAATTTGAGAATTCATCAACGAAGTATCAAGTACTTAGAACGGTTGAATCTCATGATGAGATTAAGATGACCTTGAGTGACCGACAGCGCGCGCACCTGTTAGATTTCTAACAGCCTCTAAGGAGATTTTTTGCGGCGACCCCTGTTATCCTCCATTCTTTTAATTCTTATGGCGATGTTTTCGATTCAATATGGAGCATCCGTCGCCAAGCAACTTTTCCCATTGGCGGGAGCGGCTGGGACGACAGCATTGAGAGTTTCGCTCTCGGCTTTGATTCTGCTGGTTGTTGCGAAAGTGTGGAAACATAAGATTTCTTGGCGAAGTGTTCCTATGATTGCAGCCTACGGTGCCTCATTGGGGTGTATGAATCTGCTTTTCTATTTTGCCTTAGAAAAAATTCCTCTGGGCATTGCCGTGGCGTTAGAGTTCACAGGTCCTCTCGCCGTGGCTCTGCTTTCTTCAAAAAAAATAGTAGATCTGATTTGGGCCTTACTGGCGGCAATGGGCATCTATCTGATCTTGCCCTTGACCCCAAACAACTCAAACTTGGATGTGATGGGGGTGATTTTCGCTTTGGGGGCGGGGCTGTTCTGGGGCCTCTATATTGTCTTTGGAAAGTCGGCGGCAAAGTCTGGGAACAGCCTTCAGGTGACGGCCTGGGGGATGGCTTTTGCTGCGATGGTCACCGTACCTTTTGGGGTTCTTCTCAATGGATCACAGATCGCAGATGTTTCCTTGCTTCCGATGGGAATTTTGGTGGCGATACTCTCAAGTGCTTTGCCTTATTCATTAGAAATGAAAGCCCTGCGAAACCTGCCGATGAAGTCCTTCGGAATTCTCATGAGTTTAGAACCGGTTGTGGCGACTCTTATGGGCTTTTTATTTCTTCAGGAATCTTTAAGTTTTCATCAGTGGATTGCAATTGTCTGCGTGATGCTGGCCTCTGCGGGAAGTACGATCTCACATCGTTAGGATCGTCAGAGGGTGTTTAAAAAAAGAAAGAGCCTCGAGGGGATCGAGGCTCCGCAAGCATTTAAGTTTAGCTTCAATTATCGACCCGCAAGAATCTTATCAACCGTCATCTGAGTTTCTTCATTTAAAGAACGAATTTCAGAAGCAAGTTTGATCATTCTTGAGTGAGCGTTAAAAAGATTTTCTCCTGACAAAGACTCACTGACCTTTTCAATGCGTTTCATTTCGTTAAGAGCAAGTTCTGCAAAATGTTCTTTTTCTCCAATAAACTTGATAAGCCCTTGCGAGTCCTCCATAGAGGTGCCGATGAGATTCCCGATTTTTTTGATTTCAGAGACCTTCTTTTGAGCGTCTTGCACGATGAATTTCATGTTCATTGCCGCCGCCGCCTCAATCTTACCTTCCATGAAATCAAATCTTTCGCAGGTCGAGCAGCCTTCTTCGCCCATGGCGGCCTCAATTTTTCCCTCGGTGTTCATGATCATGATGTCTTCCTCAGTCATTGCGAAGGCTTTCACAGAGCCTAGGACCATAATTACGGCCAATGCCAGTTTAAACTGCTTTTTCATTTCTCTCTCCTTGTGGGGTCAATCCATCAAGGAAAGATGCGATCTCTGTGCCTACCTAAAAGGGAATAAAGGGCGCTTGAGGTGTCTAGAGAAGAGACAGCAGCCCAGGAAGGGCTTGTTCTTCTCAAAGTGAGACGTCATTTTATAGCAGCTGATGGAGTATTTTAAGGTATTGATCACCGTGATTTTTTAGCGCGGTATTTACGGCTTTGATCAACTGGGGATCTGTTTTTTTGCCAAAAATGATATACAGCTTTAAAGGTCTGGCGGGTATTTCCAAGATCGAAAATTCAGACAAGAGATGGTCTTTTTTAAGCTTATAAAGCCCATGTGAAAAGGTCGGTACAAAAAAGCCGTCAATGCGCCCCGATCTAAGAAGACGCAGATTTCTTTTGAAGTAATCCTGCCCCGAGACAAAATGAAATTTGACCCCGGTCTCCTTGAAATAGTCCGGCACGATCGAACCCAGATCGTGCCCCAAGGAAAGCCCCTGCAGATCATGGAGTGATTGGATCTTTTGAATCTTGAAGTCCTTCTTTACGACAATTCCTGATTGAGTTTGATAAAGCGGGGACTCTGAGAAGATATATTTATTTTCTCGCTCGGAAGTTTTCGCAACAAGAAGAACCATGTCTAAACGCCCATTTTCTAAATCGATCATAGTTCGCGCGAAATGGGCCGCGACCCAATGGATCTTGAGGGAGCTTTTTTGAAAGACGTATTTCTTTAGAAACTGAGGGGCCGCACCTTGAGGCGTCCCTTGCGCAGGAATAATAATGTGAGGTGGTAAATCGTAGACACCCACGAGAACTTCAGAGGTTGAAGCCCGAGCCCCCAAGGAGCAGATAAGAGTGGTAGCCATCCAGGCTAGGTATTTAAAGAACTTCATCGTTGTTCATCAGAGTTCTATTTTAACACTCTTCCTATTTGTGAAAGTGAGATGTGTAAAATTTAATGTCTCGACCATAAAGTCGAGACTTGAAAATCTCTCTATTTTGTTTCCTTGGGTTCTGTATTTTCAAAATAATCAGGGGCGACAAAATCCACTGTGAAGGGATATTTATAAGACTTATAAGCACCAATTTTTGGTTTTCCAGCGCTGCGATAGGCTTCATCCCATAGGTGGGCAAGCAAAACAGAGCCTCGTGCCATTTCTGTGACGATGAGGGGTTTCATCTTCTTAAAGGCGACAGAAGCAGGTTCCCTTTCTGCGGCCGTTTTAAGTTCCATGCCCTTTTCTTTTACTAAGGTCGACTTTTTCTTAATAGGATCCAGCTTCAAAAGGCGTGGGATCTCTTTATTGGAAATCACGCTCAGAACTTTCATCTTCTCGATCGAAGTTTTCGGCTTTAGAAACTCTGGATTTTTCATTTGGCGAGCTTCTTTAAGAACTAAATAATCAAGGTCTCCGTCGAATTGTCCTACGACTTGATCTTCGAAATAAGCATGAATGCCACCGTGCCCGCTCGCATAGCCATCATAGTCGGCCGTCGTGTGAAACGGCTGAGCGTTGTCTGCGACGAAGTGACCCATGAGTCCCATGGAAACCACCATCTGGTAAGCAAGTTTGTTGTAAGGAAGATCATTGTTTTGCTCTTCTTTGAAGTTCGCAGGCGGAGGCGCCAAAGAAAACTCTTTTGCCAGGCCTTCGATTAGACGCATGAACTGATCTACGCGCCACCATGAAGAGCCAAACTCTTGAGGAATAGATTTGATCGTCGAACCGTCATTTTTAAATTTATTGGGTTTGCCCGTGAAATCGGCGACCAATTTCTTATAGTCGACAGGGATGTCTTTCACGTCCAAGCCAATGACTTCGATATCAATAAAGTGAGCGGGGTTACCTAACTTATTCGCGTCTCCGCCCAGACTCTTCCAATAAAAATCCGGCATGTTGCACAAGTGCCCCATCATTTGTGGTTTGTTTTGAAGATAGTCTTTAAGGCCGGGCTCTTTCACTAAGAAGCTGGCGACGCGACAAATGGTGTCGTGTCCACGACCTCCCCAGGCCAAAGCTTGTGAAGAAGTGAGAAAAAGAAGACAGAGGATAAGATGTTTCATAAGAACCTCGATTTAAAAACTAAAATCCTTCTTGCCCCAGGGCTTTGGGGGAACGGCTTTTTCCAATGAAGCCTGCCAAAGCGATGATAGTCACAAGATAAGGAAGAATTTGTACAAACTGGACAGGGATTTCTACCTCGCCGATACGAACCCCTTGCAGGCGAATTTGCATGGCGTCGGCAAAAGCAAACAAAAGACAGGCAAGAAATGCAGGAACTGGTTTCCACTTACCAAAGATCAGAGCCGCCAGCGCCATAAAGCCTCTTCCACCTGTCATCAAAGGAGAATAAGAGGATGCGAGGAAAAGCGACAGACTTGCGCCTCCCCATGCGGCGAAGGCTCCGCTGGCGCACACAGCCGCCCAGTGAACTTTGCGAACACTGACTCCACTGGCAAGAAGGGCTTGGGGGTGTTCGCCTGCAAACAGCAACCAAAGTCCCGAACGTGTTTTATACAGCCAAAAAGTTAAAACGCCGACAAGAAGCAATGCCATTACCAACGGTTCAACACGAAAGCGGTCTTCAACAAGTAAAGCGGGTGTTGATCCGGTGGAGTTATAAAGAATTTTTGTGATGAAGGGAATGAGTCCCATCACAAGAAGATTGAGAGCCATCCCCGAGATAATTTGATCGGCTTTAAGCTCAATCACAAAAAGAGCATACAATGCACCCACACAAAGACCGATGAGTAAGGCGGCGACCCAGCCCATCCATGCGGACGCAAACTGATGACCGACCACGGCTCCCACAAAAGCACCGGAAAGCATAAAACCCTCAAGCGCGACATTCACAACACCAGAGCGTTCACTCATAAAGCCACCCATGGCTGCAAAAATCAAAGGTGTCGCCAAACGCAGTGTCGCAAAAAGAAGAGCGAGAAATAAGGCGGTGAGTTCCATTTAGTTCTTCCTCCTCTTTTTCTTCTTCATCCATTCCCAATAGCCTTGAGCGGCCACACCCAAAATAATGAGGGCTTGAATGATTCGAGAAAAATCTCGGGTGATCGTGCTGGTTTCAAGATCCAGGTCAGAGGCTCCTTTGTGAAGAGCTCCCATTAAGAAGGCCGCTGCGATAATTCCCAAAGGATTGTTGTTGGCAAGCAAGGCGACAGCAATTCCGATAAATCCATAATCGGGAGAAAAACCCATGCGGTATTGACCCGCACTTCCTAAAACTTCTGAAAGCGCCACGCAGCCGGCAAGGGCTCCGGCCAAAGCCATGGCCAGCATTTGCATTTTCTTTTCAGAGATTCCCGCGCGATGAGCCGCCTCGGGATTCGAGCCAACGGCTCTCAACTCAAAGCCCCAGGTGGTTTTCCAGAGGAATATCCACATCAAAAGAGCAAAAACAATCGCGAATCCCAAAGAGGCATTGGCTGGAGTGTCCGGGAAAAGGCGAGCGATCAAATCGTAGTCCTTAAACATGTAGTTTGCAGACACCAGGGCGGTTTCAGGGTTTTGTGAATGGGGATTGGGAATCACTTTCAGCGTGAACCAACTGGCCAAACCTGCCGCGATAAAATTCAGCATGATCGTGATAATCACCTCATGGCTGCCGCGATACGCCCGCAACCATCCCGCAATCCATCCCCAAAAGGCACCGACCAGAAGGGCGGCGCTGAAGGCCACCAGAGGCGCTAAGGGAAACGGAACTTCCGGGAATAAAACTCCCACAGCGGCAGCGGTGACTACGGCCATCGTCAGTTGCCCCTCAGCTCCGATATTGAAAAGACCCGCATGAAAAGCAATCGCAACCGAAAGTCCACAGAAGATAAGCGGAGTCGTATAGGACAGAGTCAAACCTAGATCGTACATGGAGCCGAAGGCACTCTTGGTCAGAATCAAAAAAATATGCCAAGGATTCTCGCCGGCAAACAAGGTCAAAAGAAGAGCGACAACAAGTCCGATCACAAAACCAAGTAGACGTCTCATTTTCCACATCCCATGGCTTTTCCAAGGGCCACTTCATCAAATTGAGAGCGTGTGAATTCCGCGACCAGGCGCCCTTTGTAAATAACAACGATGCGATCTGAAAGCGCCATTAATTCGTCCAGCTCCGAAGAAATCAAAAGAATCCCAGCCCCTTCGTCGCGAGCTGTGCGCAGTTGATTGTGAATAAATTCAATGGCGCCAATGTCAACACCGCGAGTGGGTTGCGCAGCAATGACCACTTGTGGTTTTTGAGAAAGGGCGCGAGCGACGACCAACTTTTGTTGATTTCCACCCGAAAGCTTTTCAAAACTCAAAAGAGGATTGTGTGGGCGAATATCATAGGTGTTCATGATTTCTTGAGTTTTGGAAATGACTTCTTTCCCTTTGAGGAAGAGGCCGCGTGAAAATAGAGGGCTTTTATGTTGTCCCAGGATGAAGTTTTCATAGACTGGGCGCGCAGGAAGGACGCCGAGTCTAAGGCGATCTTCAGGAAAAGCTCCCAAAGTGCCTTCGTGGGACACGTGGCCTGTTAAAGAGTTTCTATCAAGAGACGTGGCATCCAGAAGACTGCGAATAATGAGATCTTGGCCGTTGCCTTCGACCCCGGCGATACCGACGATTTCTTTAGAATGAACATGCAATTGAATTTCATGAATCGCGTGATTTCCCATTTTTGCTGACACATTGTCGAATCGTAGAAGGACCTGGTTCGGATCGACTTTGGTTTCACGTTCTTGTGCTTTTTGCAAACGACGTCCCACCATCATCTCGGCTAAGTCATCGGCACTTGTTTCAGCCGTTTTCTTCTGTCCAACAACGCGCCCTGCGCGAAAAACCGTGACGGAGTCGGTTAAGCTCATCACCTCTTTGAGTTTGTGAGTGATGATTAGAATGGTCTTTCCCTCATCACGAAGGCGACGAAGATTTTTAAAAAGATCTTGAACCTCTTGAGGTGTAAGTACGGCCGTCGGCTCGTCCAGAATAAGAATTTCTGAATCTTGAGAGAGGATCTTTAAGATCTCAACTCGCTGCTGTTCACCGACAGAAAGGTCTTCGACTTTGGCTTCTAAGTCCAAAACGAATCCGTAGTGTTCGGCAATCTCGGTGAGTCTTTTCTTTTGTTCTTTGCGAGGCAACAATGAAAAAGCAGAACCCTTTTGTTGCAATAGAATATTATCTAATGCGGAAAAAGGTTCTGCCAACATGAAGTGCTGATGAACCATACCGATTCGGGAAGTCATCGCCTCGATCGGAGAACGAAAAGACACCGGTTTGCCATGAACAAGAATGTCTCCGCTGTCAGCGCGATACATTCCGAAAAGAATTTTCATGGCTGTGGATTTACCCGCGCCGTTTTCGCCGACGATGGCGTGAATGGTTCCAGGCAAAACAGAAAAAGAAATATCCGAGTTGGCGCGGACTTCGCCGAAATACTTGGAGACTCCTTGAAATTGAACCGCTGGAACTGTCATCACTATTTCTTTTTATAGTAGTCAGGAACTTGAATTTGGCCGGCGATGATTTTCTTTTTGATCTCTTCGACCTTTTTCTTCATGTCGGGAGTGATTAACTTCTCGTTGTATTTATCAACGGTGTAATTCACGCCTTCATTTTTCAAACCAAAGTGAACAATGCCTCCGGTAAACTTTCCGGCCTGAGCTTCTTTGATCGTATCGTAAACCGCTACATCCACGGCTTTCATCATGCTCGTCAAGATGACGCCGGGTTTGATCCAGTTTTGATTGGAATCGACGCCAATGGCGAATTTTTTCTTTTCTTCAGCAGCGTCGAAGACACCGGTGTTAGAAGCTCCCGCAGCCACAAAAATGACATCAGCCCCTTTGGAGTATTGAGCCAGCGCCAGTTCTTTGGCTTTGGCAGGATTGTTCCAGGCCTCGCCAGTGACTCCCACATAGTTTTCGCTGACATTGATTTTTGGATTTACGTATTTGGCCCCTGCTGCGTATCCCATCGCAAAACGACGAATGAGGGGAATGTCCATTCCGCCGACAAATCCTACGGAGTTGGATTTTGAGTTCATCGCCGCCAAGGCTCCAACCAAGAAGGAGCCCTCATGTTCTTCAAAAAGAAGAGACCGAACATTCGGAGCGGTGACTTCACCATCGACAATGGCAAATTTAACTTGAGGAAACTGAGCCGCCACTTTTTTTACAGCGTCTTTCTGTGCGAAGCCGATGCCGATGATTAGATCAAAATTTTTACGAGCAAAAGAGCGGTGAAGATTCTCAATGGCGTTTGTGTCCGTCGCTTCGACGTATTTCAAATCAATTTTAAGATCTTTCTCGGCTTTCGAAGCTCCCTGGTAGGCTGCGGAGTTAAAAGATTTATCGTCTTTGCCGCCTTTATCGAGAACCAAACCCACTTTTAGGGGGTTTGCGTAAGAAGAAATGTTGAATGACACAATTAACAGGGCGGTAAGAATACTTTTTACCATCTTTGCAACCCTTCATTGACGCTTAACTGAGGTGCCTTTTAGCAGGCATTAAGCGGTTGATATTACAAAAAAATTCCTAAATTTATGTGGTGCTGAAGGTAGGGGACTCGTCGTTGTGAGTCAAGTCAAAACCATGTCGGACGTTCAAAGGGGAGGCCGTTACAAGTCAGTTATGTCTAAATTTCAATTAGGAGGGTGTATAATACCAGTTTAGGATGGCTTCAACATTTAACCCAACGAAGAAAGCTCGGAGGTAAAAGAGTATGGAATCTCAAACAATACTCAACGGCGGAGTAAACTCCCTCGGTTTTATGGGCAATCAAAACCTAAGCATTCCGAACACTTCAAACGTTCCTTATGAAGTCATTCATCTCAAGGAAGAAGAAATGATCTTCAAAGAAGGGGAGCCGGCGAAGGGTCTGTATTACGTGCAATCTGGCTGTGTTAAGGTTGTAGTGAATCGTTCTCATGCCCGCGGACGCACTACGACCAATGAATATGTGACGAAGTTAGTCTCCCCGGGGGAGTACTTCGGCTACAAGGCTCTGGTGAAAGGCGGAGTGACTCAAAGTCACGCCAAAGCGGTGAAGTCGACAGTTTTATGGCTTTACCCGCGGGAGTTGATTCAAGTGGCCATGGCTCAGGCCAGTCCCTTGGTGAAACTTTTGTTGAATCAGGCGGTCACTGATTTGGAATCTTTCGAGATGATCAGTCAGTTGCACTATTTGGCCTCCGTCCAAGAGCGCATCGCCTATCAGTTGGTTTTGTTGGCGGACAGATTTGGGGTGCAAACTCCAAATGGAATTTCATTGAACTTGAAGCTGACCCGCAACGAGTTTGCACAGTTGGCAAGTACCATCAATGAGTCTTTGTCTCGTCATTTAACTGAGTTTAAAAATGAGGGTCTGATCGACCTTAATGGGAAAGAGATTATCATCAAAAATAAAGATGGTTTGATGAGAAGATCTGGCAATTTTTAAGTTAGTGGAGTTGTTTTGAATCAAAACAAAGAATAGGGCTCCGAGATAAAATCTCGGAGCTTTTTTTATGGTCTAAGGTCTGGCTTTTCATTATATAAATATAAAGAACCTCCTTGAAATTCCGATATTTCAAATGATGAGGATTCATCTGCTTTTCATAGTTATTACGATAATTTCGCATCAAACTTTTGCTGTTTGTGGCATGGATGATGCGAAGGTACAGGGCATGCTCGAGCGTTTACAAATCGAGGTCGCATGTGGTGCAAATGAATCCCTATATGTGTGTAAAAGAGCTCTTCAGAATTGGGCTCCGATTGAAGCTCACTCCTACGCGGGGCTGCCCGAACCAAAATCTTGCTTTTCAACGGATGTTCGCAGCGGCGGCATTTCGCCCTTAGCGGGGCCGGCCGTGACCTCCGCGTGGAGGTTGCTGAAGACTATCGACACAAGAACGCAAAGCGATAGGCTTGTGGGCTCTGTGGAAGAGTTTTACGAACATACGCAAAAACATCGAGCTCGAGTTAAAGCCCTGGGCATGGAATTATTTAAATCTCACCCTGAACTTTTCGAGGGGCTTGATCGTGCTCAAGTTGAACATGTTCTTGATGCTCACGATCAGGCCAAGGTACGCCCCTCCGTCAAAGCTCCCGATGGGAGGCCTTTTTATCAGGTTCTTTATAAAGAGGGGTTTGGTAAGGGCTTGGATCGATCGATTGTTGATTCGTTGAATGCCAGTGACAAGGAAATCTTAGAGAGAGCCGAAGAGAGACTTGGCGTAAAGGGGAATCCCGATCTTAAAGCCAAAGTGGAACGCATCGAGAAAATTGCGGATCTGGTGGATCGAGGGATGTCGCCGGTTTCTTCCGAGGAATTTGGCAGAAAAATGGAGAAAGCCAGCCGCTTTCTTACCTCGGCGGAAGATCGGGAACTGGCGAAGTTTTTAGAGAAAAGATATTCTACAATCACCAAGGGTCTTCAGTATAAAGGCCTTTCGCCATTGCGGTTGGGCTCCTTGGCAAATCGACTTTATATCCAGGAACACTTCTCCGCCGCCGTTTCTAAATATGGAGTAAAAAATCTGAGCGCCCGCTCTCTCGCTCATGCGACTTTTAGTGGTGGAAGAAAACTTGGGGCTGGGTTGGTGCATGTTCTTTCCACCGGCGGAGTTGCAGCGGCACTTTCCATTTTGGAAGGACCTATGTTGTATTTTAGCGAGATTAAAAACACCGGTTGTAGTGAACGGGGATATCACGATTGGGTGCAAGATCCCTATTGCCGACCGGCGATTGGCCTGACTCCGAAGGTGATTGAGTTTCTTGGGGAAGACTGGGAAACACAGAAGTTTCATCTTAAGAGTGATCGAACCACCTGCGAGGTGATTAGAAAAACTTATGAACAGTCTATTCAGGCGCCGGAAGTGACGAAGTGCCAGAAGGATCTTGTTGAGTTTAAAACTCCGAATGGTGATAGAATTCGGACCAAGCTGGATGCGGATCAGAGTATTCGATCGGTCGAGTTTGAAAAAAACAGTCTCTTTAATACCGTGTATCCCTTTGGGCAGCTAAGATCAGTTGCATATTCGAGCAGCGGTCTGGTCGAGAAGGTCTGTAGGACCGTCGGCAGGGAAGGCAAAAAGAATTGTGTCGATAGTGACTCAAAAGCGGCCGAAGATCCGGCGGCCTTTGTTCGTACGATGAACTATCAAATGCAGAAGGCGATTCATTGTTGTCAATTCGGGAACGGTTTTCTCGAAACGCGTTGTCAGTGAAGAAGATCACTCACCACTTCTTTTTTTTAAAGTGAGTGACCTCATCAAAACTATTTAAAGGTGGAAGTTCTTTCCGTTCACCGGCGTTGGGCGACACAGGCCCGCTTCTAGGGGGCGTTGGAAGATTTCAACAGCTCCTGCGGGAATCATCGCACGACGAGGATAAATCGCGTAACCGCCTTGTGGCAAAGCGACGATCATATCGTTTAAGAGATTGCGACGAAGGTGAGGCGCTATCACGAGAGGATCAAACGGCACCATCACGCGAACAGCGGCGGTTGTCTCGACCAGAACTCCGCCTTTGCTCAAGACGTCTCGGATATATCCCGGAGCGGGATTATAAATCACATCAATGAAGCACCCCGGTCCCGTCGGTCCAAAACCGAGAAGATTCAAGGAAAGACCTCGTTGCTCCCAAGAGTATTTGGAGCTCACAGCGTCCAAAAGATCTTTACGGGTCATGCGCGGTTCTTGTGATTTCAAAAGGCCGAGGCCCGCGGCCACCATCGCCGCAGAATTGGAGCTGCCACGGTATTCACCACCATTAGCAACACGGATCGACGAGGGAGCCAAAAGATCAGGCTTGTCTTTCGAGAACGAAACAGAAGATCTTTCAGAGTCTGAAGCACCGACGGTGATCACGGTGGTGTTGTCGGCGGGATTTAGAATAGACTCGCCTTGCGAATGAGAAGGCATGACAATGAATTCACCATCGACGGTGATGCGCAGTTGATCGCGGTTGCTAAAGTTCTGCGAACGGTTTTTTACACGTAAAAAATAAAGACCTTGAGAGAGCTCCGCCGAGATGATCTCGCGAGGATATTTGGAATACCCAGGGCGATTTTCTTGGGGATCTTTGGATTGTTTTAAAGAGCTGACTTGCACGATATTTAAAAGATCGTCGGTCAAAGCCAAATCCAAATCCTTGTCAGTTCCTAACTCAACGTCATTTTTGAAGTCGTTCCAGGAAAGAACCACTTTGATAGGGCATTTTACGTTGCGGTTCTCGCAGCGAATCGCCAAGGCATTGTTTTGATCAGGGAGCTGTACCCATTCGTCTTTCACAGTGTGGATGGGAGCATTGTAAGTTGTTAAAGCAAAGTTTCCGGCAGCATTCACCCAGATGACGCCATTGCGGGTGGCGCGATTGACTTCATTGTTGATAAAGCCTGTGCCGTCAAAGTTTCCGCCGTACTCCCAAACTTCGGAATACAGGACCAGATCGACTTTTTGAGTGAGGATATCGTCAATGGCGGCTTTAAAATTAGAATAACCAAAAACGTTGTAAAGGGTCAGTTCTGGCATCCATTGAGTGGCGCGCATATCATCCGTCATCAACGAGATCAGGATTTGCGCCATCTTAAGTCCGTGCTCAACATTTTGATTTTCGGGGGTCGCCACAGGACCTGGAACATAGCGTGTTCCCGCGGGAAGAGTGCGCCCAATTTCACGTTGGTATCCGTGGAAGCCCTTGTCTAAGACGGCCACCTTCAGGCGACGCCCGGGGTTTTGTTGGGAATAAAATTTGGAAAACCCCAGTGAGTTTTTATATCCTTCCATATTTTCAAAGGGCGAATTGGCCCAAGAAAAATGAAATGAGAACAAGACGCTCATCAAGCCGATAAGAAATTTCATCAGAACCCCTTCATGAAGGCCTCTTATGGGCAGAGGCTCGCCCTTTTATTTAAAGAAGAGCAGCCTCGTTGAAGGACTGCTCCCTCGCTTCTTACCACCAATAATTTGAGTAGTAATAGTAACGATAGTAGCTGTAGCTGTATGAGTAACAAGGTGTGTACCAAGAACCATACCAGTACATGTAACTGTAGTAGTTATATCCGCTGTAGAAGTACCAGCTCGAAGCGCCGCCATCTTGATCCAACTCATTTTTTACGTGAGCAGCAGGAACAGATTGGAAAGATCCTGTTTGTGCCAAAACTTGCGCTTGAGCATCGCTAGCAACGGTCTTGTCTGTTGCGAGAACAGAAGTTTCGTTGTTGCGGGTATCGACGCGGATCACGACAGTCCCGTTCATAGATTGATTGGTTACAGACGACTCGTTATCAAGCTCGCCAGCAAAGCCAGTGCTGCCAACTCCCAATGCGAGAGCTGCTACCAAAATAAGGTGTTTCATAGACCCTCCCTGTGTTATTTGCCTTTGTTTTATGCATTCTCGAAACCTTGTCACCCGAAAAGAGCTTGTTATTCAAAAGTTCTTGACGCGAGGCAATTCAAAAAGGTACGGCGTACCCTATGATGGAGCCTATTGGGTATTTAGAGTCTTGTTTTCGAGATAAGTTCGGGACGCCGCGCCAGCCAGGGTTGGTGAAGAAGGCGTGGGCTCGTCTGAAAATTCGTGCGGATTTGCAGCCGGAAGAGTCCCTTCAGGGGCTGGAAGGCTTTAGCCACGTGTGGTTGATCTGGGTTTTTCATCAGAACAAAGTGGCTCGCTATCATTCCAAGGTTCATCCTCCGCGCCTTGAAGGGAAAACCATGGGACTTTTTGCGACTCGCAGTCCACATCGTCCGAACCCGATTGGTCTTTCGTTGGTTGAGCTTATCAGTGTTGAAAAAGATGGGATCATTGTTTCTGGCGCGGATCTTGTGGATGGGACACCGATCTTAGATATTAAGCCTTATCTTCCCGAAGTGGAGGCGTTACCGGAAGCTCGCACGGGGTGGCCAGCGGAGATTTCCAAGGATCCTATTTCTGTAGAATTTACTGAGAATGCAGAACGATTGATGACGGAATGGCAAGGTCGTCACCCTGACAGAGCCTTGCGAGAGATCGTCGAAGAGACTTTGAAACTCGATCCTCGCCCTGTGATTTATCGAGGGTACGAGGAGGGCGACTCTCCTTATCGCAGTGAACACGCCGTTCGTTTGTTTGATGGTGACATTCATTTCAAATTTGAAACGCCCACGCTGGTGCGGGTTTTAGATATTCTTTTTACACATAATTAGTTGCTGTTGCCTTTTAATTGCGCAACTTGCTAGAGTTCTCGGGAACCTAACAAGGGAGGAATCGTGAGAACAACGGAAACTGCTTCTCATTCAGAAAACAGCACTCTTCGTAAAGTTCCGACATTGAGTCTTGCAAGTTATACGCAAGGTTCCGATGCAGATCGTGCGAAGTTTATCGACAATCTTTTCATGGGTCTTAAAGAGTATGGCTTTATCATCCTTAAAGATCACAACGTAAAAGCCGAAGCTCTTCATAAGGCTTACGAGCTTCTGCAAAAGTTCTACGCTCTTCCTACCGAAGTAAAAAAATCTTATATTTCTCCCAAGGCGGGATTCCAACGCGGTTATACTCCCTTTGGACAAGAGCACGCCAAAGATTCTCCCGTGATGGATTTGAAAGAATTCTGGCATGTGGGGCGTGAGCTTCCCGAAGGTCACGCTTTGAAGGAGGTGTATCCCGAGAATGTATGGCCTTCAGAAATTCCAGAATTTAAACAGCACTTCATATCGCTGTTCAGCTCTTTGGAAGAAGCGGGAAAAGTGATGTTAGAAGCTTTGACGATGCCTTTGGAGGTCGACAAAGATTTCTTTGCCCGTATGACTCAAGACGGAAATTCGATTTTAAGACTGCTTCATTACCCTCCGATTCCTGAAGGGGTCGATCCACGCTGTGTTCGTGCCGCAGCTCATGAAGATATTAACTTTATCACGATCTTGCCTGCCGCGACGGCGTCAGGTCTGCAACTGAAAGATCGTGATGGGACTTGGCTCGATATTGAGTCTGAGCCCGACACACTGATCGTGGATGTGGGAGATATGTTGGCTCGTTTGACCAATGATGTATTGCCTTCGACAACTCACCGGGTGATCAATCCTCAGGATGGTAAGAATCAAAGTCGTTATTCGATGCCGTTTTTCATGCATCCTCATCCTCAGGCGATGTTGAGTTGCTTACCTTCTTGTAAAGGGACAGGGGCAAAGTATTCTGATATCACTGGACACGACTTCTTGATGCAACGTTTGCGCGAAATCGGCCTTATCAAGTAATTGACGATTCTTGTCACCAAACTGAAATCAATTCAAGAGAGGGATCTGCAAAGATCTCTTTCTTGCTTTTAGTCATTATGCTTGAATAAAAGGGGACGGGGGGACTTATGAAATATCTGGTATTTATCTTAATGGTATTAGTTGGTCTGTGGTCCTTTAACAGCCATGCTTCGTATAACTCTATGAGCTTTAAGATTCGCTCTTTGGGGCCTCATCAGTATGAGTACTCATCGGTTTGGAATCCCGTTACGGAAGAGGCCACCCTGCGCGTAGGGCTGGTGCTCGATAAGATTGATCCCTTTCTTCAGGACAAACCCCTTTCGTTCGCGACGGCTCAGAAGGCAGAGTTTGTGGCATTAGATCTGCCGGAAGTTGGAGAGGCTTGTGAGATGATCTCTCATTGGCAGTTCGAATACTCTCCAGGGTTGCCTCATTATTTGATGTATTTAACTTTAAAGGGCGCTGGCTGCAAAAAGGTCAGCGAGCTTTTTGATGTGCTGCAAATGCGTCTGCGTTTTACCGGAGTTTCCTTGCTGCAGATTGAACCCATTGACGTGGCGGTCGATATCAGCCGATAACTAAAGGGTATGAAAAAAACCACTTTAATCCTTCTTGTTATCGGTGCTGCGGCTTTATTAACTGTCTCTTATTGCCAATTTTGGAAGGGAGACAATGCGGCGACGGTGGTGAATCCGGAAACGATGGGCAGCCCTCCTCCAGAAGGTGAACAACCCAAATCAAAATCTAAGGCCGAGATTCCTTCTCATGAGGCGACCGGGGCCGCACCCTCGGCGTCAGGTTTTTTACCGACACAGATGGAAGATGCTGGCAAGTTTGAAGCTTTGCAAAAGCATCTGAAAGAGATGGGCCATTGTCTTAATATGGTGACCAGTCCGTTGGATGCACAATCTGAATTTAACTTTGAAAATTTGAATACAGCTATTTCTGCCGATCTGGGTGATGTGGTCACACAATCTGAAGAGTGGACTGCGACGGATATTCGCACCAAATCGGGAGAGCTTCGTCGGATCTATCTTGAAAATTCACCGGATACTGCAGCGGAGCCGCGAAGAACCTTGAAGTATTATTCACTGCAAGGAGGCTCTCAGAAAGAGATTCCTTTGTCCAAAGAGCAAATGACAAATCCTTCGGACGCCCTTGTGGCAAGTCTTGAAAGTGACGGAGACGTGGTTGGGCGCTCCCTCTCCCGCCGTATCTACTATCAGAACGGCGATGATCTTTTGCTAGTCGAACGTAATGGGAAAATCTATTCCCTGGAGTTGCCTCATGACGGAAAAACTTTCCGTTGTACGGGGTTGGATTCAACGAAGACGATGAAGTGTGAATGTAAGTAGGACGCGAAGAGGACTTATGCCTCTTCGACTTTAATGCCTTCGGCGGCCATAATTCTTAACGCATTTGTAGTGGGGCAAGGCCCCGGCTTAAGCTGATAAGAAAAGACCATTTTACCCTGGTCATCAATGCTTTCACGGAAATGCAAATTCAGAAGAGACGGGTTTTTCTCCTCGAGTGTTGTCAGCTCAAGATCATGAGTTGAAATGAATCCCATAGCCGTTGTTTCCTGGGCGAGAGTACGAATGACCGCCCGACTGCCAATTTGTCGTTCTTTGTTGTTGGTGCCCCTGAAAATTTCATCAATCAAAAAAAGAACAGGCGTTTTGCTGGCGGCAACCTGCAGAATGTCTTTCAGGCGACGAACTTCCGCGTAGAAATAAGAATAACCGTCGCGCAAAGAATCACTGACCTCGATGCAAGTTTCGATTTTTACCGGGAGTGTAACAAATCTATCGGCAAAGACAGGTGCCCCCATATTGGAGAGAACTTGATTGATGCCCAGAGTTCTTAAAAAAGTCGATTTCCCTGACATATTGGAGCCAGTCAAGAGACCCAAGGATTTCGATTCCGTGAATGCAAAATCATTGGCAACAGCGCGAGTTCTATCCAAGAGAGGATGAAAGATCTGCTGGCACTCAAGGGTGGCCTTATTGCCGAACTGGGGATAGGTTTGCGTTTGATACCGGTCAAAGATGAGTAAGGATCCAAGCACTTCAAATTCAGCGAGCTCTTCGAGGCACTGAGGAAACCCTTGTGCGATTTGACGGCGATGTCTTTCCAAGAAGTAAACCGAAGTTAAGGTCCAAGGCATCAAAAGGTTTAAGAGGAAATGAAGAAGAGGATTCGTTTGGGTTCCGAGAAAACCCAGGATGAATTCCAGCTTCTGTGCGGACGAAGAGGGTTTTTCAGCAAGGATGGTCGGACAAAGATCTTTGATCTCTTCATGGTAAGAGGCTCTATCCTCAAGGGCTTTAAAGATCGGCACCAGGGAGGTGAGATGATGAGCCAGGCCGATGCCTTGGTGAAATACGGTTCCCACAGACCCTAAGCTAAAAAGACTGAGCGCGGGAAAAAGAAAATAGAGAACCAGCGGGATCTTTATTCCGGTCAAGGCAGCGTAAAGTCCCATGGCCAAAGTTAAAATCCAAAGTGCGCTATTCGCCAAAAGAAGCTTTGAAAAATGACGACTGACGAAAGAGTTCTTTAGGAAGTCTTGAATCTGACTTGTTGAAAGATTGAGTTCATTGGAGTTGGAATCAATGCCGAGTTTTGTATAAAACCAGGTTTGTGAACGCAGCTTTTGAATATGCTCCTGGCGCTTTTGCAAAACTTCTTTATCCAGAGGTTCGATGCTCATCCACTGCAGAAGTTTCTTTTGTCCTCCTTCAGTCAAAGTTTCATCTAAGAGGGTCCAAAGAGAATGAGGGCCGATCAAACCCAAGTCGCTGATGAGGGGGAACTCTGCGGAGTTCTCTAAGGCGGCCTTCCAGGGACGCCCAGAGGCTTGACCAAGGCAGCGTCTTTTTTGACGGATCTGAAACTGCCAAAGTTGAGTCAGTCGCTGAACGTGGGTTTGAATTTTTTTTGTGCGAAAGACTAAAAAAATGAAGGTGGCCAACAGAACCAGAGCCAGCAGGGCTTCTGCACGAGCCTGCGCACTCACGGAAAGGGGCAAAAGACTCACAAAAAAAAGAAGGGCCACCAGCAAACGAGCTTGCTGATGTTTGCGAAGCTTCAGGGTCCAGCGAGCAACGTGGCCTTGGAGTTTGAGTTCTTTTTTATGAAGGGAATCGACCGTTTTAAGAGATTTCGTGATGCTCATGAGGTTCACGTCCAACGTCTTTAAAAAGAGAATCCGCCCGAGAATATTCGAGCGGATTCGGTATGAATTAAACGAAACGAGTCAAGGCGTCTCGCAAAGACTCTAATTGAATCTTCGATTGCGCCAGCAAAGCTTTATCAGCGGCGACAACGTCCTCATCCGCATTGGCAATAAACTTCTCGTTAGAGAGTTTGCTTGTCAGCATGGTGATGTCTTTTTGAAGTTTTTCAATCAGCTTATTGATACGCTTCACTTCCTCATCGAAGTCCACAAGACCTTCAAGAGGGATGATCACTTTCACGCTGGTCTCTTTCACCACGACGGGGGCGACAGCACACTTCATCAAGTTGCCCTCATCGCCGATCTCAAGATTCTCCACGCGTCCCATAGTTAGAATCGCGGTGCGGTTGTTGCCCAAGATCTTTTGAACCTGATCATTGGTCACGCCCAAGCGCACATTGATTTTGGTCGCGGGGCTAATGCGATTTTCACCACGAATATTTCGGATGGCGGTGATCACTTCTTTCACGATGTCGATTTCCAAAGCCGCTTGGGCTGAGCCCAGGCTTAAGAAGTCACGATCATTTCGTGTGTTCGGGAATTGATCTACGATACAAGCCGCTCCTCGAATAGGAAGCTTTTGATAGATTTCCTCAGAGATGAAGGGAGCAAAAGGATGTAGCAGGCGTGTGATGCGGTTAAGAACCTGGGCTATCACCAGCTGCGTGGCCTTTTTCTCTTCGGCGTTGGCGCCATTCATGATTGGTTTTGTAAACTCAATGTACCAGTCGCAGAATTGGTTCCAAATAAAGTGATAAAGAGCATTGGCGGCATCAGAGAACTTCTCTGCCTCCATCGCCTCTTCCACTTCTTTGGTCACTTCAGAAAGTTTGGTAATAATCCATTGGTCAAAAACGCTGATCTCAGACTTGTTTGGTAGGGCTTTAACACCTTCTGCGGGAGCCTGGAAGTCGGACAAGTTAGAAAGCGCAAAGCGCGCCGCATTCCAGATCTTATTCATGAAGTTGCGATAGCCCTCAAGACGTTGTTCACTGAATTTGAAGTCTTTTCCAGAGTACAAGTGAGCTGCGAAAGTGAAACGCAAGGCATCCGCACCATACTTTTCAATCATCTCAACGGGGTCTACGGAGTTTCCTAAAGACTTAGACATCTTGCGACCTTGAGAGTCGCGGACAAGTCCATGGATGTAAACCGTGCGGAACGGAACATCCCTCTTGAACTCAAGGCCCATCATGATCATACGAGCAACCCAGAAGAAGATGATGTCATGCCCTGTGACTAAGTAGTTGGTTGGATAGAATGTCTTGAGGGTCTCAGTTTCATTGGGCCAACCCATTGTTGAAAAAGGCCAAAGAGCAGAACTGAACCATGTGTCTAGAACGTCTTCATCTTGAGTCAGTTTGGAGCTGCCACACTTTTCACAAGCGGTTACATCGGTTTCGCTTACCGTGTGATGATGGCAGTCCGAGCAATACCATACCGGAATACGGTGTCCCCACCACAATTGGCGGGAAATACACCAGTCTTCGATGTTGTTAAGCCAATGCAAGTAAACTTTGGTCCACGACTCGGGCTCAAAGCGGATGGTTCCACTTTCGACCACGCGCTTGGCGGGAACGGCTAACTGTTCCATCTTCACAAACCACTGCTCAGACAAGAAAGGCTCTACCACGGCGCCGGAACGGGAGCAGTGTCCGACCGAGTGAACATGAGGCTCTTCTTTGACTAAAAGGTTTTCTGCCTTCAAATCTTCGAGGATTCTTTTGCGCGCTTCCTGAACTTTCAGTCCTTTGTAAGGCCCCGCATTTTCATTGAGCTCGGCCTTTTTTGTCAGAATATTGATGAATTCAAGATGATGACTTTTTCCGATTTTGTAATCGTTGAAATCATGGGCGGGAGTGATTTTCACAACGCCCGAGCCAAAGGCTTTATCGACGTAGGTGTCGGCGATAATTTTAATTTTTCTATTGATCAAGGGGATGATCGCATTTTTTCCGATCAAATGTTTGTAACGCTCGTCTTCGGGATGAACGCACAAAGCGGTGTCTCCCAGCATTGTCTCTGGGCGAGTGGTGGCCACTGTCAAAAATCCTGAACCATCTTCAAGGGGATAGTTGATGTGGTAAAGAGACCCTTTGATTTGTTTGTGCTCTACTTCTAAGTCAGAAATCGCGGTCTCAAGAGGACCGGACCAGTTCACCAGTCTTTGTCCACGATAGATCAGACCTTTTTTGTGAAGAGAAACGAAAACTTTACGAACCGCTTTGGAAACGCCGTCATCTAAAGTAAAGACCGCACGATCCCAATCGCAAGAATCACCCAGGCGGCGCATTTGAGAGTAAATACGATCTCCGTATTGATGTTTCCAATCCCACACTTTGGAAACAAACTTTTCCCGTCCTAAATCATGACGAGTGACACCCTCTTTTTTAAGTTCTCTTTCAACAACAGACTGAGTGGCGATACCCGCATGGTCCGTTCCCGGCAACCACATGGTGTTGAAGCCGTTCATTCTTTTCCAACGGATGAGCATATCTTGAATCGTGTGATCCAAGGCATGCCCCATGTGCAAAAAGCCAGTGACGTTCGGTGGTGGTAAAATGATTGAGAAAGGAGGTTTCGTCGATTGATCCTGAGCTTTGAAGTATCCTGAACTTTCCCACCACTGATAGGTGCGGGTTTCAACTTCCGCAGGATTGTAACGATCTGATAACTGTTCTGACATTGCAAAGACCTCGACAGGTTTTAAGGGCATAAAATCCCTAGGTTTTTAACCTTTAGAGGGTAACAAAAACAAGTGTTTTAAGGTAGGCCAAACCAAGAGATTTTCCTGGGGGAGCCAGACAGAGCGAAGGAGAGTCTTATTTTTTGGGATGCGACGAGTTGAAATGGTGTTTTGGTGCCTTGCCAGACTCGTCCCTGTGTCTCAGCCACTGGTCCTTGGGCGGGTTATTTGTTGGAGGCAGCGCCTAGAAACCTTAGAGCTTTGCGACAAACAAAAAAAGGGAGGCTGGTGCCTCCCTTTCGCAAAAGTTCTTCTTATGAACCTTTATTATTTCAAGAAATCAGCCATCAAACGAGCGCCAACAACGACTTCGTCTTTGATTGCTTTATCAGTCACACCATCAAGATCTGATGTGATGTTGTTGTAAGCAACGTGATAGCGGAAGTTCGTGTCTTTGATGGGTTTGTATTCAGCAACAACGCCGTAACCCATGTACTTGTTTGTAAGATCAGTAGTTCCACCGATCTTTTCTTCTGAAGAAACAACTTCAAGGCGTGGAGTCCATTGCTCAAAACCAGTGTAAGCAATTTTTCCTACGATGGAGTTCATAGAATCTTTGAAACCTGTGGCATCTGTTTTGTGTTCGCCCATCAAGTAATCAACAGAAACCATCATGGGGCTGGAATTCCACATTACACCCACTGCAGTGAACTGGTGTTTGTCGTCTTTCGTCGCACCCGCCAAAGTGTGGTAGCTCACGTTGAAGTTCAAAGCCTTCTCCATGAAAGCGCCTCTCCAAACAGCTCCGTACATAGACGAGTTTTGAGTCGCAACATCGCCGGCTTTAGTGTCAGGCTCGTTGGTTGCCAAAAGATGGAATTGTTGACCTTCGTAAGAGATAGTTCCTTTTACACCAGTCATGTAGAGAAGGTTTGCTGTTCCAAGAAGAGTCGCAGACTTTCCAGTTGTATTATAGAACTGAGAAGTCAGGTAAAGGTCTGCACCACTTGTTGCACCTTCAAAGCCGCCGAATTCAGTATTGAATTTACCAGCACTCAAAGAGAACATGTCAGACATTTTGTGAGTCAAGAAAGCGTACTCAACAGCAGTCTGAGTTTTGTCTGGATCTTTGGAAGCGCCATCTTTATTGAAGGCAAGGCGAGCACGGAAAGAAAGATCTTCAGTTGCTTTTCCTTGGTAATCAAGACGACCGGTTTTGAAATAAAACTTTGTAGAGTCTTTTCCAGTCGGAGTGTCTTTGTATGTTGTTGAATTGTAGTCCGCACGCATATCCAAGCTCAAAGAGCCTGCGTGTGCAGAAGCAGCCATGGCTGTCATAGCTAACGATGCGATCAAAAACTTCTTCATGGGTACATCCTTGTTTAAAGTTTAAGTTTTGAAAGTACCTTAGTATGTTCCAAACTTTAACCATAGCCAAGCATTTTGGAATTTTGTTGTTAGACGTTTTTTGAATTCTGTCGTTCTTCAGAAATCCCGATAAATCCATTTTTAACATAATAGACATTGAGATAACCGGCTTTCTCTAAGTCTTCGGTAACCTTCGGACTGTTTTGTCCATGCATGTCTAAGATGATAATCGCAAAATGGGGAGGGAGTTTTTTTTCATTCACCAACTCCACCGCACGAGTTGAATCACAAAAGATGCTGACGTTCTCAAGATGCATATGAATAAGACTGTTGTACCAGGGCTTGAGGTCGATTTCATCGAGAACCACTAACACTAGTGGAACACGACTTTGCAAAAGATTGTTGAACTGGAAGTAACCAATATTGTTGAAATTCATATTTATCCTACGCGCCCATGTTCAGGGATTAGTTTGTAAATAACGAGGATGATCGCAAGACCTAAGAAAGCTAAAATTCCTGATGCCCAAAAAGGAGCCGTGATGGCAACGGATCCATACAGGGCTCCACCGAGGGCGGGACCCAGAATTCTTCCCAGTGAGGCCATACTTTGCGTCACTCCCATGGCGACGCCTTGCTCTTTAGCATCTGTTAAAAGACTGATGCTGCCGAGGGTTGAGGGATTCGTGAGGCCATTTCCCAAAGATAGAAGTGTCATTGTAACGGCCATCGCGGGGATGTTGCCGGCGATGGCAATTCCCGTCAGTCCCAAGGCCAAAAGAATAAGTCCCAGGCGAAGAACTTTGCGCTCTCCCCACTTTGGCAAAAGGCGACGAACTAAGAATCCTTGAGTGAAGACAATGATAACTCCGATATACGCAAAACCAAAGCTGACCTGTTTAACATCCCACTGATACTTTTCACCCATAAAAAGAATCAAGGTGGCTTCCATTGAGGACATGGCCAGCGATGACAAGAGAAAGACGGTCATGAGTGGGCCGACGGTTTTTTGATTCAAATAGTGCCACATCACAGAAAATCTTTTTTTCTTTTCTGCGGATTCGCTTTTTTCTCCCAGAGACTCTGTGAGGAATTTGATTCCGAAAAGGAAGTTTGCAAAACACAGGGCTGAAACCCAATAAGCGGAAAAGGAGGTGTCGAAATGAGGAGCTGGATTGATCTTATGCCCCCACACGGCCAGGGCTCCGCCTAACGCAGGACCGACAACGAAACCCAGTCCAAATGCGGCCCCGATCAACGCCATTCCTTTGGAGCGTTCATGTTTAGGAGTAATGTCGGAGATGTAAGCGGAAGCCGTGGAAAGGCTGGCTCCGAAAAAGCCCGCCAACAACCGCGCGATAAAGAGCCACTCAAGGCTGCGCGCCCAAGCAAAGAGGATGTAAGACAGACCTTCTCCGAAGAGACAAAACAGCAGGATCGGTCGGCGTCCCAAACGATCACTGAGACGGCCCCAAAAAGGAGAAAACAGAAACTGCATCAGGGAGTACACCGAAAGCAGAAGCCCGGTTTCAAGAGCGGTGGCTCCGAAGTTGCGACTTAAGATGGGTATGACTGGGATGACCACACCAAAGCCTACTAAATAAAGGAAAACGGTGAAAAAGATGATGGCCAGTTGTGATTTATTTGATGTCGACGTCATAGGGTTGTTAATATTAGGAAGTTATGAAAATGGCAAATAATCTTCAGCGTTTGACGTTCACCATTGCGGGCCTTTTGCTCTTCTCGGTGCCTGTTTTGGCCTTAGACAACTATAAAGAGTTCCATCGAGATCGCTGGGACTTCGAAGCCGGGGCTCAGTTTTTCTACTCTGAGGCCAACTACACTTCTTCAGGCGGGGGGAGTCAAAATCTATCTAGTGGGAATCACTACCAACTTTTGGATATGAATTTTGGAACTCGGTATATGCCCCAAAAAAACTGGTCGGTCTTTGGCTGGGGAAATGTTGGAAGTGCTGAAAGTAAGAACTCACTGGCCACGCGTTCAAACAGTTCGTTCAATGAGGTGGCAGTGGGGTTTGACTTTTTGATGTACTCCGAAGGTTTTCAGCTCGTTCCTGAGATTGTGGCTTTGATGCCCTTTGAAAAAGTGGATCCAACTTCTGACACGGTTTTGAATTCGGAAGGGGTCTTTGAGGTTCGCTCGCGTTTGATTGCACAAAAGGACTTTGGAGTCTGGCGAGGGTACGGTTGGTTGGGCTTCAATTATCGCGGTGATGGGCGTTCTTTCCTGATGCCGTGGGGAGTGGGGGCTCAGTTTAAGATGAATCGCCACCGTTGGGGGGCCGAACTGTTTGGGTATCAGAGTATTTCTGACGATACGAACAACAAGGACTCTGTGATTCGCACGGCGTACATAAATAGTGTGAATGCCGGCTCTATGAAGTTTTATTCAGCCAATCCGTCTTTAGTGGATACCCAAGTCTATGCAACCTGGGCTTTGCATCCCAAGTGGAGTCTTCAGGCGAATGCCGGAATGACTTTGACTGGAACGAATGCGGCGGCAGGATATCATGTCGGTGGATTCATTCGCTACAGCTTTGACATGACCGAAGGGTATTCCGAAGAGCCTTATGTGGCGCCTGTGGATTCTCCCGTTCCGAACTATCGTTCGAATATGTACGACTCTGAGCTAAGTTCTGATAAGAAGGTGAAGCAGTTTAAAGAAAGTATTGATGATGGAGTCGATCAGGATCTCTTTAAGCCGCGTCCAACGGTGAAACCTCAAGTGAATGAAAAACAGCTTCAGCAGCAACTCGATGAAACAGAATTCCAGATTGAGCTTAAATCAGATAAGAAGAAAAAACGCCGCCGCTAAAAAGGTGGCGTTTTTATTTTAACTTAAGAAGTTCTTTCGCGCGCTCTTCATCAACGCCTAGAAGATCGACAGTTTTATGTCGTCCCGTATCTCCTTTGACCAGGATGACGTTTCTTTTGGGAATATCAAAATGATCTGAAAGAAATTCGATCAGGCCTTCATTGGCTCGGCCATCAATGGGAGGCGCGGTGATTTTAATTTTGAGTTCGCCGTTGTGAGGGCCGATCACTTCGTTTTTCGAGGACTTGGGCTGAATAAAAAGGTGGAGCCGAACTCCACCTTTTATTGATTCCATCATCGTGTAAGTCTCAACTTAGACTACTCAGCGGAAAGAGGAGAAACGTTGGCAGAGCGTGCCGCCGCGGGATTCGTTCCACCAACGATATTGTGAGCCGGAAGTTGCATTTGCGGCATGTATTTTTCACCTTGCTCTAGCAAAGACAAGTGAGCTTGAGCCAGGGCTTTGAGGTTCGCCTCAAACTGCATGCGTGCGCGTTTCAGATCACTGACTTCTTGATACATCTTTTTCAAAGAATCGCGAGAATCACGTGTGATAATCTCGGCTTTTTGTTGAGCATCGGCAATGATCAGCTTGGCTTCTCTTTCCGCATCTTGACGAAGGCGGTCTGCCATTTGGGTTGCTGTCGCGATGGTTTCTTTAAGAACCTGATCGCGTTCTTTGTATTCCATTAAAGACAATTCTTTTTCGCGAATGCCTTCTTTAAGTGCGTTTCTTTCTTGGATCAATGATTCCATTTGAGATGCAATCTGCTGGAGGAAATCCATAACCTCATCAGCATCGAGACCCATCATCTTTTTACCAAAAGACTTGTGAGCAATATCGATAGGAGTAATTCTCATTTGTTCCTCCTTGAACAATTTTGAATCAAACAATAAGACAACCGTCTTTATAAGGATAAAGGCCGAGTCTGTGTCAGCGCAAGCCTATTTGATTTCCCGGGCCATTTCTTTGTTTCTCATCGCCGCTTTTTCAAAGCTAATACGAAGCGCCCGCTCGATTTCCAGTTCTCTCATGGACTGAAGTCCAGCTGCGGTGACACCTTTTTTGGAGCTGACTCGCGCTTGAAGGTCCTCAACGCCCTCGCGAGCCTGGGCCGCCAGCAGGGAGGCGCCGACAAAGGTTTCAATGGTCATGAGGCGAGCCTCTTCAGAAGAAAAACCGTGTTCTTCGATCCAGTCTTGCCAGTACATCATCATTTCAAAAACAAAACCGGTGCCGCTAGAGCAAGAAACCATCAAAGCTTCGAACTGATCTTCATCGCTCACCTTGATAACTCGTCCAAGAGGGGCAAAAAGATCTTCCACGGTGCTTTCGAGGGCGCCATCATCGTCATCGTTCAGAAGGTAGCCTATGACTCCGCGACCAATCAACGAGGGGGTGTTGGGCATTACGCGAGCCAGGCGCGCGCCTTGGATAAAGCGCTCTAACTTTTCCATGCGAATTCCGGCGGCGACGCTGATGACGATTTTATTTTCGTCAAAAGCTCGGGTCACGGGCTCTAAGGCTGTGAGGAGGTCTTGAGGTTTGACTGCCAAAATAATGATGTCGCAGGTATCGATCAACTCTTCGTTACTGGAAAGGGGGCGGATCGAAAAGGTTTCGGCAAGCTTTTGTAGTTTTCCTTGGGAGCGATTGGTGGCGAAGATATTTTTTGAGGGAATGCCTCCTTCAAGAAGGCCTTTGATCATGGCTTGCGCCATATTCCCGGCACCCAAAAATCCGATTTTCTGCGTTTTCAACAATGGGTTCATGTTACTCCAGGACACAGTTCGGGTTTGTTGTCGTTTTCTGCGCCTAAGAATATCCTACCTTTTGACAGGGCGTTCGCCAAATAAAATAGTCCCAAGACGCACAATGGTTGCGCCTTCTTCGATCGCAACTTTGAAATCATGGCTCGTGCCCATTGACAGCTCAGTCAGTGGGTGAAGGGCCACGTCTACATCGGAGCGAAGTGTGTCGCGCAGTTCGCGGAGTTCCCTAAAGTACAGACGCACCTCGTGCCCTTCTTCGGTTAATGGCGGCATGGTCATTAATCCCAAAATATGAAGATGGGGGAGCTTCGTCAATTGAGGCCAAGCTTTGAGAAGGCCGTCTTTATCGAAACCGCCTTTGCTTTCTTCTGCTGCTAAGTTCACTTGAATAAGGATGTTCTGCTCAACACCCTTGAGACCACAATGGCGGCTGAGGGCTTCGGCCAAATCAATAGAGTCGACGGAGTGAATGAGCGCGAAACGGCCCACAACAAATTTCGCTTTATTTTTTTGAAGGTGACCGATGAGATGCCATTGGATATCCGAAAGGTCTTGGAGATGTTCTAACTTCTCAAGGGCTTCTTGGACGTAGTTTTCCCCAAAAAGTCGTTGGCCTTCTTGATAGAGCTCACGGATTTTGTGTTCAGGCTGCAATTTGGAAACAGCCAAAACCTGAGCGGGAGCACAATTTTGAACAATTGTTTTTAGGTCCATGAAAAACCTATTTTTTGTTAAGACGCGGGAAGATATTTAAATCATCAAGAGAGACGAAGCGGTAATTCGCGTCCTCCAACAAAGTCAAAAGGCGATCCAAGCTATCGGCCGTGTTTTGATGGATGTCATGCATAAGCAGAACACCTCCTTGGGTCTTTTGTACCTCGCGCAGGACATATCCCGCATAATCATTCCGCAAACTTTCAGGGGCCATGCAAGTCTGATTTTCTTTATCACTCACTTTACCGTCCGCGTAGGCCCAATCACAAGTGTCGATGTCCCAGCCGACAATGTGATATCCCAAAGAGCTGATCAGATCGTTGGCATTGCAAGTGGAATTGCCATAGGGATAGCGGAAGAAAGTAGGGACGTTGAACTGACGAAGTAATTTATCCGTGCTTTCGACTTCGCTTTCGGTTTTGGCAGAGCTGAGATCGTGAAAGTTGGGATGACTGTAAGAGTGATTTCCAAGATGGTGACCTTCATCCAAAATTCGTTGCAGCAGAGCTTCGTGGCCCTTTATTTTTCCACCTAAGACAAAGAACGTCGCCTTGGCATTATGCGCCTTGAGGACATCAAGAATCTTCGGTGTTGTTACAGCGTTCGGTCCGTCATCAAAAGTCAAAGCGATGGTGCCCCGAGTGACGGAATCGGGGACTTGAATGGCGTATTTGCACTGGTTGCGTGGTTTAAAGATATCAAAAAGGCCCCATTGGTTCATATTTTCACGCACACGACGGGCACCGAATTCTGTTTGTCTTTCGATGAGTTCTTGCTCGGTGGGAAGCTGAGATGCATCCTCATTCTGGGCATACGAGAGCGTTGAAATGAAACTAAAAATAGAAACGGCTGCGAGCAAAGAACTTTTCACTGGGAAACCTCCGGGGGTTCTTCAAACGAAGGCACTTTACCTGAGATTTGTCGCGAATACCTAAAGGTTCGCGAGTGACAACAAAATGGACAGTAGAATTTTCAAGAGCTAGGGCAGTTCCGCTAAGAGCTGGCGGACCACGGCGATGGGCAGACCCACGACATTGTCATAGGGACCCTCGAAGCGATCGACAAACTGGCGCCCTAAACCTTGGATGCCATAGGCTCCGGCCTTGTCCATGGGTTCACCCGTGTCTATGTAGGTCCAGATTTCCTCATCACTTAATTTTTTAAAGTGGATCTGGGTCGTCTCAACCTGAGACACCTCTTTGTGGGTGGTGCTGTCGATGATGCAGACAGCAGTCTTCACTTCATGAAAATTTCCAGACAAGAGTCGTAGAATTCGATAGGCATCCTCGCGATTTTGGGGTTTTCCCAGGGGGCCCCCACCAAAGATGACCTCCGTATCTGCGGAAAGAACACGAAAGGGGCCCTTTCTGCTAGACTTAAGTTGGTCAAAGGCGGCGCGGGCTTTGCGTTGGGCGATATCTAAAATCTGAGCGTTTACATTCAGGTTTTTGTTAGGAATTTCCGATACTTTAACTGGAACCACGTCAAAGTTAAAACCGGCTTCTTTGAGAAGCTCGCGACGGCGTGGGGACTCGGATGCCAGAACAAGTGGTGTCATGAGGATACTTGAACACAAAGAGGCAAAAATGGGAAGTGCAGAATTAATGCTCATTCTAGGTCTGCTGCTCGCGGGAGTGGCGGTGTTCCTTTTTGTCAGCTCCATCTTTGCTAGCAATACGGACAAACAACAACTTTCTTGGGCTAATAACGATGAGCCTGTGAAATCAAAAAATGCCGTTATCAATTTTTCGCGCCCGCTAGTGCATCAATTCACTTTGCAACACGCCATGAAGATACGTAGTGAGGGGTATCGCAAAAGAGTCAAAAAGTACATTCTCACCTCGGGCCTGTCGGCTGAGTTGAATGAAGATGAATTTATCGGATTACAACTTTTATGGGGAGTGATGTTCCCGATCTTTTTGTTGATCATGAACTTCTCATTGCAGTTGGGTCTTTCGCCTGTGATGGTTCTGGGAATGGGCCTGATCGGCTTTTATCTTCCGCAAATTCACGCTAAAGGAGAGAAAAAACGTCGCGAGCTGTCTGTGCGTTCGGACCTGCCGTTTTTTATCGATCTTTTGGCTTTATCCGTGGAAGCGGGGTTGGACTTTTTCTCGGCGATTCAAAAGATCGTGGATAAAGCCCAAGGCGGCGAAAGCGTTTTGGCGGACGAGTTCGGAACAGTTCTTAAAGATATTAAAATCGGTGCATCGAAGACGCAGGCTTTAAAGGACATGGCGGCTCGCCTGGATATGAATGAGATCACAAGTTTTGTGGCGGTCTTGGTCGACGCGGAAACAACCGGGGCGAGTATCGCGCAAGTGCTGAAGGATCAATCGGTGCAAATGCGTCTTGAGCGTTTTGTGCGCGCGGAAAAAGCCGGTGCGCGGGCCTCACAGGCGATCTTGATTCCTTTGATGATATTTATTTTACCTGCGGTGTTCCTCATAGTTTTTGGACCGGTCGCAGTTTCGTTTATGTACGGGAAGTAAAGAATGATGGCAGCGTTGATGAACAAAACGACAAACCAAATGTTGATTCCACAGTTAGAAGTGGCTCGAACTTTTTGGTCCCGAGGCAAGGGGCTTTTGGGCCGTTCATTTTTGCCAACGGAAGAGGCTTTGTGGATTCATCGTTGTAACAGTATTCATACTTTCTTTATGAAGTTTTCGATCGATTGCGTATTTGTAGATAAAAATTTGCAGGTCAAGGCCATCTATCAGGATGTGCGTCCTTGGCGTTTGATTCCGCCAGTGTGGGGGGCAAGCTCAGTGATTGAGATGGCCTCGGGTTCAGTGAATAAAATTAAAATCAATGTGGGAGATCAGCTTTATGTGGGCGCTTAGGGTTTTAACCGGCCCTCAGGCCGGACAAATGATAGAGCTGAAGATGGGGAAAAACCTGATTGGACGAGCTCCGCAATGTGATATCAAGCTGGTCAGTCCGGGAGTTTCCAAAGAACATACGGAGATTGCGGTTTATAAAGACAAAATTGTGATCACGGATTTGCGCTCCAGCAATGGGACGTATCTCAATGGAATTCGTATTCAGAACGGAATTATGCGCTTAGGCGACAAGCTGGGCGTCCATGATATTCTCGTGGATGTTATTCCCGCTCCCGACATGAGGGCGCAAGTGCCACGGCAGCATACCGGAACCGGAGTCCCTGCTCCGATGCCATATTACGGAGGAGCTGCTCCGCAAATGCCACCGCAACAGATGCCGATGGGGGGGATGCCTCATGGGATGCCTCAGCCCATGGCGGCGGGTATGCCAGGTGCTGCGCCGGCGCATGCGCCCGCGTTTCAGCAGGGTGGTCTTAAAGGTTTGCTAGATAAAGCTCACGATTATTTGGATCGTGTGGCTTTGCCGGGAGTTTATAAACTTCCTCAGTTCGTTGAACTGAAGATGGTGCTTTTGGGTTTTGTGGTTCTTTTCATTTTCTCAACAACCTTGCTGTCGATGATTCCGATGGTGGCCATTACCAGAGCCAGTATTATCAACGAAAGTAAACGACGAGCGGCTTCCATTGCGCGAACCGTGGCGACGATCAATCAAGCGGCCCTTTTGCAAAATAGCTATTCATCTTTAAGTACGAACGCCGCCGAAGCGGAAGACGGTGTGAAACAAGTTTTAATTGTTCAACAGTCCGACGGGATGATCTTAGCGCCGGCTTCGCGAGCGGGAACAACGCCGGATTTGCCGTTTGTGCATGGGGCTCGTCGGGAAATGCGTCCTCAGGCTGTTGAAGTGGACTCTTCCACGATCGGCGCAAGCTTTCCCATTGGTCTGTTTGACCCGAATACGGGGGAGCAATCCGTGAAAGCTCACGCGATTGTGCTTTATGATATTGGCAGTTTGGCATTTGATGATGGGCGCGCGATCAGTTTGTTTATGCAAACTTTGGTGATCGCGTCTTTGATTGGTTTGTTGATCTATTTCTTTATGTACAAGCTGATTGAATACCCTTTGGTGATTCTGAATAAGCAGCTCGACGCCGCGATGAGAGAAAAGAAAGACAACACGGAGGTGAACTTTATGTTCCCACCGCTGCAGGCTCTTATTGGCAATATCAATAGCTTGCTGAGCCGCTATATTCATGGTGACGGAGATAGTGGAGCACCGGGGGCTGCGGGCTTTGTGAATAAAGACGGTGAAGCTGAAAACTTGGTTCAGATCATTGGCTTTCCGTGTATTACGATTTCAGGCGAGGGACGTATTATCGCCTGCAATCCGGCATTTACTCAGGTGGCGCGAGCGGATGTGGGGCAGTTGCACGGGCAGCTCTTCAAGGCCATTCCAGACGTGGCTTTGCAGCAAAATATTGAAGGACTTTTGGTCAAAGCACGGGATAACTCGCGTATGATTCATACGGATCAGCTTGAGTTCAGTGGACATCTTTGTATCTTGAGCTGTCAGGCGATGTCGTCCGACGGACAGCATATCGACTATTTTGTCATAACAGTTTCACCTGCCGAGGGAGGATCTTAATGAGTGCTGCCCCGCAAGTGAAAGACTCTGCCAAATTTGCTATCGAGATCGTAAAAGGTCCTCATCAAGGACTTAAAATGAGTTTCTCGAAGTCCTCTGTTTCGATCGGGCGTGGTCCTGAGAACGACATTGTGTTGTCCAGTGATCCTCGTGTCAGCCGTCAACATGCTGAAATCAAACTGCGCGGCAGTGCGGAGTTTGTGATCGTCAATTTGAGTCAGAAGAATTATATTTTGGTCAATGGCCAAAGTGTTCAGTCCGAACTTCTTACGAATGAATCGGTGATTCAAATTGGTGACTCAGAAATTCGTTTCCACGTGGAGTTGCCTGCAGCGGTGACAGCGCCAACTCCGGCAGCAAATCCGCTGGGGGGATTTACTCCATCCATTCCGGTATCGACTCCAGCATCAGCGCCGACACCGGCGTTTACGCCACCCGCTCAGCCGCCTGCTTTCCAACAGCCTCGTCCGATGCCGACGATGCCTCCTCCATCAATGCCTCCGGCTCAGCCAATGGCGGGAGCTTATGGAGGATACCAGCCGCCACTTTCTCAGGGACCTTCTGCAACGATGGGAGGAGCAGTCGGGCCTTCCGGCGGCCTTTTGCAAAATCCGAAGGCGAGATTTTATGGAATCATTGGAATTCTTGTTTTGGGGGGATGGTTTTTATTTTCTCCTTCGAATAAGAAAAATGCGAAGGATCCAAATGCGATTCGAACTTCGGTTATTTCCATGCAAGACGTGGCGGATGCGGAAAAACGTTCACAGGAACTTTTGACCATCAAAAAAGAGAAATACGACTCAATTCAATATCGTCGGGCACAAGAAAACTTCATTAAAGGCTTCCGTGACTTCCAACAGGGACAGTATGCGCGAGCTCGTGAAGCTTTTCAGGTGGTTTTGAATTTAGATCCTGACAACGAGCTGGCAAAGAGGTACTTTCATTTATCAAAGATTAAATTTGATGAGCTTGTAAAATTCAACATGATTCAAGGCAACCGCTACAGAGAGAAAAAGAATTGGAGAATGTGTCAGTCGAACTACTCCAATGTGATGACCATGCTACAACACCGCAAAGACGATCCAAGTTATAAAGAAGCAAAACAGTTTTATGAAGAGTGTACTTTGAATTTGGAGGGTAGATTCTAATGGCCCGCCTCAGAGTTCGCTTAAGAGGAAAACCTGTTTACGATCTCACCTTGTCAGAGGATCGTACCTATATTGCGGGTCGCAAAGAGGATAGTGATATCGTCTTGCAGCCTGAAAAAGGGATTTCCCGCGAACATTTTAAAGTGTACTTTGCAAATGGGGCATGGAATGTGGAAGTGATCTCTCGCTATGGAGAGGTCGTTTATAATGGAGAACAGGTTCAGCAGTTCACCTTAGATCACGGCAGTCAGTTTGCCATTCCTCCCTATGAGTTTGACTTCCTGAATACTTCGGCAGAGGCTTCGATGCCACAAACCTCTGAAGAGTCACCTCATCTTCCGGCTGTTGCGGGAGCGGACTCGTCAGAGGGGTTTGATGGAAGCGAAGAGAAAACCGTTATCGGTGCGTCGCCCACCACGCCCTATATAAAAATTGTTGATACTCAGAATGAAACTCAAGAGATGCTTCGTCTGGATGCGGGCGATTCTTGGGTGGCGGGGAGAGACTCTTCTTGTCATATTCAAATTCGCGATCAAAGAGTCAGTCGACGTCAATTTGAAATTCGTCGTGCAGGTTCTCAATTTGTTATTATTGATTTGGGCAGTGTGAATGGAACTTTGCTGAACGGAACTCCGATTTCAGCCTCCGAACCGACCCCCATTAAAAGTGGTGACGCTATCAGTGTGCTCACCAATTATCTCTATTTTGAATTGCACGATTCAAGTTTTCAAAGTCGTTTGGAGTTGGTGAATGTCCAGCCTCCTAATCCTTTGGTGCCGATGGGCTCAGAGGCCTTGCCAATGGAGTACCAGCAACAACCCTCCCATGAGTTGATGCCTTATCAAGGCGGTATGGCGCCAATGCCCTATCAGCCACAGATGCAGTACCCGGCTGTAGGAACAGTCCCGATGCCGGGGGGCCCTCTTCCTACAGAAGCCAAAAAATTCGATTTTCAAAAGAATCGACCTAAAATTATTGTCGGGGCGGTGGTGCTTTTGGCGCTCGCTTACTTCTTTAGTGGCAGTAATAATGAGCTCCCTCCTCCGAATCCAGGAGCTCTCGTGGGTCCGGGTTCTCCGCAAGAGGCATTTTTAAAATTGAAACCTGAACAGCAGGCCCTGGTTCGACAACGCTACAAAGATGCTAAAAATCTTTATATGCAAGGCAAGTATCAGCTTGCCCAGGACGAGATTGTGAAGATTCAGGAAGTAGTTCCTGATTACGAAGACATTAAAGAGATCGAACGTCTTTCTAAAGAGGCCATTTTCATTCAAGAGCAGCAACGTCGTCAGGAAGAAATTGAAAAGGCAAAAATAGAGACGGAAGAAAAGATTCAAAAGCAGGCGACCGAATGCCAAAAGAAGATCAATCCCTCGATCACCGTGGCTGATTTGGAAGAGTGTTTGAGCCCGGTCCTTCAGTTCAATCCCGAACATCCGCGGATCTTGGAGTTGAAAGCCCAGGTCGAGCATATCAACGCCCAACGTGAAGCCAAGGATGCGGAAAGAGCTGTTTATCAATCACAGGTCGCAAAACTTCGTGCGCTGTATGATCGTGCCCAACAAGTGCATAAATCGGGAAAACCTCTGGATGCTATTGCCGCTTATGAAAAAGTGATGGAATCCAAGCTTCCGGATCCCAATGGTTTCAAAAGTCAGTCGCAAAGAAATATTGCATCGATTCGTCAGATGATGAACTCGAAGACAGCAACACTCCAAAGCGAAGCCGAAAAGTATTACCAGTCTCAGAATCTGAAGGGAGCGATCATGGCTCTTAGAAAAGCTCGCGCCATGGATCCGACCAACCCGGATCTTCCCGAGCGGATTGAGCGGTACACCGTTGAGTTACGTAAACAAATGATGTCTATCTATCAAGAGGGAATTCTTGAAGAAAGCTTTGGAAACGTCGACGGTGGGGAGTCCAAGTCCGGAGCCAAAGATAAATGGAGAAAAATTCTGGAGCTCGATGTTCCGGATGGGGAATATTACAAAAAGGCTTACATTAAGCTGAAAAAATACGGAGCCTTATAAAGTGAGACTTCAAGAGAGATCCTACAGCACGAAGATTTTACGTCCTAAGCCTTCGATCTACCGCGAGGAGGACGGATCCCTCATTGTTGTGGCAACTTCTTGGGGGCAACCCGAGCATGCCCAGAGGGCGATGGACGAAGTGATCAAGTATGTGAGTTCGGCAAAGTCCGATGTGGAGGTCACTTCTCCTTTTGAATTTCTGAGCTGTCTTTCTGACGAAGTGAACTATGTCAGAACGGGGACGCTGATCGCCAATGATATTCTTTATCGTGGTGAAAACAAGATGGAGTATTTTTCCGGGGTTGAGCTTTTGGCGCTATTTCGACGGGGTCCCCAAGTGGCTTGGGCCCAGGTCGGATGTCCCAGCCTTTTTATTCAGAGAAAAAATCAAAGTCTTCAGCCGCTTTCAATCGGCTTGGACCTATCTAGTGAATTGCGGGGAGCCGGTGAAATTCTTCCCCCCTTGCCAGCACAGCTTTTAGGGCTCGATCCGACCTGCTACGTTCAGTGTGGACATACCTATGTTAATGAAGGTGACCATTTGGTGCTTCTAGCGAGCACTTCTGTGGCGACGTCCCTGTGGTCGAAAGACTCTGAGGCCTTGGAGTTGGGATCTATCACGACACGCATGATCCAGGAAGATCCCGAATCTCCTTTTTGGTTGGGAATTGTGGATCTCGAAGCCGACTAGTAGTCTTCGTTTTGCAGGGATTTATAGACTTGCGAACGGAGCTTACTATTTTCTGGAAGACTCAATGCCAACTCGGTCCGAGAGGGCGCAAAAATATTGTCGCGTGACGTGTCCCAAATCAATCCCGCCGCGATGTTGGCTCTTTGGATTTGCTGATCCAACATATAGTTTCTAAACGAACGTTCAAAACGTTTTTTTTGAGTGTCTTTGCTGAGTCCTCGGTCCTCGGCGCGCACCCAGTCAGTGAATTCTAAGAAGAGTGGATCCGCGCAGCTCTTAAGAGATTCGGTTTCAAGTTCTTTGCTGGTCAGAAGGAAGAAGCAGGGATCTTGAACCTTGGCATTTTTGGAGCCAAGATTTTTTTCAGCAACAAATTGCCAGACAGAGATTTTATTTTTAGCCCCAAGCTGTTTCAGCGTCTCCCAATCTTTTTGATTTAATGCAATCTGCGCGGTCCAATTCAAAAGATCCAGGCTGCGCGGCTGGGAGGCTAAAAGACGCTTTAAGTCCTTTAAAAGAAGGGTTTCCTGATCCATTCTCATCCAACGAGAAAAAGGCAGACTCATCTTCGTCGTCCACTCTGAATCTACGGGGGGAAAGGGCGGGAAGAGGCCCTTGGTCAGCAGAGATTGCAGTTTTTGTGTTGTCGGCAAAATACTTTCTTGTAGCAATGGCAAAGGATTCACTTCGAAGCGATCCACCAGAGTGTTATAAAGTAAGGGCTTTTCATCGTTAACCAAAAGAACATGATTTGAAATTCCAGCGGTTCGCAGAGGACCGGCTTTGCGCCAAAGCGCCCATCCCGACTCAATCAGCAAAGGCGTGCTGTCGGACCAGGAGGCGGTGGGACTTTTTAAAACCTCAAGAAGCGAGTGCGTGGGGAAAGCGCCTGAAGTCGTATCAACCAGGCTTTCTCCTAAGAGTTCAAAAAGGGTTCGTCCCACGTCGACCAGGCTGACATTTTGATCGATCTTCCAGTTGATGGCTTCATCGCGTTTCTTTTTTTGTGAGGGCTTTATGAATAAGGCAACTTGAGTGTTTTCTCCGTGCAGATTCAAGGGGGACAGTTCTCGATAGCGATCGTTCGTGGTGTGACCATTGAGGCCCACCAGAAGAACTGTCGTGTTGTCCCAACGCTTGGCCGTTTTTAAGCTGTGGAAAAGTTCAAAGAGGCTTTCATCTAATTCATCCAGCTGACTTTCAAAACTGAGATTTCGAGTTTCGCCAAGGTCCGTCACTGTTTCGGTGGTGGTGAAGAGGAGATCGGGAACATAAATCACACTGAAAAAAGCATCATTGTCGACATCGTGTTTGAGCCATTGCAAAAAGGCATCTGCATTTTTCTTGAAGGGGCGAAACAAACCACTGAAGGACGGGATGATATTGTCTTCAAAGAGTTCGAACCCCTGATTGAGTCCGCTTCGTCTGAAAACCGGTGCTCCGCCAGAGAAAAAACTGGTACGATAGTCTTGCTTAATCGCAAGTTCAGAGGCCAATTCAAATTCAGCAGCTAGGCCTGGGGCTCCGTTATGGCGAATTTTATGTTGATAGGGATAAAGTCCAGTAAGAACAGAAGCCAGGGCGGGCACGGTGAGGGTCGAAGGCGTGAAAGCATGAGTAAAGCGAACGGACTCATTGCAAAGCAATTGAAAACCGGACCTTTCCCCTTCTTCCTGACTGCAGCTTATATCTGTGCTGGTCAATTCGTCCACAGCGATAACTAAGACTGATTTTCTATCGTTTGTCTTGCACGAAAGCTGGACCAAGCTCAGGAGTGTTATAAGAAGACTTAAAATGATTTTCCGCATACCTTGACCAGATGTAATGGTTTTAGAGATAATGAATCAATTACTTTGCTCAGTCAAAGATTTGGAGGAAATCACCCATGCTCACGGAAAAAATATTTGCAGTCGCGCACCTGGCAGATCAGGTTATCTTATGGATTCTACTTATTCTCAGCGTGATGAGCATCGGGATGATCTTAGAGCGTTATTTTTCTTTGAAAAAGATTTCTGCGGAATCACAAAGAGTGCGTTCTCGCATCAAGTTGGCTTTGCAAAGCAACAGCCTTGAGGATGTGGAAGATCTTGCTAAAGATCCAAACTCCATTGAAGGACGCGCAGCGGGTTATGCGTTGAAGCACATGAGAGAATCTGGAAGCAAAGGTTTGGAACAAATTTTTAATACGTTTGCTTTGACTGAACGTCCTGAGCTGGAAAGATTTTTGGGATTCTTGGCGACTGTAGGTTCCAACGCTCCTTATATAGGACTTTTTGGAACAGTATTGGGTATTATGAAAGCCTTCAACGATTTGGCGACAGCTCCAGAGGCGGGTCAACAGACGGTGATGGCGGGGATTTCAATGGCCCTTGTTGCTACGGCGGCGGGTCTTTTCGTGGCAATCCCAGCCGTTGCCGCCTACAACTACTACAGCAAACAAGTCAAAGGCATCTTCCAAAATCTTGAGAGCGTTAAAGAGCTCTGCCTTGCTTATGCGAAGAAAAAAGGTGTGTAAACCATGGCATTTAATAATGGTGGTAACGATAACGAAGCCATCGCGGATATCAACGTAGTTCCGCTGGTGGATATCATTCTGGTGGTGTTGATCATTTTCATGGTCACCGCTCCGATGTTCATGAAGCCCACGATTAACGTGAATCTTCCCAAAGCCGCAAGTGGAGACCAAACCGCACCAAGCAAACTCAATATTGCGTTAACGGCGGATGGTCGTATTAATCTCAACGGCTCTTTCGTCAACGAAGAAGATGTTAAGTTGAAAGCATCCGACGAAGTCACGAAGAATGCCGAGGTTCAAGCGATCATTTCGGCGGACAAGGATGTTCCTCACGGTAAAGTGGTGGGAGTCCTGGATATCGTGAAGGGTGCTGGGGTGAAAAAATTCGCGATCAGCATCGATAAGAAATAGAAATGAAAAAGGGCTCCCAAAGAGCCCTTTTTAGTATCCGCTGTTTTGTTGTTCCGGCGGCACATAGTTGGGGTCTTTTTCCCACGCGCACGTATTAGATACAAACTTTAACTTTTTATTGCGACATTCAAAGGTCAAAGTGCCTTTGTAGTTATAGCCATAGCCATCATTGTATTTTTGCGAGTTATTATAATACCAATAATCCGTAGGGAATCCGGGATTGGGCTGTGGGGTATGAATGCGCGGCACGGTCGTGCGGCAACTCATCCAAGTTTTTTGCAAATACTGAAGGGCTGATGGCACCGAATAAGTCGAGAGCCCCACCCAGCTGGCATTGGGATAAAGAAAATTGTAGATGTCGAAGGAAGAGTGCAAAAGAAACTTTCCTTTGGGGCCATCAAAGTACTCGCCAAAATATCCATAAGCCGTGTCGTAACTGGCAACAGTGTAGGTGAAATAAGACCCGGTAACACAGCCCACAGCGGGTTCCAAGATGCTGACTCGAGCCAGAGAACTTTGGATGCTTTGGCCTTTGCCGTCTTTCACGACCACATAGTAGGTCCCCTCTTTGCCGTAGGAACTCGCGTTGTCCATATAGGAAGAGTAGTTTCCGAAGCCACCATTAATGGCTTTGCTGTCTTTGTACCATTGGAAGGTGTAAGGGCCGTCTCCTCCCGCAATAGTGACATCCAACTGAAAGTCGGCTTTTTCTAGAACACTGACGCCTTGGGGCTGCTTCGTAATTCGGAAGGTGGTGTTTTTGGGGTCGTCGTTGCCACCTGTGCTCACTCCGCCGCCGCTGCCGCCTCCTGACGAAGAGCCGCCACCACCCACGGCGATGCCGCCGCCGGAGGATCCAGTGTTACCGCCAGAGCCTCCTGCAGAAACGGAACCTCCGCCAGAACTGCCGCCGATATTTACTCCGCTTGAGTTGCCGTTGCCAGGGCGAGAAGACCAGATAGAACCTTGGTCGGTACTGGTCGAGGGACTAGAAGTGGACCCTTCGTTAGAGCAGTTTGAATTATTGTCAGAGCAAGAGGCATTTTGGGGGGCGCAGTTTTGAAAACTCAAAATAGTCAGCGCCATGATCAAAAGACCAGAGAAAAGGCGGAAATTTCGAATCTTTTTGAGAATACGCCCGTTCATCAAGTAACTTTCCCCCTAATTACTAGACTTAGATACGGATGAAATGTGGAAAAACTTAAGCAAAAAGCTTCACCCGGGCAGATTATCTCAGATTGACACAGCTAAAGTCTGGCTCTGTTCCTCCGATGAAGCATGAAGTATGTTTAAACGGCAACCCACAGACACTCAGTTCATCTTTTTGACGTTGATGTTGGTTCTCTTAATGGGAATTCCAACCTTTCAAACGTTGACCCAAAAAGAAGAGGTCTCAGACGTGCAGGTCGCCGCAGAGTCTCCACCCCTTACAACAAAGCGCAGTCCTTCAAGTCTTCCGGCAAGCGTCGTGGATGTGAAGCCCGCACTTCAGCAATTCACCGCTTATGATTTAAGTTGCGCGAAGAAGAGTGCCTCTGAATTAACAGTGTCAGGTCCTTATGTGCAATTTCAGGGGCGTAACTGTCTTAAGAATTTTAAGTCAGGAGATGTGGAGATCGTGAACAAGAGCAACGGGTACACGGCCTCCATCTTCAGTAGCGGATCTGATAAATATCAAACAGACCTCATTCAATTGCAGCAGGGCGAGAACGAAATTGCGATTCGTTATCGCGAAAGCTCAGGAAAACCTGTTGAAGTCGTGGTTCGAGTTCATTCCTCTAAGATTTAACATAGATATATCAATGCCTTAATGCGACTCGCTAGAGTAGTATCAATTAAATTGATCTTCTTTTCTCCAGCCTTTAAGTTTAGCCGGCATAACGCATTTTGCGGACAGATGTGGCTGGATTTGAATTGATGATTATTGAAGGAATAGCTCAACCTGTGGACTTAAAGAAGCGCTCGGACATTCATTATGCTCGAAAGATTTGGCATATGTCAGGGGTCTTTACGATGTTCCTTGCTTATGTCTATCTTCCTCCGGCTGTGTCCATGACAATTCTTGTGGTCTCATGGTGTCTTTTTGTTCCTTTCGATTTTTTGCGTCAAAGAAATCCTGCGCTGAATGATTGGGCTGTGCATGCGTTTAAGCCCATCATGCGTCAGAGTGAAGTGAAGAGACTGGCGGGAACAACCTTCCTGCTTTCGGGTGTTTTGCTTGTTGATATTTTATTTCCTCGTCCGGTCGTTGCTTTGACTTTGTTGTTCTTGGCTTTTGCTGATCCCATTGCAAGTTATTTTGGGATCCTCTATGGCAAAGATAAGATCTTTGGGCACAAATCCATTCAAGGATTTATGGCGGCGTTCTTTGTTTGCGCGGCGGTCACGTTTTTCTTCTTGCTATATCATAATTATTTAATGGATCGCCTTATTGTGGTGAGTCTTTTTGCGGGTCTTGTTGGCGCTTTCGCAGAGCTTATTCCTATCGGAAAGCTGGATGACAATCTGACTCTTCCTGTGATGAGTGCTATTGGCCTCACCATCTTGTTTTATTTCTTTGGTTTTTTTGCCAATGTCGGCTAATGTTGCCTTGCCATATCATACATAAATGGCTGCCTCTGCGTGTGTCTCGGCCGAGCTGTTTATGAGATGGCAAGTGGAGACCAAATGGCAATAGAACACCATGATCATTTAGATAAAATTGATTCCGAAGATGCCAGAGCACAACGCTTGGCAATGTATATCTACATTCTTCCCAACCTGATGACGACCGGAAATCTATTTTCTGGATTCTTTGCGGTTATTCAAACCATCAAAGGCAATTACCTTTATGCGGCTTATGCGATTGTTGTCGCGGCGGTCTTTGACCAACTTGATGGTCGTTTGGCTCGCTTAACTCGCTCGACAAGTAAGTTCGGAGCTGAGTATGACTCTCTTTGTGACCTGGTCAGCTTCGGTATGGCTCCGGGAGTTTTATTGTTCCTTTGGGCTTTGCAGCCGTTTGGTCGTTTGGGCTGGGTGGCTTGTTTTCTTTTTGTAGCCTGTGGAGCTCTTCGTCTGGCGCGTTTCAACGTTCAAGCCAATGTCGTCGAGAAAAACTATTTCCAAGGTCTTCCCATTCCAATGGCTGCGGGTATTGTGGCGTCGTCTGTTTTGGCGTTCCAGGATCTTGAGCTTGAACCTATGGGGAACTATGGTCTTCTGATCATGACCATCTTGTTGGCGTTGGTGATGGTGAGTAACTTTCGATTCCGCAGCTTTAAAGATTTGGATTTAAAAGAACGTTTGCCATTCCGTTACCTTATTTTGGGGGTCGGCTTATTGGTGATCGTGGCTCTTCGTCCAGAAGTCATGCTCTTTGTTCTCTTTATGGGTTACGCCGCTTTGGGCGCTGTTTTTGGGGTCTTTAAACTTGGCAAAAATATTCGTAAGATTAAGCCCAGTGTATACGCTCCAGCACACACGCATGAGAGCGATCTAGTCCTCGAAGAAGAGGAAGAAGAGACAAAGAAAGATGAAAAGAAAACTTAAAGTCGGAGTTGTCGGAGCGACCGGCATGGTCGGTCAAACTTTCATGAACATTCTTGAAGAGCGCCGTTTTCCCATTGAGGAGCTGCGCCCTTTTGCTTCCGAGAACTCTTTAGGCAAAAAGATCGAGCTTCAAGGCCACGCTTGGCCTGTGCAAGTTTTAAAAGACGGATGCTTCGACGGACTTGATCTGGTGTTTTTTTCTTCCGGCGATGATATTTCGAAGGAATGGGCTCCCAAGGCGGTTCAAGCTGGGGCTTTTGCTGTGGATAATTCAGCGGCCTTCCGCATGGATCCTCAGACTGTTCTGGTGGTTCCCGAGGTGAATGGGGACCTTGTAAATAAAAATTCCAAACCACAGATTATTGCCAATCCCAACTGTTCAACGATTCAGTTGGTGGTGGCCTTAAAACCCTTGTTGGATAAATTCGGTTTGGAAGAGGTGCGTGTCAGCACCTATCAAGCTGTGAGTGGTGCTGGACAAGGGGGCTACGACGAGCTTATCGAGCAGACCTCTGATCATAAAAATGCTCAGCTTCAACCAAAGACATTCCCTCATACGATTCTATTTAACTGCATTCCTCAGATTGGCTCGTTCAATGATGACGGCTTCTGCAGTGAAGAGGTGAAGATCATGAACGAGACGCGAAAAATTTTGGCTCAGGACAAGCTGAAAGTTTCTGCGTTCACGGTGCGTATTCCGGCCCTCAATGCTCATAGTGAATCGGTGTGGGTGACTTTGAATAAGGAAGTCAGTCGCGAAGAAATGCTTGCTGCTTTGTCTGGCTTTGAAGGCATCGTTGTGCAAGATGAACCCAAGAAAGGTGTTTATCCTTTGGCTCGCGATGTTTCGGGAAAGGATCCCGTTTATGTGGGACGCATTCACCGAGATCCCGAAAATCCAAAAATGTGGCTGATGTGGGTTGTTTCCGATAATATCCGCAAGGGTGCCGCATTGAACGGCATTCAAATCGCCGAGAAAATCTTTTTTAACTAAAACAGAAAAGGGTTCTGTGTTCGCCGCTCCCTCTGACAAAGGTCCGGAGCAGTTCCATTTTTTGACATCCGGACCTTGGCATGGTTCGATGAGATGATGAGTCTTTGGAACCTTTTAGCCACGACTGTGTTGTTATTTTGTTCGCTTCAAGCTGAAGCAACGATGACTTTGATTTCCATCTCAGGGGATTCGGCTCAGGATCTTTCCACGGCGACAAAGCCGGTTATTTATGGAGGCTTCACCGCAGGGTGTGTAGGAGATGGCACCAGCACCTGTGATAGCTGTACCGGAGCAGATAATTCTGGCTCGAAGCTTTGGACCTGCAATAAACGAAATGCCTACCCCAGTTTGCCCGTGATCGTTCGGCTTCAGTCGACAAATACGGGGGCTAGTGCGGCGAACGCGTTTGTTAAAATCAATGACAATAAGATTTCTTTGAATACGGCTCAGACATTTGCAGATGGTATTCTAAATACTCAGATTACGTGGGGAGAAATCTGTAATGCTTTTGGTAAAAGCACCGACTGTTCAGGCGGAAGTTTTGCCGGAGACATGACGATCGGTCTTGATGTTTCTAGTGGAGGCTCCACCACCTCGGACTCCATGACTTTTAAAATTGCCGGTCGGGTCGCTGCCACAGACGGCAGTGATTGGTTCTATACTGATTGCAATACCGCAGATGCCACCGGGAATATTGGTTTTTGTCATTTTGAAGTTTTTCCGGGGGATGGGAAGATATATGCCGACAACCTTGTCGTAGCACCAGGCTATCCGGCTTCTCCTTCTTCGGGCATTGAATACACCAATGTGGCGTTTTTCTATGAAGAACAACTTTCAGGGGAAGACGATAATACAACTTTGGCAAGATTGAGTAATGCTTCGGGATATTTCTCTGTCGGTGTTAATAAAGCCGCAAGTCCCCCGGTTGCAGACAACCGAATCACAGGTCTTTCCAACAACGTCCGTTACTGCATGGTGATGGCAAATCAAGACGCGACGGGGATTATTTCTTATTTTACACCACTCCCTGGGGTTTCGGGTTCTCCGGTTACGGCGGCCGAACTTTGTACAACACCCACGGAAGTGATTGGCCTTCTTGATGACAAACACTGTTTTATTGCGACGGCGGCCTTTGGCAGCGACATGGCGCCTGAGGTGCAAAGCTTTCGTGAATTTCGTAATAAATTTTTGCTCAGTAATTCATTGGGGAAAGCGTTTGTTAAATTCTATTATAAGCACAGCCCCTATTATGCGCATTTGATTGCGGAAAGTGAAGTTGCCAAGACCGCGGTGCGAGTGACTTTGTGGCCGCTCCTGCTTTTTGCGCGCATGAGCATGGCTTTTGGCTTTTGGCTGACCCTGCTGATTCTTTCTTTAGGAACTTTGTCGACTTTCGAGATCTATCGTCGCTTGGTGATGGGAAAAAACTTTCGAGGTGAGTTGTGAGACCTTGGCATAAATACGTCGTCGTGTTGCTGGCCTCTTTGTCTTTTCATATTTCCTGGGCGCAAGATGTTGAATCCGCTCCTCAAGAGCCCCCGTTCGTCCAAGAGGAAAATGAATTCGAGGCTCCAGCGGAAGACAGTGATCTTCTCAGCATCGAAGATGAGATTCAAAATACGGAGCCTGAGCAGAAGAAGGCCACCGTGGATCTCAACCAACAACCAGCCGAGGACAGCAAGAAGTTGGAAGAAGAGTTATCCTTGGAAGAAGAGGCCACCCCCGTTGTGGAGGCTCCGCCGCCTCCTGCGCCAAAGCCGATGTCCTCTGAGGGCGGAGTGGCTCGCTCTGCGAAGGGTGGAGTGGAGTACATTCATCATCCGCAGGCGGCCCAAGGGTTGCTGGCGATCACTAAAGATGGCTCCTACATCTATAAGACAAAAGAAACCGGAGAGTTTAATAAAACGGGTTCTTTCCGAATGGGGATGATGGATCCTCCCAAGATTGTGGCGGCGGATGGAACGACCTTTGACATGATGTACTCTTCAGGGCAACAGCCTGTTTTTATGTTTGATTATGAATGGCAGCCCTTCACAGGCTACGGAAAGTTGGGCGTGCAGGCCGGTTTCGGCTTGTTGGTAGCTAATGGTAACGGCCGTTTTGCTTCCAGCGATCCCACGATCAACGGTCAACAAGCGAAAGAGAAGTACACTTTTTTAGCGGTCCCTTTAAGCGCGGGCGTTGTTTATCGCCTTGAGTGGTTGCGCCGCCAGTGGTTTGCGCCTTATGTGGCTGGTGGTGGAACTTATGTCGCTGTCGCTGAATTTCGCGATGACGGAAAAACTCCGTCAGGAGTAGGAACTCCGGGAGCATATGGTTCCGCGGGAATGCTTTTTAATGTTTCGGCAGTGGATCGCGAAACCGCATTCACTTTAAGTTCAGAATACGGAATCGCTAATTTATGGGTATCGGTGGATTATCGGTATCTCCAGACCTTCAACGAAGATCTGGATTTTAGCTCCAGCATCATTGGTGCTGGCATTGTCGTCGACTACTAATTTTTTTCTACGCAAGCTGCAGTATAAATTGTTTTATGCAGACGGTGCATTTGGAATGTCTTGCAAGACAAGCCCTGGTCTGAACAGTTGGCGCGCTCATAAACAGAGCCGTCAGAATTTTGCATCATGACGCTGTTGTTTTCACACCAGCTGATAAAGTCGACAGTGAAGTCTTCAGATTGTGAACTGAGTCCATTTTCTTGAGCCATGGCGGGGCCAGCAACAACAAACAATAAAGCGGCGATAAGAGTTTTCATTTTTACTCCTTAGATGTTTTAAAAGATGCCATGAAGTACGCCCATCGTGAGGTCTCGTCAAGACACCCTGAAAAGACGATATGTCGAGAAGTTCGACAGGCCTGCGTCCTATCTACCTTTTTTGCACGATAGGAAGCAGGTACCTTGTCGGTACAGTGGGAAGCTGGTACCTTCCTGGCATGATGACGAAAGTGCGATTTACGGTGGCTTATGATGGCACCGGCTTCTGTGGTTGGCAGAAACAAAAGCAAGAAGATCAGATTTCAGTGGCCCATGTGATTGAGCGCGCCTTGGAGAAGGTCTTTGCCGAAAAGATCACCTTGTTCGCCTCAGGTCGAACGGATGCCGGGGTTCATGCCTTAAACCAAGTCTGCCACTTTTCTACGCATCGCAAGATTGATCCCGCCAAGAAATGGGATCTTTGCTGGGCCCTTAATGCCCATTTGCCACCGTCGATTGTCGTGAAAAAGGCGTGGATCGCCCCTGAGGACTTTCACGCCACGTTGTCGGCCACCCATAAAACCTATCGATATCTGATTTTGAATCGGCCTCGTCCTAGCGCTCACTTGAATCGCTATGCTGAGTGGGTGCGGATGCCGATTGATATCACTCACCTGCAAGAGAGTTCAAAAATTCTCTCGGGAAATCATGACTTTAAGAGCTTTCAGTCAGTCGGAACGCCTGTGAAAGATACGGTCCGCGAGATCTACCAGGCCGACTGGGAGTGGCGGCGACCGGAGGTTTTGCAGTTCACCGTGACCGGCAACGGCTTTTTAAAGCAGATGGTTCGTAATATCGTAGGAACCTCTTTGATGCTTGAAAGAAAAGGGCAAAAACCTAGTAAAATTAAAGAGATAATTGAGGCCCAAGATCGTCGTCAGGCGGGGCCCCCAGCTCCGGCTCAAGGGCTTTATCTGATGCGAGTTTATTATCCTCAGGACCTTGACAATAGGTGTATAGAACTTTAAAACATCCCTTCCCGCAAAATAGTGTAAGAGCCCGTTGTTAAACTCAAACAAAATTTTGCCGAATGCACAGACGGTAAAACTGATGCGTTCAAATGAAACTGGAGACCTATAATGAAAACTTTCAATGCAAAAGCAGATGAAGTTGAAAGAAAATGGTGGATCGTAGACGCTGCTGACCAAAAGGTCGGTCGTGTTGCGACAACTGTTGCAAACATCCTTCGTGGAAAGACCAAAGCTATCTTCACTCCGAACGTAGATACCGGCGACTTCGTTGTTGTTATCAACACGGACAAGATGGAGCTTTCTGGAACTAAGTGGGAAGACAAGAAGTACTATCGTCACTCTCGCTTCTTCGGTTCTATGAAAGAGATGACTGCAGCTCAAGCAAAAGAGAAAGATTCTACTTTCATCATGCACGAAGCTGTGCGCGGAATGCTTCCTACAAACAAGCTTTCTCGCCAAGTTATCATGAAAATGAAATCTTACCCTGGTGCTGAGCATCCTCATGCTGCTCAAAAGCCAGCTCTTTACACTCTACCTTCTAAAAAGAAGTAATCGGAGATAGACAATGGCAGCAGCAGAAAAATTCTATTATGCAACTGGAAGAAGAAAAACGAGCTCTGCGCGCGTTTTCTTGAAGCCTGGTAAAGGCACTATCACAATCAACGGAAAGAAATCTGATGATTACTTGAGCCGTATGCAATCACGCATGGTGATCGTACAGCCTCTTGATCTATTGGGCCAACTTGGCAAGTTCGACGCTAAAATCACTGTTTCTGGTGGTGGTGAGTCTGGACAAGCTGGTGCAATCCGTTTGGGTATCACTCGTGCTTTGATCGCTTTCAATGCAGAGTTCAAAGGAACTTTGAAGAAAGCTGGATTCGTTACACGTGATCCTCGTATGGTTGAGCGTAAGAAATACGGTAAAGCGGGTGCGCGCCGTAGATTCCAATACTCTAAACGTTAAAATCGATTTATCGATCGTTTGGATCTGGAAGAAAAAAGGGAGCTGGTTCAGCTCCCTTTTTTTATTTCCGAAATCCCTCGTGTCTTTTTAGGCATAAAAAAACCCGCAGTCTTTCGAACTGCGGGTTTTTCTTTTTCGAATTGAATCGAAAGAACTATTTGGTTGTGCAAACCAAGGGGTAAACGTTGCCTTTAGCAGCCAAAAGGCCACCGAAAGAACCATCAGCTTCTTTACCCAAGATCAAGAAGCCTGTGTTTTTGATCACGCCGTCTTCTTGAGTGGTGTTGTCAGTCAAAGCCAAAAGGTTGAAGAAACCACCTTTGATTTGAGCAGCAACAGTTCCTTTATCCATTTGAGAGAAAAACACCGTTTGGCTGCTCTTCTCGTTCAAAGAAACGATCACAAAGTCTACAGATTGGTCGTCTGCGAGGTCCACATTGAGAGAAACAGAGCTCTCAGGAACAGCGCATTTCAAAACAGTGGTGTCCGCCATAGCAGAAGAACCCATAAGAACTAGTGCAGCTACGATAAGCTTTTTCATTAAAACCTCCTCTAAGGTATCTAAGCGGAGGGAGGCTATGCCAGACCGGACCCGCAGGCAATTTAAATGCATCGCAATATCTCGGAACTGTGGCGGCAAAGGTCTCTTGGAATGGCCGCAATCGCAGCCTAGCACTTGGTCTGAGTCTTTGTGTTTTAACGGACAGAGGGCCGCGTCTTGGGCTATCCTCTTGTTAAGAATAAATCAAATTAGAAGGAACATTCCTGTGAAGATCTTTTTGGCATCATTGATTTGCAGCGCGTTTTGGTCAGTCACTTATGCTCAAAATTCCTCGGTGGAGGAAAAAAAACCAGATTCACCAGCGTCGCAAGGGACATCACAAAATGAATCTGAGTATCAAAGACCCTTGTTATTTGCCGTGACGGATGATGCCCTTAAAATCAAAAGCCCTCAGCTTGTCTACGATCTTAAGAAATCGGAAGGGGCAAAATTGGAGCTTGGGGGGGTGTCTTTTGACGACAACTCCTTGGCGGCAAAAATTGAAAATGGTTCTCTCAATTTTTCTTGGGACACCAATCTTATTTCGGGTGGAGAAATTTCAATTATCAATGAGCAGGGAAAAGAGCTTTGGAAGCACAAGGCGGAAGGGCGCGGTGCTTGGTCGTTCAAAGATCTGAAAGGGTCCTCAGCACCAGAGTGGAAAAATGGAGAGCACTTTCGCTTCTGCCTGCGCTCTGACTATGAGAGAGGTTATACCAGTCTTTGCACGAGAAGATACGGTATTGAGGTCAGCAATTCTGAGATGAAATTGGGACCTGCGAAATCAGAAGCCACAGCACGAGTGATCTTGCAAGGTGAAGAGAGAAAACTTCAAGGCGCCATTGATGTCACAGTCGGGGACCCCGTTCAGTTTTTGGCGACCTTGAAATCGGATGCGACTTATGAATTTGTGTCAGAGCCGGTAACGCCTGCTATTCGCGATGTGATTGAATCAGAACGAGCGGGATATGTGACTCTGACAGGCGAAGGGCCTCTTCCGCTGGGGATTGAGTCGAAAACTATTCCTGGAGTTCAGTACGGCAAAATTACACAGTTCTTTGGATTTGAACAAACCATCGGCGCTCCTCCTGATATGTGGCAAAGTGATTTTTCCCGCAAAGGGAATCTTCTCTTGCCGGGAAGATCTGGAGGGGTCTTTGTATATGCCCTTGAGGTAGGTAATCCTCCTCGGCAAAAAGACCGTCGTTATATTTCTAATAGAGCTATTACCGGGACCTATCTCGAAAAAGATCAAATGATGGTTCGTGACAGCGAAGGCAATTTGTCTACCTGGGAGTTTGCAGCTCCAGAAAAGCTCAAGATGAACACAATCTCCTTGGAGGTTCCTGGTGAAAAAGGAACTTACAAATCTTACTTAGAGATCTATCGGGGAGGCGCTCGGGAGGCCAGTCTGCGACTGACAGGAGTTGTTACCAGCAGTGGTGATTACGTGTTCCTGGGAGAAGGGCACGTTTCATGGTGGTTCAATGATTTGTTTGGATGGCAGAACTACTACCTTTCAAAACAAAGATGGGGCGTCAGCGCGAAGTACTTTAGCTCATTGACCAAACTGCCCGCTTCGAACTCCAGCGGAATGAATGAAGATGTGAATTTGAACGTGGCGCAAGCGGATCTTCGCTATCGTTTTAATCCAGGGCTTTGGGAAAAGGACGAAACTGTCGGAGCTATCTTGGCTTATGAATCTATGAGTTTGGGAACTGTCAGCGTCCCTAAGCTTGGGGTCGGGGCGTTCTGGGCGCGCTCTATGCCAAGAGCGATTGACTATTGGTTCAGTAAACTTCCGTTTTTTGATTATCCGAAATTTGTGGATATGGAGTTTATTAGCTACGTTTCGTCTTTGGACAGTGGCATTTCGCTAGGCTCTGATTACGTCTTAAACTTTCACGGAAAAGTTTTATGGACTCAGCGTATTTTTGGCGAAGCGGGGTTCGGCTTAAAGAACTACTACTTTGAAAAAAAGTCAGATGGCAGCGGAGCTAAGTTGACCACTTTCTTCGGAACAGTCGGACTGGGAGTGAATTTCTAGATTACTAAATGAAAAAGAAGATAACCCTTGTACACCTTTTTTTAATAAATCAACTGGTGACGACCCTCATCTTGCTTTTGGTTATTGGGGTCTATGGGACGCATCTTTTTATTTCTGAACAGCGGGCAATCAAGGAAAGGATGGACCCTGCATTGGACCGCGAGGTCGAACGTCTTAATAATGATCTGACAATTTTAGAGGCCAACGTCTTAAGGCTTAAAGGTGTGGTGGATCTTTTTGAAGTGATGCCACCTCGTATGAGACTTGAGAAGTTTCGAAGTTTTGCTTCGACGGCCATCGCTCCTCACTCGACCCAGTACAATTCTTATTTTGCATTGGGGCCTCGTTTATCAGAAAAATTCTTTGGAAAAAAATCCTACGTTTTTGTGGTCTTCCGTGATCATTCCTTGCTAGGGACACCGAAATACAATGATCCAAGAAGCTTTGTGGCGGAAGTATTTCCTAGCTCCAGCTATATGGAAGACAAAGAGGCCAGTTGGTGGCACATGAATGAAGGACGTCCTGGAGTGAACTTTTCTGACTTTTATTTTGATAAAGGTTATATGGAGAAGGTCATGTTCAGTACGACCAGCGGGATCTATGATGGCGAAAGGCTCGAGGCCGTTGTCGGAATTGATACATTGGCCGGCGATATCGCTCAGCGTTTGGGGGCTTTTCGGTTAGGGCAAACGGGTGGGGTCATGATTGTGGATGCTCACGGTCGTCCGGTCCTGCCATTAATCTCTCGAGACCAGCCGTTAATTAATTATAAATATCAAAAAGCTCTTACCACCGACGAGTTCAGCCATATGCCAAAGATCTCTGAAAAGATCTTTAGTGTTCAAGGACAGAAGCTTCAGGATTTCAAAGGGGCTGACGGAAAAATCTATATTACTCTGGCAAAACCAATCAAAGGACGCCCCTGGAATATGGTGGTCTTTCAGGAAAAGACAGAGGCTTATTCTGGATTGTACTTTCGCCTTTTCTTTTTTGGTTTTATCGCCTTGCTAGTGTACTTTGCCCTGACATTGATGGTTTGGATGACGGGAAAGTACGCGGTTTTCCAGGATAAAGAAGTTTTAGAGGAGCTGCGACAGTCGCGCGATAAGGCCGAGGCTGCGACTCGGGCGAAGTCCTTTTTTCTCTCTACGATGAGTCACGAGATTCGAACACCCCTGAATGCCATGTTGGGTTCCTCAGAGCTACTATCTGAGACAGCTTTAAATAGTGAACAGAAGGAGTTGTTGGGATCCTTGCAGAGTGCTGGCGAAACTCTTTTAAGTATGCTCAACAACATTCTTGATTTTTCCAAGTTTGAGTCGGGACGAATGCAACTGGAAAGCCGAGAGTTCTTGCTCAGCGATCTCGTTCGTGAAGTTGAGGCGCTTATTGTGACGGGCGTTTTTAGAAAAGGACTGCATTTTTCCTTCAAGGGGCCCGAACAAGATCGCTGGGTGGTCGGAGACTCGTTAAGACTAAAACAAGTCCTTATGAATCTTTTGGGGAATGCCGTTAAATTTACGGATCGTGGCAGTATAGTTCTTTCCATTCAGCCTTTACCCAGCAAAGATCCTGGATATGAATGTTTTCTATTTGAGGTCAAAGACACTGGGATTGGGATTGCTCAAGAAAATTTGAAAAAGATATTTGATGAGTTCGGCCAAGAAGACTCCTCTGTGACTCGTCGTTTTGGGGGGACTGGTCTGGGGTTGAGCATATCCCAAAAGATCGTTTCTATGATGGGCGGGGATCTTCAGTGTGAGAGTCAGCAATTTTTGGGCTCGCGATTTTATTTTTCTATTCAGATGCCAAGTCGAAAGGCTGAGGACTGGGCTGTTCGCTGGAGTCCGCTCAGCCCCTTGCTCTCGACTGCATCTGGAGATGCAAAGGTGAATCGTACCGAGGGGCGACGACGGGTTCTGATTGTTGATGACATGGAAGAGAATCACACGCTGCTGCGGGCTTATATGAAGAATTTGGACTATGTCGAAGTTCATTCGGCATTCAACGGTTATGAGTGTCTGGAGAAATGGGACTCCTGCCAATATGATTTGATATTTATGGATGTGCAAATGCCGCGGATGTCGGGATTGGATACAATTCGTCGATTGCGTGAGATCGAGGCAATACAAGGACGGAAGCGAACGCCGGTCATCGTGGTTTCGGCCAATAGTTTTATGGAAGATATCGAAAAGAGCACTAAGGCGGGGGCTGATGAGCATTGTGGCAAGCCGATTCGCAAAAAGACGGTCATGGAACTCATTCAGAAATACTGTGTCCGCGAGGGTGAAAGTGTCTCTGCAAAATCCTAATACACAGTTAAGTTTCTAACATCTTATCCCGATATTACGAAGGTCTGAGGGCGGAATGCTTTTTGCCTCTAGTCAGTATGAGACGTGAAATTAGGGGGAAATGTGAATAGAGGTTTGGCAGTTGTCGGTGGTTTGTGTCTCGTTTTGGGATTTCAGAACTGCACACAGAGTTCTTTGAGCGGTGGTGACAGTGCTGTGGGTGATGTCGCCGTTTCATTGCCGTCTTCAGCAAATTCTCCCTCTGCGGAAAGTGCTGATTTATCTTCGATGACCGCCAAGGTCACTTATGTCGAGATTCCTAATATTGTCGATGACGTCGAGGGTTTACAAAAGACCTCATCGCGAAACAGTTATCGTCTGGTTGTTTCAATACAAACGGGAGTCATTCAGTTGATGGATGATGCCAATGAGAGTTTGCAAACGCGTTGTTTGGATGCCGCAAGTTTGCAGGAACTTAAAACTATTTTGAGCGGATCTAGTGTCTGCGCTAAATCAGTGCCCGATGATGTGATGTGCGCTATGAGATTTAAACCAAGCTATGCGGCTTTATATGCCAATGAAAATAGAATCAAATTAGGAGAAGAGCAGGATTCTTGTGGCCGAGGTCATAAAGACCTGTGCGGTGGTGTCGCCACGGTCTTTCAGTCTTACATAGATCATCTTCGCCAACACTGGACTGAAATGAACTGTGAATAAGGGGCACAGATCTGCGCCCCCTCTATTTTTTAAATTCCTAAAAGAGATTTCACTTTGCTAAAGGCTTCTGGAAGGCTCGCGCGATTGGGCGCAGCTCCCTGTGCGAAATCAGGGCGTCCACCGCCTTTACCTCCCATCAGACCTGCGACTTCCTTCAAAAGGTCTCCGGCTTTTGTTTCCCCAGAGATTTCTTTTGAAACGCTTACAATGATGGGATGAGAACCTTCGCCTTGACCGACGACGACGACGATACCGCTTTGAATTTTATTCTTCAAATGATCAGTGACTTCTGCCAAGACTTGTCGATCATCCAAAGCAAGATCCGCCAATACAAGTTTCGCAGATGAACCGGCTTTGGTTTTAAAGCTCAAAGCTTTTGCCGCAAGATCGTCGACATTGATCTGTCCCCCTTGCAACTTCTTCATCTCTTTTTCCATCAGTTTGATTTGCTCTTTAAGAGTCTCCACACGATGAGCCAGGGTCGCTGTTTCACCCGTGGTTTCGAGATGTTTAAGATAGTGAGGGCTCTTTTGGAATCCCGCTGTTGCCAGGGCCTCGTCAAGATGTTGAATGGAGTTCATCGCATAACGAACGGCTCCGTCCCCAGTGATGGCTTCGACCCGGCGAACGCCCGAGCTGACGCCAGCTTCAGAAATAATCTTGAAGAGACGGATCTGGGATGTGTTCTTCACATGAGTACCTCCGCAAAGTTCGCATGAGAAATCTCCCATGGTCAGAACACGTACCTGGTCACCGTATTTCTCTCCGAAAAGAGCCATCGCTCCTTTTGCGCTAGCCTCTTTCGGGCTCATGATCTCGACCTTCACGTCATGAGCCTCGGCAATTTGTTCATTCACAAGATCTTCGATTTGCTTAACTTCTTCCGAACTTAATGGCTTGTTATGAGTGAAGTCAAAACGGGTCTTTTGTGAATCCACCAAAGATCCGGCCTGAGTCACATGAGTTCCCAAAACCTTACGCAATGCCGAGTGCAATAGATGAGTGGCCGAGTGGTTGCTCATGGTGTTGCGGCGCTCGAAAGAACTCACTGTCGTTTCAACATGGGCACCGATAGTGAAGCTGTCATGCTCAACTTCAACGTGATGAAGAATAATATCATCAATCTTTGTCGTATTAATGACTTTCGCGCGACCCGTGCCGGCCATGATATATCCTACGTCACCAGCCTGTCCTCCGCCTTCGCCATAGAAGGATGTTTTATCCAAAATCATGACGCCGGTTTCACCGCTCTTAAGAGTGGTGACGGTCGTGTGACCATTTGAAAGCGCAGTCACCTTGCCTTTGCCCGCCGTGCCTTCGTAGCCGACAAAAGTGACAGTTTTTCCTGATGCAGAATAGTCTTTGGCAAACTTAATCAGATGCTGTTCGTCAGCATCCAACGCTTTCCCTTTCCAAGAGGCTTTGGACTTCGCGCGGTTGGCTTCCATTTCCTTTTCAAAGGCTGCCTCATTCACTTCAATGCCGTTTTCGTTGGCGATCACGCGAGTCAGATCCGCAGGGAAGCCATACGTGTCGTACATTTTGAAAACCACTTCGCCCGAAAGCTCTTTAAGGCCTTTCGCTTTCGTACGCTGGAGCTCATCCATCAAAATATTTGTTCCATTATCGAGTGTGCTGATAAAACGATCTTCTTCGTCACGAATCGTGTTCAAGATATGGTCGCGACGTTCCCTGAGCTCCGGATAGACCGCGCCCATGCTTTCAATCAACGCTTCCGCCATACCCGGCAAGAAAGACTGATCGGCAGAAAGTTTACGCCCATAACGAATGGCTCGTCTCATGATACGACGAAGAACATAACCACGCCCCTCATTCGAAGGTAAAGCCCCATCAGCGATTAAGAACGAAGAAGAACGGCAGTGGTCTGCCAGAACACGAAGAGCAGAGGTGCGCTCCATGATGTCTTTGTTCTTGGTAAGAACCTCTTTGTCGGTGATGTACTCAAGATTGCCGATTTTGCAGGCTCGCTCAATCATGGGCATGAATAAATCTGTATCGTAATTGTTGAACTTTCCCTGCATCGCCGCGACCACGCGCTCAAGGCCTGAACCGGTATCAACCGAAGGTTTGGGAAGTGGAGTCAGTGTTCCAGGAGGGTTTTCAAAGTATTGCATGAAAACCAGATTCCAGATTTCCACGAAACGATCTTCCCCTGCGGCAATCCCCTTGTAGGGATCTGCGATCGTACCGGCTTTAGGGCCGTGATCATAGAAGATCTCTGTACAAGGACCGCAAGGACCGGTGTCACCCATTTTCCAGAAGTTGTCTTGGTCAAAGCGGAAGATGCGATCTTTGGGGATGCCTTCTTGGGTGTGCCAGATCTCGGCAGCTTCATCGTCGGAGATATGAACAGTCACATAAAGTTTTTCTTTGGGAATCGCGAGTTCTTTTGTCAAAAACTCCCACGCAAAGTGAATGGCGTCCTTTTTGAAATAGTCGCCAAAAGAAAAATTTCCCAACATTTCAAAGAACGTGTGGTGACGAGCTGTGAATCCAACGTTTTCAAGGTCGTTGTGTTTACCACCTGCACGCACACACTTTTGAACGGTGACCGCGCGGGAGTAGTCTCTTTTCTCAAGACCCAAGAAGGTGTTTTTAAATTGATTCATTCCCGCATTGGCAAAAAGCAAGGTGGGATCATTTTCGGGAATCAAGGAAGAAGACGGCACATGGCGGTGTCCTTGTTTCTCAAAATATTTAACAAAGGCGTTTCTGATCTCAGAGCTTTTCATATAGAACCTTTCTTACGGTCTCAGAATCAAATCCCCGGGAGGCAAGAAAACGACCAACCTTGGCTTTTTCTTCCCGGGAGAACTTATAATCTTCATCATACTTATTTTTGACAATTGAAAGAGCCTTTTCAAGCTCCAAGTCTCGATCCGTTTCAACGGAGGGCAAACCCTTTTCGCGCAGGTAGTTGTTGATGTAATGGATGCCCTTGTTGCGTCGGTGAAGCATGTCAGCCATACGATGGGCGAGGTCTTGTGGATCCCCCAGCCAGTTGTTGTCTTTGGCAAAATCAATCGCTTCGTCAACAAGGTCCCCGAGGGAATCCTCGTCAGAGAACTTTTCGCGTAATTTCGTGCGCAATTCTTTCTCGGAATGATCTCGACGAGCCAGAAGGTCCATGACCTTTTTTTTAGCGGCTTGTCGGGTTTTAAGGGGATCTTTCTCTCGAGACATGAGAAAGATTATTACTCTGTTTTTGAGTCCTTGCGAAGAACAATTTCGGTCAGCTCACAATAAGTTCCTAAGCGCACTTGTGGCCCCCAGTAACCGGTCCCTTGATTGACATAGAGCCGCATATTTCCCAAACGATAAAGGCCTTTAGAGTATCTTTCAAAAAACACGATCAGCCAGTTCCAGGGGAAAAACTGCCCTCCATGTGTGTGCCCGGAAAGCTGGAGGTCGATTCCCAGCTTTTGAACCTTCGAGGCCAGCGAGGGTTGATGAGAAAGCAGAATCTTAAAACTTTTTTCATCCAAGGAGCGTTGAAGTCGGGGCAGGTCGGGACCTTCATGTTGAAAGTGGTGTCCTGCGGGATCGGGAATGCCCGCCACCTGCAAAAGGGAGGAATCCACGGTGACGTTGGCGACCTGATTGATCAAAACCTGAAATCCGATATCACGAAAGGCTTGCATGCTTTTCGCGGCATCCCAGTAGTACTCGTGGTTTCCGGGGACATAGTAGATTCCGTGAGGGGCGCGAAGATTTTTAAGCAGAGTCAGTTCGGTTTGATGTTTTTCCACGAAGTTATCCAGAATATCTCCAGTGAAGACAACCAAGTCTGGTTTGATTTCATGAATGCGATCGACAAGCTTTTTTACGAACGAGACAGGTAAAGTGGTGCCAATATGAAGATCGCTGACGTGGACGATCTTAAGTCCCTCCAGACCCTGCGGCAGATTTTCAAAGTGCAAAGGGACTTTTTTTAGACGAGGCCCGACTTGGACAACAAAATTTCCCAGCGCCATAAAAAGTACCGGCAGTCCCAGCAAGGCTGCGGTCGCCTGCGAGCTGTAAAGATTCTCGACGGAGGTTAAGGGTATGAAGCTTTCGACAAAGGCGACAATATCCCGGAGGATAACAAAGCTGACCAAAAAATTAATATAGGCCATTCCCAGCAAAGCGCCATTCAACAGACGGTCCCGCCAAGGTCTGTGATCGAGATGCTTTTCTTTCCAGAAAAACAAAAAGGACCCGATGACCATGGAAAAAAGCAGCGCCAAAAAGGCAATAACAAGGGTTTGTCCCCTCCAGGTGAAATCCGCAAAGCGCGTCAACTGATGAGAGACATAGACAAAAATAATCAGAATAAGAGTGCTGGCAATGGTCCGAAATAAACCCATCTTAAGGTTTTAACATGTCTGTCTGTCCTTGCACAGCCCATTGTAAAAACACAGATCGGTGTCGAGGTGATTCGGTGCTAGCCTTAAAGAGTTTTGGGAGGTTCGTATGAGTTTTCGCAGTGACTTTGAACAGGCGAGGGATTTTCTAATTCTGCACCGATCCGACTACAACTACACCTATAGTCACTTCCAATGGCCCCAATTTACGGAATTCAATTGGGCTCTTGATTATTTTGACCCCATGGCAGACGGAAACACGAGTACGGCTCTTTGGATTGTCAGTGAGTTGGGAGATGAAAAGAAATACTCATTTCAGGAACTCTCCAAGCGTTCAAACCAGGTTGCCAATTTTTTGAAAAACCAAGGGGTGCAGAAAGGGGACTCCGTCTTTCTGCTGATAGAAAATGATGTTGCTCTGTGGGAGTTGATGCTGGGAGCAATGAAAGTAGGGGCGGTTTTGATTCCGAACAGTCCCCTGTTGTCTCAACAGGAGTTCAAGGATCGTTTGGATCGCGAGAAGGTGAAACTTATTGCGACCACTAAGAAACACGCCGAAAAGTTTGATCTTGGCGCGTCCAGCGTGCTGGGTCTTTTGGTGGATGGCGAAGCGTCGGGATGGACTTCTTATGAAAGATGTTTTCAAGAAAGCACTTTTTTTGAGCCCACGATCAAAACCAAAGCAACAGATCCGTTGGTGCGTTACTTCACGTCGACCAGCTCGGTGAAACCACGAATTGTGGAGCACTCTTACGGGGGATTTCCCGTCGGTCATCTTTCAACAATGTATTGGATCGGACTTCGCCCTGGGGATGTACACTTAGGGATTAACTCAACCGGATGGGCGATGCATGACTGGAACAATTTTATTGCTCCTTGGAATGCAGAGGCGACGATATTTATTTATAAACAAGAACGCTTCAACGCCAAGATGATTCTGGATGTGCTGAGCGAGTACAAGATCACGACATTCTGTGCGCCTCCGACAGTATGGCGACTTCTTACGATGGAAGATCTTTCTTCTTTTCAGGTGCATTTGCGCGAAGCCGTGAGCACGGGAGAGGCACTCAGTGCCGAGATTATTTCAAAAGTTTATGGGGCTTGGAGAATCTTCGTGCGCGACGGTTATGGCCAGACCGAGACATCAACTTTGATCGGAATTCCTCCGGATGAAAAAGGCAGCTTTGGCACCATGGGAAAGGCGCTTCCCGGTTTTAAAATCACTCTGTTGGATAATGAAAATAAAGAGTCAGACGCTGGCGAGGTTTGCGTGAATCTCAAAGATCATCCTTGGGGAGTCATGTCGGGCCTGGATAGCTCCTTGGAATACTATCGAACCGGGGATTCCGCTTACCTTGATGATGCTGGCAATTATACTTTTGCAGAACGCCTGGATGGATTGTTTAAGTCTTCAGACTATCGGATCAGTCCTCATGAATTGGAGTTTGTTTTAAAGGAGTTTCCGTCCGTCAGGGAGGTGGTGGTTATTCCCAGTCCTGAGGCCATTCGAGAAGCTGTTCCTAAGGCTTTGATCGCTTTGGTCAAGGGCACCGAGCCGACCAAAGAGTTGGCTTTGGACATCATGCACTTTGCACGTCTGCGTTTGTCTCCATTTAAGCGCATTCGCCGCGTGGAATTTATGGAGATTCCCAAAAACACTGCGGGAGAAGTCTTGCGTTCAGAGCTGGTGAGTATGGAAAAGGCCAAACGCATGGCCGGCGAAAAATCGTCTTACGAGTTTTGGGAAGAGGACTCGAAGATCACTTTGAGTGAAACCTGGGCTCAGGAACTTCCTTAGAAGGTCCCGACGCCCATGATGCTTTTCATTTCCGTCACGGTGGTGGCGACCACTTGGCGCGCTTCTTCAGAGCCTTTGCGACACAAGCGTAGAACTTCTCCTTTGTCTTTGGCGAATTCACTGCGCCGCGCGCGAATAGGGGCTATGACCTCTTCAAGAACCTGAGTGAGTCGCTGTTTGAGGGCCCCATCTCCCAAGCCGCCTCGTTGGTAGTGGTCTTTGAGTCTTAGAACCTCTTTAGTGTCAGGATCAAATGCGTCGAGAAAAGTGAAGACGACATTTCCTTCAACCTGTCCCGGGTCGTCAATGTGTAGATGATGGGGATCTGTGTACATCTTTTGAACTTTCTTTTTTATTTGCTCATAGGACTCAGACAGTTGAATCGAGTTACCCAGGGATTTGCTCATCTTTGCTTTGCCGTCAATTCCGGGCAGTCGACCATAGTGGCCTCCGAGGGCTTTTACTTTTTTGAAAAACTCTTTTTGATAAAGATGATTGAATCTTTGGGCAATTTCATTGGTTTGTTCGATCATGGGGTTTTGATCGTCTCCGACGGGAACAAGGTCGGCGTGAAAACACAAAATATCGGCAGCTTGGCTGACGGGGTAAGTGAGGAATCCCGCTGGCAGATTTTTTTCAAAATTTTTCTGAGCGATTTCTGATTTGACGGTGGGGTTGCGTTCGAGGCGGGCGACTGTGACCAAATTTAGGAAATAGAACGTGGCCTCAAAGAGTTCTGGGATCATGGATTGAACGAAGATTGTGCTGAGAGTGGGATCAATGCCCACGGCGAGATAGTCGAGGGCAACCTCCAGAATATTTTCGCGAATCATCTGGGGATCCTTAAAGTTGTCCGTCATGGCCTGGGCATCGGCGATAATAAGATACTGTTTGTGAGTTTCTTGCAGGATCACGCGATTTTTGAGTGAGCCGATATAGTGGCCTAAGTGCAAGGGGCCGGTAGGACGGTCGCCGGTAAGAATGATGGGTTTCACATTGCAAGTATATCAAAATTTGAAACAAAGAACAGGGGTCTAGACTATGGACATATTGTCTGACGCTCATCATTCTGCGTTGCAATGCAAAAAGGTACGGCGTACCTCCTAGGGTATGCGGAAATTTTTGATTCAGTTGGCTACTCTTTTTGGTGTGGGGCGCTTTCCGAAAGGGCCGGGAACTGTTGCGACGATGGTGACAATTCCGTTGGTTGTTCTTTTGTGGGAGCTGGGGCCTTTGGTGTACATGGGGGCGATTGTTTTGCTGCTCCCGGTCGGAATTATAGCTTGCGAATTTTATGAGCAGGAAAAGGGTGGGCACGATCACAAAGAGATCGTAATTGATGAGGTTTTAGGTTTTCTCATTACCATGGTGTGGTTGCCTTTGACGTGGCAGGCCATTCTAATTGGCTTTGTCCTTTTTAGAGTACTGGACATTACAAAGCCTTTATTCATAGGATATTTAGATAAGAAGATCCAAGGAGGTCTTGGAGTGATGGTGGACGATGTGGCCGCGGGGATAATTGCGAGTCTCATCATGCAAGTTCTCTACACTCAAACCAATTGGTTGGGCTCTCAGGTGTTGGTACCGTAAATGGCACTGAACAACGAAAAGCTTCAAGAACTCATTCGATCCCTTCGCGACCAAAAACTCACTGTGAGTTTTGCGGAAAGTTGTACTGGAGGTGCACTTTCGGCTTTTATGACAGAGCAGCCTGGCGTTTCCGACATCTTTTTAGGCTCTGTGGTTTCTTACTCTAACGAGGCGAAGGTGGATCTTCTGGGGGTCCGTCGAGACACTCTCATGCAAGAGGGTGCGGTGAGCGAAGCGGTCGCTCGTCAAATGGCGCACGGAGTGCGTCGACAGCTTAAAACTGAATGGTCTGTGGCAATCACAGGTATTGCAGGTCCGAGTGGTGGAACACCCACGAAGCCTGTAGGCACTGTGTGCTTTGCCATCGCTGGACCAAACTTTGAAAGCTCGCGAAAAGAGTTCTTTTCGGGAGATCGCAAAGCCATCCAGCAGACATCCGTCGACTATGCAGTGGCTTGGCTGGTTCAGATTCTCGACAGGAAATAAAAGAGGCCCAGGCCTAAAATTAACATTCAAAGAATCGTGGCGGTGGCTACGAGAAGGGAACACAGATGGCAAATGCTACTGTAGACAGCAAAGCAAACAGCGAAAAATCCAAAGCCCTCGAGTTGGCGGTTTCTACTATTGAGAAACAATTCGGGAAAGGCTCTATCATGCGTTTGGGCGCCAACGACAGTCTTGTGAAAGACGTTGAAGCGATCAGCACCGGAGCTTTGAGCTTGGATATCGCTTTGGGTATTGGTGGACTTCCTAAAGGTCGTATCGTTGAAATTTACGGTCCTGAATCTTCTGGTAAAACGACCATCGCTCTTTCTGTTATCGCTCAAGCTCAGAAAAAAGGCGGCGTGGTTGCGTTCGTCGATGCGGAACACGCTTTGGATATTAACTATGCTCGTAAGTTGGGTGTAAACACAGAAGATCTTTTGATCTCTCAACCAGACACAGGCGAACAAGCTTTGGAAATCACCGAGACTCTGGTTCGCTCTGGCGCGATTGACGTTTTGGTTGTCGACTCTGTGGCGGCATTGGTTCCTCGTGCAGAGATTGAAGGCGATATGGGCGACTCTCACGTGGGTCTTCAAGCTCGTTTGATGTCTCAAGCTCTTCGTAAGTTGACGGCGGCCATCAACCGTTCCAACACATTGGTGATCTTTATCAACCAAATCCGTATGAAAATCGGTGTGATGTTTGGAAATCCTGAAACAACAACAGGTGGAAATGCTTTGAAGTTCTATTCTTCTGTTCGTTTGGATGTTCGTCGCGTGGGCGCAATTAAAAACGGAGAAGATGTGACTGGAAACCGTACTGCGGTGAAAGTTGTGAAAAACAAAATGGCTCCTCCTTTCACAAAGGTTGAGTTTGATTTGATGTACGGCGAAGGAATCTCTGAAGAGGGTGACCTTCTTGATTTGGCGGTGACTGCGAACATGGTTGAAAAATCAGGTGCGTGGTTCTCAATCAATGGCGAGCGCATGGGACAAGGTCGTGATCAGGCGAAGAATTTCTTGAAAGATCATCCTGAATACATGACTGAACTTCGTAAGAAGATCTTGGCGGCGAATGGGATCGGCAAACTTTTGTTGGACGCCAACAACCCTGAGAATGCGGAACACATGAACGATGAGCCACCGGTAGAGGCTGAAGAAGCAGCTCCGAAGAAGGCGAAAAAAGGAAAACACTAATCTTTTTTAGTTCGAGTTTAGTAAAACCCCGCTCTGGAAACAGGCGGGGTTTTTTGTTTTTTAGAAGTCGATCACCCGCAGCATTATATTGGAGCCAATGTAATGCCGAGGAGAGTTGAAAAAATAAAAGATTAAAAAAAACCCACAACGTTTCCGCTGTGGGTTTGGGGACAACAAAAGAGGATGAGTCGAGGCAGCCTCTTTTCTTAAAGCACGTTCAATTACTTCTTCTTAGGAAGAAGAATGCCATCAATGATATGGATCATGCCGTTTGCCGCAGGAACGGACGCAATGATCAAAGCATCATCAACGTAGACTTTTCCGTCTTTTCTGTGAATTGTGACATCGTTCAAATCAACTTGATTCAGAACTCGTCCGTCTGTTAGGTCAGCCTCTTTTAAGATTCCAACGAAGACGTGGTGTTGAAGGATATCGGCCAAAGCTTCTTTTTTCTCCGGTTTGAGAAGACCTTCCACTGTACCAGCGGGAAGTTTGTCAAAGGCTCCGTTGACAGGCGCGAACACAGTAAACGGACCAGGATTCGCTAAAACGTCAACCAACTCTGCGGCTTGAAGTGCTTTTACCAAAGTTGTGTGATCCTTAGAGCCCACTGCGATCTGAACGACATTCTTTTGAGAAACATCGTCAACCACGGCGGCTTGTCCAGGAACTGGAGCAGAGCCAGAACCACCAGAAGAAGCTTCCTCTTTCTTAGTACAACCATTCATCAAAGCTGCAATCACCAATAAGCCAACTATCTTTTTCATTTTATAATTCCTTCTTTCTATCTATTTTTTGTCAATGCTTCTGAAGTACTCAAGAATCGCTCTAGCTTCATCCTGAGTTACGTTTTGAAATGTCATTTGCGTCATGTATTCACCCAAAAGCTCCTGCGCGACAGGATCTTTTTGAGTCATTTCCTGAGGATTGAGAATCATATTCATGATCCACTCAGGTTTTCTTCTCTCAGTGACACCTTTAATTGCTGGGCCAACATAGCGTTCATCCACCTTGTGACAGGCTGCGCATTTCGCTGCGAATAGATCGTGACCATTCTTCACGAGATCTGCTTTAAGTTCAGCCTCCAGAGTAACTGAAGATACTGGACCAACGCCTATATCTCCACCGCCGGTTGTTGCTGTCGCTGCTGCTGGGGGCGTTGAGGTCGTCGCTGCCTCCTCTTTTTTTGTGCAACCTGCGACTGCAGACAGGATGATGAGAGCCGTAATAATAATTTTCTGCATAATTTTCTCCTTATGACGAAAACAGAATATATTAATGGGCACCCAAAATAAGTGATCCAAATCATGTTATGACACAAAGATTTATGGCAGCCTTGAAAAAAAACGAAAGGAAGGGCCATGAAAATTAACAACAACACTATGGTCACTATCGGAATCGGCATTGGCCTCGCAGCTTCTCTGTTTGCATGTACGCCAAAGAAATCCTCTAACTCAGGGGGAGCGGCAATCAGTAAGAACGCAGCGGAAAAGGTCTATGTTGCTCCAGGTAAGCACGACGAATTTTACGCATTTCTCTCTGGAGGATTCAGTGGACAGCTTGCTGTTTACGGACTTCCATCGGGTCGACTCCTCAGAGTCATCCCTGTTTACTCTGTGAATCCAGAAAACGGTTATGGATTTACGGAAGAAACTAAAAAAATGCTTAACACCAGCCATGGATTCGTCCCTTGGGATGACTCTCACCATCCTCAGTTGTCTTTGACTGATGGTAAAGTGGATGGCCGTTATGCCTATATCAATGCCAACAATACTCCTCGTATTGCGAAGATTGATTTGAAGACTTTCAAGACAACGGAAATCATCGAGGTTCCAAACTCTGGTGGTAACCACGGTTCTCCATATTTGACTGAGAACACAGAGTACCTCATTGCATCGACTCGTTTCTCTATCCCTCTTCCGAACAAGGATGTGGCGCTAGATAAAATGAAGGAAGAAGTAAAAGGGACAATCTCTTTCATTAAGTTCGGTAAAGACGAAAAAATGGAAGTGGCTTTCCAACTTTTGGTTCCAGGCATCGACTATGACTTGGCCTCTTGTGGTAAAGGCATGTCGCATGGCTATTGCTTCCTGACTTCTTACAACTCTGAAAAAGCTTCGACTCTTATTGAGATCAACGCTTCTAAGAACGATAAGGACTTGTTGGCTATCGTAAACTGGAAAAAAGCAGAAGAGTGTGTGGCAGCAGGCAAGGCGAAGACTGTTGACGGTCGTCACGTGCACAACGAGTTGAACGAAAGCACTCACACTGTCACTTCAGCGACAATCGACAAAGTAAAGATGTTGGATGTTAGAGATTGTGAAGGCGCATTGTACTATGCTCCAGTAGCAAAATCTCCTCACGGTGCTGACGTTGATCCTTCCGGTCAATACATCATCGCGGGTGGTAAACTTGCGGCTCAGATCACTGCTTATGACTTCAACAAAATCGTTAAAGCGATCCAAGACAAAAAGTTCACTGGTGACTACGATGGCGTGAAAGTCCTCGACTATGAATCTGTTTTGGCTGGTGAAGTGAAGAAGCCTTGTTTGGGGCCTTTGCACACAGAGTTTGACGGTAAGGGCAATGCCTATACTTCATGTTTCGTAAGTTCTGAAGTTGTTAAGTGGAAGCTTGGCACTTGGGAAGTCGTCGATCGTATGCCGACTTACTATTCTTTGGGTCATATCATGATTCCTGGAAGTGGATCTAAACAACCTTGGGGTAAATATCTTTTGGCGATGAACAAAATCACCAAAGACAGATATCTGCCTGTAGGACCTGAGTTGCCTCAGTCTGCTCAGTTGATCGATATTTCTGGCGAGAAGATGGAAATGCTTTTGGATTTCCCAACTGTGGGTGAACCGCACTACGCTGTTGCTTTGGAAGCAAATTTGATCAAAGACAAAGTTAAAAAGATTTATACTCTTGAAGAGAATAAACATCCATTTGTGGCTAAGTCTGAAAAAGAAGCTCGCGTTGTTAGAGAAGGAAACGTGGTTCACGTTTACGGTACTGCGATCCGTTCTCACTTCATGCCTGACAATATCGAAGGTATCAAAGTGGGTGACACTGTGTACTTCCACATCACCAATCTTGAGCAAGACTGGGATATCGCGCATGGATTCTCTATCATCGGTGCGAACACTTCAGAACTTCTGTTGATGCCAGGAGAGACAAATACATTTAAGTGGGAGCCTTCTAAACCAGGCGTTTACCCATTCTATTGTACTGACTTCTGCTCGGCACTCCACCAAGAGATGCAGGGATATATCCGCGTGTCAGCGGGTGGCTCATCAACTCCGCTAAAATTCAATCAAGGAAAATAAACGGAGAAGCAGAGGGGGTCGGTGAAAATCGGCCCCTTCGAATTTAGAGGTATATATGAGTAATAAAATAATTCGAATTATTCTTCTTGGCAGTATGATTTTGCTGGGCTTAACGATGGTGTTGCCTCTTTGGGATATCGCGATTTTTGCTCCTCAATACCCTGAAGGTTTGAGTTTGCAGATTTGGTTGAGCAAGATCTCCGGCGATCTCAACAACATTAATATTCTGAACCACTATGTGGGCATGAAGGTGATTTCTCCTTCGGATATTCCAGAGTTGGTTTACTTCCCGAAGCTGATTATGGGAATCTTAGCTATTGGTGCTTTGGCGGTCGCGTGGCCTCATATCATCAGCGTGGGCCTTTATTTCCTTAGTTTCTCGGCATTTTCATTATTTGCTCTGTATGACTTTTGGAAATGGGAATACGACTATGGGCACAACCTAAGTCCCGATGCCCCGATTAAAGTTCCAGGGATGTCGTATCAACCACCTCTCTTTGGCAGTGAGACATTGCTGAATATTTCGATTTACTCTTACCCGGCGGTAGGAGGATGGCTTATGATGGTATCTTTCCTTGCCGTGGCCTATATTCTATACGTCAAGGCTAGAGAATTGTGGAGATAAGATCGTTATGAAAACCTGGCTTCGAGCTCTCGGTGTTGTGCTCTTTTCCTTTATGTTTTTGTTTGGTTGTACTGAGCAAAAGGTTGAAGAAATTCACTATGGAAAAGATTACTGTGATCACTGCAAGATGCAGATTACGGATAAACGCTATGGGGGTGCGATTCTAACGACAGAGGGAAGAACTTTAAAGTTTGATTCCATTGAATGCTTGGCAGAGTCGAAACATTCATTGAAAGATCACGTTAAAGAAGTGTACTTCGTCGACTTTGAAAGCTCGCAGTTGCTTCCTCAAAGTAAGATCCAGCTCTATAAAAATGAGAGTATGCATGGTCCCATGGGAACCCGCATCCAAGGCTACTCAAAAGAAATGAGTTTGCCAAAAACGAATCTTGATGAGATCGGGCGATGATTAAAATCGCCCTTATCATCTCTATTCTGAGTTTTTTCAATACGGCCTTCGCTGACAATCGCACGATGGAAGTCTGCGATCAATGTCAGTTTAAGACGATCAAGGCGGCCCTTGAAAAGACGCAGAATGGAGATGTGGTTTTAGTAAAGTCCGGAGATTATAAAGAAGAAACTCTGGAGATCACCAAAAGCATCAGTCTTATTGGTGAACAGGGTGCAACCATTCATCATCTTGGGGATGGTGATACCATCGCGGTCCATGCGCCGAATACGACGATCAAAGGCTTAAAAATTATCGGTTCGGGAAAAAGCACTTATCATGATTTTTCATCGATAAAGATTTCGAACACCTCAGGGTGTATTATTGCTGAAAACGAGATTTTGGATTCTCAATACGGCGTTATGATCGCCAACTCAAATAATTGTATCGTGAGTGGCAATAAGATTTTGACGACGTCCATCCCCGTGGACTTATTGGGTGACGGTATTCATCTGTGGAAGACGTCTGATTCGAAAATCATGAAGAACACCGTCCATGGACATCGTGATGGAATCTATCTTGAGTTTGCGCAAATCGGAGAGATCTTCGATAACACAATCACGGGGAATCATCGCTACGGACTGCATTTCATGTTTTCCAATGATAACGCCTTTCGCAATAACACGTTTAGCAAGAATGACGCGGGCGTGGCTGTTATGTACTCAAAAAGAATCAAAATGCTAAATAATGAGTATGCGGACAACCGGGGGGCGGCTTCTTTTGGCCTTCTTCTTAAAGACATCACAGATTCTGAAATCGCAGAAAATGAGTTCTTAAGAAATACAGTGGCGATCTTTATGGAAGGTTCGAATAGAAACAATTTCTATTCCAATCGCTTTGATAAGAATGGTTGGGCGATCCGACTGCTCAGCTCTTGTGACAGTAATGTCTTTCAAGGGAATGCATTTTTGGATAACACTCTTGAGGTGGCGACGAACTCTCAATTGAATCTGAATACATTTAAACAAAACTATTGGGCTCAGCATAAAAATGTCGACTTAAATCAAGATGGCATTGCGGATTTGCCCTATCAGCCGACCAGCTTTTCTTCCTATCTTTTGGAAAAATACAATATAAGTATTCTCCTTATCGGCACACCTGTTTTGAAGTTATTGGACTGGGCAGAACAGATGTTTCCGGCTCTTTCTCCTGTGAGTCTTCGGGATCAAGAGCCGCTTATGAAACACTCATCTGGGAGCATGAAATGATAGAAATTATTGACCTCAGTAAATCCTACGGAGAAAAAACAGTCTTAAACAAGCTCAATGCGAAGTTTGAAGAAGGAATGATTCATGGCATTCTGGGCCCGAATGGATGTGGTAAGACGACTTTAATAAAATCAATGTTGGGGCTTGTGCATATTCAAAGTGGAGAGGTTCTACTGGATGGTGTTCCTCTGAAAAGCTGTCGTGAAAAGGTCTCTTGGTTGCCTCAGCACCCCGAAGCCCCACGCAATACCACGCCTCAAGAGCTTTTTGATTTTATCGAAGATCTGCGCGGGGACAAGGCCACTTTTAAGGACTCGTTGATCCGGGAATTTGAATTTACCAAGGAATTGGGGAAACCCCTTAAAGCTCTTTCTGGCGGAAACTTTCAAAAGTGTTTTTTGATTGCGACTTTGATGTTTGATGTTCCTCTGATTATTCTGGATGAGCCGACAGTGGGGTTAGATCCGGTGGCCGCCGCTCGTTTTAAGAAGATCTTAGCGGAGAGATCCAAAAAGACAACGATTCTTCTGATTTCCCATATCACCAGTGAGATTGAACAGCTTTCTGATAAGGTCCATTTCCTTTTAGAGGGGCAATGGGCTTACAGTGGTCACGTAAAAGATCTTGAGAATCAAACGGGTTTTGAAGATTTTGAAAGCTCTATTGTCCATGTCTTGTCTCAAAGAAAAGAGGCTTTCAATGAAAAAGTTTAATACTCTTTTTAAATATGAGTCGATGGCATTAGCAAAAAGTCGTTGGTTGTGGATCTATCTTATCGCGTTTAATCTGATCCTTTTCTCGCTTCGTTATTTCAGCAATGATCCTCAGCAGCTTTTCGTTAGCACCATGAACTCCGTTTTGTTCTTTCACTCTATTGGATTGCTTCTTTTTTCTACGTTGTCTTGGCAGAACAATTCAGAGTTTATTTCGTTGATTCTGACTCAGCCGATAGAACGAAAGACTGTTTTTTTGGCACGACTTTCTTCGTTTTGCTTATGCATAGGAATATCAACGGGCCTTTCTCTTATCTTACAGATGGGCGCCTCCTTGCACTTAAATGAAAGTATTCGTCTTCTTGCCAGTCAGACTGTCATTGAGATTATTTTTACAGGAATTGGTTTTCTGTTGGCCATTCAGATTCAGGATCGCTTAAAAGCCATGGCGATTGCTGCGGCGGTGATCTTGTTATTCTGTCTTGTTTTGGATGGTTTGAATCTTTGGATCATCATTAACTATTCGGCCTATCCCTTGGAAAAACTCATTTTGGGTTTGAGTTCTTTGAATCCATTGGCTCTTTTGAAATACCAGAATCTGGCGAATGATGAGAGTTCTCTTTGGATTGGCTATGCGGGGCTTTTATTAAGAAGAGCTTGGGAAACCGGTTTCATCAAAGCGGTTAGCAGTTTGGCGCTGTTGTTGTGGATTTTGACGCCGATTTCGGTAGCGTGGCTGAGATTTAAGCGCAAAGATTTCTAGGCACTGATCCTTAAGACGCCTCGAGAGCCTGTTGAATTTTGATTCTTATAATCTGACTTTCAGCCTCCGTGGGAGGCTCTCCCCATTTTTTAATGAAATCTTCAAGGGCGCTTTTGTAGGCAATTTCGATTTGCTCTTTTTTGATCTGCGCAGCGGACGACTCGACGGTCTTTTGGGTTTGTTGAAGTTGTTGAATAACCTCTTGCACCTGACGTTCGTGAATGGCTTGAATTTCATGGTATCCATGGTGGGCATTCACGATCAGCAGCACGCCAAAGATAACAGGGGCATAGATCTTTCGGAAGGTGTTGTAAGCATCAATCTTGGTTTGCGCTTTGAGGGTTAGGCGGACTTCCTCGGAATGGTTGGTAAATCCATCACGCATCACCTTGAACATCAAGTCGGGTGGGATCTCTTTGTCTTTAAGGCCGGGAAGATTCCAGGGGATGCGGGCCCATTGAACAATTTTACTGTTCTGGATGATCCAAATGCGATCGACCATTTTGCGGAAGAGGCTGACGGTGTGAGGATCATGACTTTGCCCCCAGGTTTGCAGAAGACCGTCTTTAAGAATCTTTTCTTTGATGATGAGAACTGCAGATTCCTCGAGGCGCGCGTCTTTACTTTCAAAGAGCCAACGATCGACGGTATTTTTTGAACCAAAAAGGACCGTACCAAGTTCGATAGCATATCTTTCGACGGCTTTTTCAGAGGGAAAGGTTTGAATCTCAATATCACTGACAAGTTTGCGCAATTTTCTTTTGCGCATCCAGGAGAAGTCTTTACTGAACTCTTCAAAAGAAGAGCCTTTTAAAAGAAACTTTTCGTGAGTTGCATCAAGCTGTTGAATGATGTCGTTGATTGTCGGTAAAAAGACGGACTCGCATCGCAAAGTCGAGGCCTCTGCAACCCAAGTGGTGCAGAGGATGACGGCCAACAGTAGTGAAGCGATACGAGTCATTAAATTCATGTTATTCTATTCCAACGCCACAGCGGCTGAAAGAAGAGAGCGACGTGTGTTTTCAATTTCCTTGAGAACAAGTTCCGCGTCTGCATCAGACAATCCGCCGACAATTTGACCGATGTTTCCGGCACTCATGATCAACGGTCCGATTAGGACGGCTTTAGATTGACGTTGTGTGACGCCGTAAACGGTGATCGCCGCACCCGCAGCTTGAGTGATCTGAGCGATCAACTTATTTTTAGATATAGAAGCGTCTTTTTCAGAATATGTCGTGAGTGTCTTTCTGACCTCTTTGAGAGAGCCATCCAGTTGCTTGAGAAGAGCCACGGTGGCCTTATCGGACGTCGCAGAAAGAGCCCCTTGGACTTCGGCTTCAGCGCCGTTCAGTTTTTCTGTGAGATCCTTAAGATCTGAATCGGGTTTTGCCTTTTCGCCCGCAGCACTGAGACCGCTTGATGAAGCGGACGTCAAAACAGCCGCCGCACCAGCAAAAAAGCCGAGGATCCCGGAGCTGCTTCCCCCTCTTGAACTGAAAGAAAATCCGGCAATTGCGGAAAGTCCTAAACCGACGGCGGCACCAGCGATGGCGGAGCCATTCAGGATGCGTCCACTGCTGTCTCTTTTCTCAATATTTTCTTTTGCCGCGATCAGTGCTTGATCCAGCGCTAAGAGATCTTTTTTTACGGCCATAATGTTTTGTTTGGCTGCACGAATTTGCTCGTCGCCAATTCCGGCGGTTCGATCCGTTTGTGCAATAGCCATACTTTGCATGCTTAGCGCGCCGGCAAGGGTCAGCGATAAAAATTTGAATGACATGAATTTCTCTCCTTTTTTGAAAGAAAAGGAGCAAGGCGGGTGCCAGTCTATGAACCGATGAGATGGAATAAGCGGTCTATTGAGGCGTTGGGATTCTTGGGATGCCGTACTTCGCGAGTGTCTGTCAACGATTTGTACGGGCATCACCGTGTTTCAATTTGAGACGGTCTTATGATTTCGCAAGAGCTTTTTGAATATCCTCAATCATACTTTTGGGTTCATCTTGAGGAGCATAACGTTTGATCACTTGACCATCGCGGCCGACTAGAAATTTTGTGAAGTTCCATTTGATCATCTCAGTTCCCAAGACTCCGGGGGCGGCTTCTTTGAGCCATTTATAGATGGGATCGGCTTGCTCTCCATTGACTTCGACTTTGGCCATGACAGGGAACTGCACACCATAGTTGAGTTCGCAAAACTGCTGGATCTCAGAGTCACTGCCTGGCTCTTGCGCTCCAAATTGGTTGCAGGGAAAGCCGATGATAGAGAATCCTTGATCTTTGAATTTTTCAAACAGCTCTTCGAGCCCTTTATATTGGGGCGTGAAACCGCATTTGCTGGCGACGTTTACAACTAAGACCACTTGTCCTCGGTATTTCTCAAGGGAGACGGGTGAGCCGCTCGCATTTTTTACAGAAAAGGAATAAAGGTTTTTATCCATAACAGCTCCTTGGTGGATGTCTTTGCTGTGCTTGTATGATCTAAAAGAAACGCCCCTTTGTCATGGGGCTAATTCTTTGGTCCTGCGCGGTGAATCTCAATTTGAGATTTATTAAAATATGAGAAGAATTTGTGAGTATCTCAAGGATTCTAGTCGAAGAGCCGATAATCTAGACATGGGGATGATAAGGAATTTTCGGTACATTCTCGGTTTACAGGGGCGCTCTTGGTTGTTCTGGAGCGTCTTCTGCTTTTCTCTCCCTGTTCATGCTGGACCTTGGGTTGGTACATCCTATTGTACTCCTCCCTTTCAGGAATGTTTAAAGTCAAATCCCGGCAGTCCTCTCTGCGGACAGGAATATGAAAAATGCATGAAGAGTTCTGGGGGCGTCATTGAGCGAAGTGATGGAACATTCACTCAGATGTATCATCCCGATAATTCACAATTTAAAAAATGCCAAGCTCAAGGACTGACCAGCGGAACTCGGGCTTTTGATAATTGTATGAAGGGGAGCTCCTCCAGTATAGCGAATACGACAGCAACGACAGCGACAAATACATCAGCGGGCACCTCAAGCGACAGTTCTCCCCCTGCGGCTCCCGCCTCTGAAGAACCAGCAACGGCGCGAACAAGTGAGGACTCTCAAGAAGCACTGGCTTGCCAAGGGCAATTTGGAAACCTCATTGAGAGATGTCAGCAGGAGTCTCAGGCGGCGATTTCCAACTGTGATGAAAAGAATGATGGCGGAATGAATTCTGTTGCGAGCACGGCCTCCCAGGTGGCCTTGTTGATGGGACAACAAACCTCTTCGAGTATTACGGCCGCCTGTTCTAAGATGGCGGATTTAAGCCAAGCGGCGAACGCCGCCTTAGCAGCCTATCGTTTGAATTGTCGGTCGGCGCAAGAATCTTGCTTGAGTTCTTGCGAGCAAGCCAAGACCTTTATTATTGAAAGGGCGGCGACGTGTTTTCCGGATCTGAGCGGAGGACAACTGACCGTGGCGATGTCTAGTTATCATTCTTCGATTGATGGAAACTTGAATTCTTGTCGTTCATTGGAATCTAAGATTAACGAAGCTCAACAAGCGATTCAGAACTACGGCTCTACGTTGGCAAATGCTTCTCAATGTGCGGCGCTGACTTCTGGAGATCCATCTCGCTCTGTTGCCGAACTATGCAAGGCCACGCCAAGCTATCCAGGCTGCAACCCCGCAGCTCCCGTGGATTGTTCTAAACCTGAATATGCAACAACTAACAAGATTTGTATCTGCTCTAAGAATCCTCATGATCCTTCATGCGCTGTTTTGCAAAAAGCAGGCGGCGATTCTTTGGGAGGAAGTATAGATTCCTCCTCAAGGCTTGCCAATTCTGGCGGAGAGTTTCAAGGGGATATCCCGGGCCTTCCTTCTGTGGCCCCCGGAATTCCGGGAGGGGGAAGTGGGAGTTCAATTGATGGTCATCAAGGCGGAGCTCCTCTGGGAGGAAGCGAGGGTGGGGGAGGCGGAGTGGCCCATCTTGCCAAAGCGAATGAAAGTGTTGGTGATAAATTCTCAGGAGATAATTCGGGATTTTATGGAGGCGGTGGAGGCCGTTACTATGGCAATGGATCCTCGGCCGGTGAGGCCAGCGGCAGCGAGGGTTCATATCGTGGGTCCCAAAGTGCCAAAGGTGAAGACGGACCAGACTTGAAAAAGTTTTTACCCGGAGGACAGTTTGATCCCAAACGAGGAGTGTCGGGTTTTGGTGGCCCTGATGGAATCACCGGACCCCATTCTAATATTTGGCAGAAGATTCAGAATCGATATAGGGCTGTGAGTCCGACTTTGATTCCTTAGTGTTTCAGATTGAGACGAAGATGTAAGAGAAGACGTATATATTTTAGTAGGAACGTATTTTTAAGTATTCTCGTATTTAGTCCGATACGCGGGCTATGGGGAATCTTTCTATTTTTGTAATTCTATTATTCTTTTCGGCGAGTTCTTGGGCGCAGATGTCCAATAATGAAATTATTTGTCGAAACAAGATTGCCAATAACGGGAAGTCTTATGATGACTTCAGTGATGCTCAAAGAAATGCGGACTTCAACGCTTGCATGAGAAGTCTTTCTAAGTCAGCAACTCCAAAGGTAAAAAGACCCGCTGCCCCGACGAGTTCGGCAACAAACTCCCCGAGTGCTTCTGCTAGCCCATCGTCGGCGCCCGCAGAACCAAATGAGTGCAATAATCAGTGCTTTGGCGAACAATGTGTTCGCCATCAAGATGGAGCCTACAGGTGTCTAGAGGAGACTCCCCCTTCACGGGAAGAGTCTCCAGCGAGTGAAGGATCAACACAAGGTTCTGAAAGTTGTTTGTCTGAGTTTACCTCGCTAATAAATAGATGCGAACAAGAGGCTGTGGAGGCAACCGCCAGTTGTGATGAGAAGAATGATGCGGGAATGAATAACGTTGCTGGGACTGCTTCTCAAATTGCCTTGATGATGGGACAGCAAACGGCTTCAAGTATTCAGGCCGCCTGTTCTAAGATGGCGGATCTTTCTCAAGCGGCGAATGCGGCCTTAGCGGCCTATCGAATGAATTGTAAAAATGCGCAAGAGGCCTGTTTGTCTGCCTGTGATCAGGCCAAAAAATTTACTTCAGAAAAGGCGTCGGCCTGTTATCCTCATTTGAGTAGTGAAGAACTAAGCAACGCCATGTCTCATTATCAGCAGGTCTTTGATAAGAACATCAACACGTGTCGTTCCTTAGAGACAAAAATCAATGAGGCTCAACAGGCGATTCAAAACTATGGTGTCACCACGGCCAATGCGTCTCAGTGTTCGGCATTGACCTCCGGGGATTCGGCAGTCACTGAACTTTGCAAAGCCAATCCAAAATATCCTGGATGTAGCCCGGCGGCCCCTGTGGATTGTTCAAAACCTGAGGTTGCAACAACCAACAAAGTTTGTATTTGTTCTAAGAACCCCCACGATCCCGCCTGTTCGGTTTCGCAAAAAGCAGGAGGCGATAATCTTATGGGGAGTATTGATTCCTCATCTCGATTGGGTAATAAGGCCGATGGCTCTGATATGAGCGGAGATCTTTTTGGAACTCCTTCGATCAGCCATGGCACACCAAGCTCTGGCGGCGGAGACTCGATTGACGGAAGTCAAGGTGGAGGCTCTGTCGGTGGCGGCGGTGGCGGCTCTGGCGGAGGTCCTGCCGCAGCAGGAGGAGGGATTGCCAGTGAAGATTCTGCCGGTGTGAATGGTGGATTTTATGGTGGTGGTGGCGGTCGACTTTTTGGTGGTGGCTCTGGTGGTGAAGGCGGTGCGGCTGGTGGCTACGGGGGGCGCTTGGCAAAAGGCACAATCCCCGGCGGGCTGGATCTGAAAAAGTTTTTACCCGGAGGACAGTTTGATCCCAAACGAGGAGTGTCGGGTTTTGGTGGCCCTGATGGAATCACCGGACCCCATTCTAATATTTGGCAGAAGATTCAGAATCGTTATCAAGTTATGAGTCCAACTTTGCTTCCTTAGTGTCTCAAAGTGACTCAAAATTGTAATTTCATAAAGTAGTCTCGCCAAAGGGCCGATACGTTCCCCAATGGGAATGAGATATTGGTATTATCTGAAAATTTTCTTCCTTGCGGCGGCAGTGAATCTTCTGCCGAGTTCCTTTGCCTTTGGTGGTGTCATTTGTGGTCAACAAACTTGTGGTGCTGGGGCTTATTGTAAAACCAGAGTCGACATTATTACCAAGAACACGATTTATGAATGTGTTGGCAGCAGCAGCACGGATTTTCTGTTGCAAGGAATTCCTTGTGGGGCCGAAAGATGTGGTCCCGGATATCATTGCAGCTCCGACGACAGCGGCAGTGATGAGTCTGCGGCTTTAACGTGCGTGCCGAATGCCTCAGTGGCTAATTGCAAAGTGACGGGATGCCCAGATGGACAGGTTTGTTATGCCGACAATAATGAAAGAACCTCCTACTCTTGTCGTTCTCGGGAAACGTCTGCAAACCCCAACCCCGCGGAAAACTGTTTTGCGACCTATGATCGTCTTTTGCAAGAGTGTCGTACCTCTGTGGAAGAGACTTCGCATACCTGTGACGAAAAAAATGATTCGGGTATGAACAGTGTGGCAAGTACCGCCTCACAAATCGCTTTGATGATGGGACAACAGACGGCGTCGAGTATTCAGGCCGCTTGTTCTAAGATGGCGAACCTTTCCCAGGCGGCCAATGCGGCTTTGGCGGCGTACCGCCTTAATTGCAGCAATTCGATTTCAAGTTGTCGTTCAGCATGTTCTGAAGTTAAGTCCTTTGTTGAAAAGAATACTGCTTGTCTCTCGATGGCCAGTGCAGACAGTACGGGAGCCGTGATCGCTCAGATGCAAGCCCCCGCAGATACTGAACTCGCGAAGTGTAATAACTATCAATCCAACGTGAATCAGGCCGCTCAGGCGATTCAAAACTATGGAGCCACGTCAGCGAACGCCTCTCAATGTGCTTCCTTAACTGCCGGTGATTCTTCGGTAAGCGATCTCTGCAAGGCAAATCCGAACTATCCAGGTTGCAATCCTGCCGCTCCCGTGGATTGTTCAAAACCAGAGTTCGCATCCACGAATAAAGTCTGTATCTGTATTAAAAATCCTCACGATCCCGCATGTGTTTCTGCGCAAAAACCGGGTGGCGACACGGTTGTTGGCAGCATAGACTCGTCATCTCGATTGGGTAACAAGTCCGATGGCTCTGATATGGGCGGAGATCTTTTTGGAACACCCGCGATCAGTCATGGCAAGCCGAGTTCCGGCGGCGGGGACTCGATTGATGGCAGCCAGGGGGGAGGAACTGTTGGTGGCGGAGAAGGCTCTGGCGGCGGGTCTCCGGCCAGAGGCGCTGCGGGCGCGGTTGGCGCTGGAGAAAGTTCCCCCGGTGTGAATGGTGGATTTTACGGCGGTGGCAGCGGTCGACTTTTTGGAGGGGGATCAGGTTCTGGCGGTGGTGCCGTCGGAGGTGGATATGGCGGAAGAGCTGGCACTGGTATTGCGCCCACAAATCCGGATTTAAAAAAGTTTTTACCGGGTGGCCAATTTGATCCCAAACGAGGGGTGTCTGGTTTAGCTGGGCCCGATGGGATTACCGGACCTCATTCCAATATCTGGCAGAAGATTCAGAATCGGTATCAGGTGATGATGCCGACCTTGCTTCCTTAGTTTTAAATCAACTGATGTAAACTTTCGATCACTTGCTTTCTGAGCGGGGCCTCGACTAAAACGGTGAGGCTCATCGCGCTGAGCATGATTTTGCGGGTAGTGAGTTGTCGCTCTGAAAGAATATTGAGGACCTTTTGGGTCATTTCGGGCGAAGTCGCCCCCGTGCAGGTCAGGGTCACCGTTGAAAGCTCAGGACCTTGCAGAGAAAAATCGTGATGATTCTGAACTTCCTTTTTTGCCGCCGACATAATTTCTTGAGGGCCGGTTAACAGAATTTCAGTCATGTCCTGGTTTGCTTCACACTGAAGTAGCTGAGGGAAGGCAATTTGTTTTTGATCAAACAGATGTTGCAGGTTTTGAAGAGCTTTCGCAGGATTTTTTTCTTTGCAGGAAATGCCAAGGACAATTTCGTGAGAATTTAAGGAAAGGGCCTTACAGGATTCAAACATATTTAATCCTTTTTTTACGAGAGTTCCGTCTGAAGTTTTGTTGGAAGCGGGGCCGATGTACAAAGTAACGTCGCGAACTTTTGCGAGCTCGACCGAACGATAGTGAAGAACTTTGGCTCCCCAAAAGGTCATCTCCATCATTTGATCGTAGTTGAGTTCTCGAAGTGGGCGCGCCGTTTTGACAATATGAGGGTCTGCTGTAAATACGGCCGGAACGTCTTTAAGGATTTCGCAGCGTTCAGCTTTAAAAGAGGCGGCCATGGCGACAGCCGATGTGTCGGATCCCCCGCGCCCCAGTGTCGTGATCTCTTTAGTTATGGGAGAAACTCCTTGGAAGCCGGCAAGGATAACGACTTTCTCTTGGCGTAAAGATTCTTCCACTCGTATCGGCTTCACATCTTTAATGAAAGCGTTGACGTGAGAATCATCCGTAAATATTCCCGCTTGGCTTCCGGTAAAGCTGATGGCGGGGCAGCCTAAATCATTCAAAGCCATACTCATTAATGACATGCTGATGCGTTCTCCTACAGTGAGGAGCATGTCCATTTCCCGACGTTGAGGATGTTCAGAAACTTGGTTGGCTAGATCAATCAAAGAATTGGTGGTTTTTCCCATGGCGCTGACGACAACCAGCAAAGAATTCTCTTTTGATTGCGCGGCAATTCTGGCGGCCACAGCCTTGATCTTTTCGGGATCTGCGAGAGTAGCGCCACCATATTTTTGAACGATCAGAGGTTTCATTCCAATGCAACTTTCCGATTCTGCTGATGTATGAATGAAGAAACAATCTGTCCAGCCCCTTTGGGAACTCGGATAAAATGTTTATCCACTTGGCGAGGAATGTATCCTAAATAGAGCTCGGCGTTCAAATCTTTTAATGACTTTCTTGTGACCCCGAGATGATCTGCCAAGGGGGAAAGATCAGTTCCTCCGGGGACAAGAACGATATCGTAATCCAAGGGGTCCATCTTTTCTAGGTCTCGAAAACCATAAAGATTTGGTGCTTTTGCGATCAGCATTGCGGCCAAGATCTTTGGAACATACTCTTGAGTTTCGGCGGGAAGGGCATCAAGTTTTATGAGAGACCAGTAATCTTTGGTCCCATATTTCTTAATCTGGCGACGAAGTCCGTTTTCACCCATGTTGTAGCTGGCGGCGACCAAATACCAAGATCCGAATTCGGCATGAAGATCTTTGAGGTAGCGGATGGCGGCCAAGGTGCTTTTTTTAAGGTCACGGCGTTCATCCAACCACCAGGTTTTATTCAGTCCGTAACGAGTTCCCGTGGCTTCGATAAACTGCCAAGGTCCCACGGCACTGGCGTGACTGATAGCATTTGGAGCAAAACCACTTTCGATCATCACCATGTAAGCGAGATCCATGGGAAGGCCGGCCCTCTTCAATTCAGTTTGAATGAAGGGCATGTATTTGTAGGACCGCTGCAACCACTCGCGAAACCACTTATTGCTTCGTGACCCCTGAAAGTAGGCAATCCATTTACTGACCTTTTTGTTGTAGGTGACAGGCAAATCAAAGATGAGATTATCAGATTGCACATGTCTTGATTGCGACGTGAGAGTTTTCAGTTTTTCTTTAAGAGTGAAGGCGGGAACAGGGGCCTCTTTCGGCGTCTCGGCGTGCGCGAAGAGGGAAATAGAAATAGAAAAAATCAAGACAGCCCACGTTCTCATAAAGACAATTATGAAGCCGATTCTTTGACACTGTCGACAAAGAACTGACAATACCCTGGCACCATCGACGAAGGTCAATGTTCGGTCAGATCTAAAAAAACTTGAGTCCAAGATTTTTTTTCCATACGGAGGTCCAGGAAGGAACTCTTTTCCTAGACCAAGATCCGTCCTGTCAAAAGATGGCACACGCCTTGCTGCTCAACAAAGTGTGGAGGAGTGTTCATGGGAGTAAAAGGTGTATATACAGCCCTAAGTGGTGCGATCGCGCAAAGTACAAAGTTGGATACGATCGCCAATAATCTGGCCAACGTGAACACACCCGCGTTCAAACGCGACCAGCAACTTTTTCAAGAATATCTAACGGCCAATGAGAAACAGCCGGAAACTATTCAGATTCCTCGCGACGTGGCCTCCATCGAAAGCTTCTACAATATGCAGGGCGGAGACAAAAGTTATGTCGATGCCAAAGGCACTTTCACTGACTTTTCGCAAGGAGGCTTGAAGCCCACGGGGAATGCATTGGATGTGGCCATCGATGGAAAAGGTTTTTTTGAAGTGGCGACTCCCGGGGGCGTACGACTGACGCGAGCCGGGAATTTTACGTTGGATGGCAATGGGCAGTTGGTTACCAAAGAAGGTCATCCTGTTCTTCGTTCGGCAGAGCCGGGAGCTGATCCCGCATCGCGAGTTATCCGCTTGCAAGGAACGGGAGCAGTGAGCGTTGCTGATAACGGGGATGTCTTTGAGGGAACTGAAAATATTGGAAAGTTGTCGTTGGTCAACGTAAACAATCCAGACTCTTTGCAAAAGATGGGCGGCTCTCTCTACGGTTTTAAGGCCAATAGCACTCCTGACATGACCAATGTGAATAACCCCAGTGTCAAACAAGGTTTTTTAGAAACATCCAATGTCAATATCGTACAAGAGATGACAGACATGATATCCACCAATCGTGTCTTCGAGAGCACTCAAAAAGCCATCAGTGCCTATGATCAGATGGCTGATAAGATGGTCAACGTGGTGGGAAAAACAAATTAGGCCATGATGGCCCTTGAAGAATATTAAATAAGCGACGGAAGGATTCCTAGATGCTTAAGAGTTTGAATACAGCAGCAACCGGCATGGCGGCTCAACAGACGAACATGGATGTGATCGCCAATAACATCGCCAACGTTTCTACAAACGGATTCAAAAGATCTCGTGCTGAGTTTGAAGATCTCATGTATCAAACCCAGAAAGAGCCAGGCACGGCTTCCGGGTTGAATGCTTATTCTCCGAACGGAGTTCAAACGGGTCTTGGTGTTCGTACGGCGGCGATTCAAAAAGATTTCGCTGGTGGGAATGCTCAGGTGACGAAAAATCCTCTGGATTTGCAAATTGAAGGTTCGGGCTTCTTTCAAGTTCTCACTCCAGACGGTCAGATGGCCTACACGCGCGATGGCGCTTTCAAAAAAGATCCTAACGGACGTCTGGTGGATAAAAATGGAAATGTTTTGCAGCCGGAAATCACAGTTCCACCAGATGTTTCAGGAATTGAAGTGGCTCCCAGTGGGGAAGTGCGTGTGATTCAGGGGCTGAGTGATGCCCCACAAACGATTGGACAGATTGACTTGATTAACTTCGTAAACCCCGCAGGTCTGAAGGCTTTGGGTAAAAATCTATTTTCACAAACTCCTTCCAGTGGCCAAGCTATAGCGGCTCGGCCTGGTTTGAATGGTACGGGTTATCTGGCGCAAGGACAGCTAGAGGCCAGCAATGTGAACATTGTTGACGAGATGGTGAATATGATCACCTCCCAACGGGCGTATGAAACAAATTCGAAAGTGATTCAGGCGTCAGACCAGATGCTCCAGTCTATTAATAACTTGAGATAATTGATGAAGAAGTTTTTTGTAGCCCTTTTCTTTTTAACTCCTCCCGCCTTCGCAAGGCCCGAGGTCTCTATTCCCGGAAGCATTGAGATTTCCCAGCGCGAACTTTTGCGTTTGGGGGACGTTGCGGTGGTTTCGGGAGGAAATGAAGAGCTTCTTTCTTTCTTGGACAGCATTGTGATTCGTCAGGACGCTCGGGAATTATTGTTGTCTCAACATCTGAACTCTCCAGAGATTCTGGCGAAGGTGCGTGAGTCGATGAAGTCCCAAGAAGGCCTTAGAAATTTGAATCCTGCGTTTAAGATTCCTTCTCAAGTAAAGGTGAGCTTTTCTTCGACGCCGATTTCACGGCAAGAAGTTGAAAGAAAAATTCATAATACACTGAAAGCCCGTTGTAATGATTGTGAGTACAAAGTCACCGTTCAAAGCACGCCGGTGCCTTCTCAAAAGCAATGGGAGCTCGATCTTACGCAGCTATCGGCCAAGGGTGGGTTCCTTTTGCCGGTGCGCGACGGGGATCAGCGTCAGCTAAAATGGATTTCTGGAACAATTCGTGTGTCCCAATTAACCCCTGTAACGACACGATTGATCCTACAAGGAGAGAGGGTGCAACCCGCAGATGTGCGCATGGTCATGACCGATGTGACGTATTCCAAGGACGGAGTGCTGCGAGTGGAAGACATTCAAGGTCAATTGGCCGCCCGCTCTCTTCCCGTCGGAAGCCCTATTTGGACTTCTGATCTCAAACGTGAACCGGCAGCTAAGAGGGGACAGATCGTTAAAGCCATGCTTGGTGATGAGGATTTTGAAATCTCCATCAACATGCAAGCTGAGGACAATGGTTTTGTCGGAGATTTGATTAAAGTTAAAAATTTAGAAACTCAAAAGGTTCTCTCAGGCCTCGTGATTGAAAAAGGTGTGGTGAAGTTGCAATGAAGAATATCAGCGTGAAAACCTTTGCAGGATGTATGACGGTTTTGTTCTTGTTCACGGGCTGCGCTACGATGAACAATCTTTTTGATTCTTTGACGGAGCCGCCTGCAAAAACGTCCTTAGAGAATATTAAGTCGGCACCCCGCTATTCAGACGGTCAAAACTTGGGAGTCCCTACAGATCGTCAGTATAAACGCATGACTCGCAATCGCATGGAGGAAGAGTCGGATGTGGGCAGCAATGCCGGTTCGACATGGGTGATGGAAGGCCAAGGGGCTTACCTTTTTGCACAAAATAAGATGCGCAAAGAAGGCGATCTTTTGAGTGTCAAATTAGATGGCCCTGCGATGAAGCAAGTTGAAACCAAGGTGTCCGTGATTAAGAAGCTGCTCAAACAACTTGAAGAACAGCAGCAACAGCAAGAGTTGAACAACTCTTTGGCACAAAATGGAGAGGCGTCTCGAGCACCAGCTTCGGAGCCGAAGAAGCCAGAGCCAGCCAAGAGCGAAGAAAAAGATTCAGAAGGATTGGCGGAAGTGCAGAATATCCCGACCCGTTTGGTGGAAAAGTTGGCGGACGGAAACTATCGTGTCAAAGGTCAGCAACCCTTTATGATTGGAAAACGCGAATACAAAGTTATTGTCACGGGCCTTATTCGTCCCGAAGATTTCAACGATCAAGGAATTTCCTCAGATAAACTTTTGGATCCTCAGTACGATGTTGTCAGCATCAGAAGGAATACACGCAATGAATAGATTTTTTCAGATTCTCGTTATAGTTGCGCTTTTCATTTTAGGTTACTACGAAGGGGCCAATGCCGCTCGCTTGAAGGACATTGCCAGCATTCGCGGAGTTCGCGAAAATCAATTGATCGGCTATGGGATCGTCGTGGGTCTTAAGGGGACCGGGGACGGAAAAAATGAATTCATGAGTAAAAGTGTCGTGCGTATGTTCGACAAGTTGGGCATGAAGTTAGATTCTCCTGAGTTCTCAAGTAAAAATGTGGCGGCTGTTATTATCACGGGTACAATGCCCGCCTTCGGGAAGGCTGGAAACCCTATTGACATTACAGTCAGCGCGATCGGAGACGCCTCTTCACTGGCCGGGGGAACTTTGTTGCAAGCCCCTCTTCGCGCTGCGAATGAACAAGTGTATGCGGTGGCGCAAGGAAGTATCGTCATTGGTGGCGATGGGAAAGATCAACACGGAACTTCGGGCCGTATTCCTAATGGCGCGATCATTGAACGTGATATGACAGCCGATTTTGCGACTCGTAAGATGTACCGTCTGACACTGATCAATCCTGATTTCACGACGGCAGCACGCACAGTTCTTACGATTAACAAAGAACTGGGTGGGCACTATGCCTCGGCGAAAGATGCGGGTACTATTGATATCATTACTCCGTTTGCGTACGAAAACAGAGGCGTTGAACTTTTGGCAACGATTGAATCCATCGATATCAATCCGGATATGAAGGCTCGTGTGGTTGTGAATGAAAAAACGGGCACGATTGTAATTGGCGATAAAGTGAAAATTTCAAGAGTGGCGATCTCGCACGGTGCACTTTCTGTGAAAGTGGGAGATGGCAAAAAAGGTGGCGAAGAAAAAGTCGCTGTGCTCGAAAGTGGTGTCAGTGTTGGGGAACTCGTGCAAGCACTAAACAAGCTGGGCGTCTCGCCTAAGGACCTGATAACTATACTTCAGTCCATTAAATCAGCTGGAGCTTTGCACGGGGAACTCGAAGTATTATGAAATTTGTGTTTCAAAATGACACAGCATTTAATAGAATTGTAAATATAGTTTCAGACACATGGATGTGTTTGGAACGCGGGGAGGGTGAGGAAGAGATCGCGAACCATGGAAGGTCAAGAGTCAAAAGTTTCTCGCAGGAAACAGGAGCAATAGGTCAGCAGGCACCAAGGATTGGTGAACACGAGCCGAAGCTACACTCTAAGAGTCAAGTGCAGGATGCACATGATTCTCCGACTCAACTCCCCTTTTTTTCTCTTCCACTAAAATTTGCTGCTTGTGAGGAAGGTGGGACTCTGCAAAGAGTGGCCGCTTCGGACAGTCCTCGCGCGGCGAAGTTCTTTTTGGCATCGGTGGGTGCTAGTCTTTTTTCTTCTGAGTTCTATTGCCGATCTTTCCTGGTGCTGTGGAACTTGCGGCAACTCTTTGCAGAGTCCCACCTTCCTCACAAGACAAAGTTTGTGAGAGAAGCAAAGGGTAATTTTGCAGCGAACGCCCAATTTTCTTTCGGAGGCTGTTCATGAGTGACATGAGTGGAGCCTCTGGAAATTCAGGAAACTTTAAAGCCTTTGATTCGAAGTTTATGTCGCGGCCGGTTCAGAAGTCTCCGGAGCAGAAGTTGCGGGATGTTTCTGATATGTATGAGAAACATTTTTTGCGCGAGATGATGAAGGCGATGCGCTCCACTGTGCATGAGGGTGGTTTCGTTCAGTCGAATCAGGCTGAGAAAATTTTTAAAGAGCAGTTAGATGATCACTACGTCGAGAAGTGGGGAGAGCGTGGAGGGATCGGTTTGTCCGATATGATCTACAAACAACTCATGGATAAGTTTGGCGTGATGATGGGAATCAAAGCGCCGGTTGCCAAGCCTCAAGGGCCGTTGCCCTTTGATGCAAAAAGTGAGTACCGGGCGCAACCCTTTCAGCACCCTGGAAAAAAACAAGCCGTGTCTTATCGCATTGACGTAAATCGTGCGGAAACACCGGGAGAGTCGCCGGCAAATAAAGAGCCGGAAGCCGTGAAAGCCCCATGGGATGGGGTTTTGCTGGGGAAAAGAGCTTTGGTGGATAATCAGACAATGCTGGAGATAGAGCACGACAATGGTCTTAAAAGCCAGATGGTTTTTAAGGGGGGAGTGTCTAAAGTTTCGACAGGGCAAAAACTGCAAGCTGGCGACACCCTTGGGTTTTTAAGTCCAGAGGCAAAATCACTCTATTGGACTGTCGAGCCAGAGGCGGAACCTGGACCAGAAACTGTCTCAGAATGATTTGGTGGAACTGTCTCATTGTGGTATTATGAAAAGAATAAGAGAGTGTGTTTTAACACTCTGAAGATGGAGGCTCTCAATGAAGATCACTCACAACAAAGTCGGACAAAATTTGAATCTTACTGATTCTGCGAAATCCGATAGAGCCGATGGCATTAAGAATAAAGCGGCGGGTTTGACAGACAAAGCCGATGCTCTGACTTCGTCGACGCTTGGTGAATCTTCTCGTGTGGAACTTTCTCCACGAGCGCAAGAAGCAAAGCGCATCAAAGAACTTGCGATGTCAGCTCCTGATGTGGATGAAGCGAAAGTCGCAAAGTTTAGAAAGCTAATCGATGAAGGCAAATACAACATCGATGCAAAAGCCATCGCGGACAAGATGGTTGACGAGCACCTCGAATTCTAGAGTGCGAAGTTATAGGGTGGCATGATGCCGCATTAACTCGGAGCCCTCCGCCGCAGTCTTGGCGAAGGCGGATCAAGGATGATGAAGATGGACGCAACAGTAGAAAGAGCGTTTCAAAAGTTAGAAGCAAATCTCGAAGAGCTGACTAAAATCTATCGTTCTCTTCTCGACATCGTACGCAAAGAAAAAGACATTCTTCTGAAGGCAGATCGCGATGCTTTGGATGAAAGCAATAAACTCAAAGAGGAATTGCTTTTCAAGCTGCGCGCTCAAGATGCTTTGCGCTCACGTTATGCGATGGATTTGGCTACCTTGGTGGGAGGGGATGTTGAAAACCCTCGACTGCTGGAGTTGGCGCAAAAGCTTGCAGGAACGCCGGCGGCGGATCGTCTGCGCACACAGCACGCTGCTTTGGATATGTTGATCCGAAGAATCACTGAAATTAATAAAGAAAATGAAGAATACACGAAGTCGGCATTGCACACGTTGAATGGTGCTTTGGATGACATCAAAGACACTCTCTCCGGAAAGAAAACCTACGGAGGTAAGGGCCAATATAAAACGGGCCCACAGGTGTCAGGTAACTTTGTAAGTAAAGAAGCTTAAGGGCGTAAGCCCGCAGTGCGGAAGGGGCGGAGCCCTGGAAGCCGAAGCAGTAACCCACCAGAGATGAGGATAGGATGTCTAAAATCTCGGCCATGATGGACACGGGTAAGCGCTCGCTGATGAACTCTCAAACAGCGTTGCAAACCGTCGGTCATAACATCGCCAATAAATCGACTGAGGGCTTCTCTCGCCAGAGAGTCGAACTCATGACGAACACGCCTATCTCTGAAGGAAATCTTCAAATCGGAATGGGTGCTCGCGCAGGTGTGGTCACTCGTGTTAACAATCCCTGGTTAGAAAAGCAGATTCAAAGAGAAGGCATGAACATGGGGTTTCAAGATTCCCGTGCAGACGCCTTAGGTCGTGTAGAACAAATTTACAATGAACAGACCAATAAGGGTTTGAATCAGTACATGACAGATTTCTTCAACTCTTTCCGTGAACTTTCAAACAACCCTGAAAGTTTGGCATCACGAACGATGGTTCGTGAATCGGCTTCGGCATTGACCAAAGATTTCGGTCGAGTGGTTGGTCAGCTCAAAGCCGTGCAGGAAGACTTGGATGGTCAAATCAAAACAACTGTCGAAGAGGTCAATCAGTTGACCAAAGAGCTGGCGTCTCTGAATGAAAAAATTCAGATGATCGAAGTGCAAAAGACGCCCGCCAATGACGAACGAGATCGTCGTGATGTGGTTTTGAAGAAGTTAGGTGAAAAAGTTGATATCTCTTGGGCCGAGGGTAAAGACGGCATGGTCACGGTGACAGCTGGTCGGACCGCCATCTTGGTTTCGGGAGTGAGTTCCTCAGAGCTGAAAGCTCAAGAGGTGGATGGTCGCAACCGCGTGGAAGTTTTCTTCATGGGAAGTGCGGGCTCTCCTGCCAATATCACGAGTCAGATTACGGGCGGTCGAATTGGTGGCGCCTTGGATGTTCGTGATCACGTGATTGAAGATCTTTTAGGTCATGTGGATAATATGGCCTATACGATGGCGAAAGAAGTCAATGCGGCCCATATCGAGGGGTATGACAAAAACGGACGCCAAGGTGTTTTGTTTTTTGATATGCCTGAAACGACAAAGGGAGCTGCCTCGGTTATCGGCATAAATAAAACAATCTTTAACGATGTCGGTCGAATCGCGGCAGGGGCTCAACCCGGAGCTTCTGGAGATAACACTGTTGCGAACGTGATTTCGTCTTTGCAGTACCGTCAGGTGATGGCCGACGGGACATCGACTTTGGATGACTACTACAACACACAGGTCGGACAGATCGGTGCGGTGGTGCAAAGAGCGGTGAAATCCCAAGAGTCCCAAAAGAACGTCATGAGTCAGTTGACGAATATCCGTGAAAGTATCAGTGGCGTCTCTTTGGATGAAGAGACAACCAAGATGATCGAATTTCAAAAGACTTACGATGCTTCAGCTCGGTTGATCAAAACGGCCGATGAAATGTTAGATACAGTATTGAATTTGAAACGAATGTAACCCAGTAGATAACTGGTAAAGGTGTTTTAGGAAAAGGGTTGAATGAGAATCGCAGATAAAATGGCTTTTAATCAGGTGAATCAGAATCTGACGAAGAATCGTTCGGATATGGCTGACTTGCAAAATCAAGCTGCGACTCAGAAGCGTATTAATAAACCCTCTGATGATCCATTGGCTTCGGCACGGGTTTTAGCGGCTCGGACTGAAGAAAAAGGAAACGGTCAGTTCATTAAAAATATTAACAATGCTCGATCCTTTTTAGAATTTTCGGATCAATCCTTGGGTGAGTTGTCCGAGATTTTAGTGCGCGCAAAAGAGCTTGCGATCAGCCAGTCGAATGATGCCAGCGGAAATTCAGAAACCCGCATGGTCACGGCTTCAGAGATCGAACAGATCTACAATCAAGCCGTACAGATCGGAAACCGTAAGTTGGGTGAGCGCTTTATCTTTGGCGGCTACAAAACGCAAACCACTCCGTTCGGTCAGGCCGGTGAATATTTCGGTGATGATGGCGATATGAAGATTCAAACTCAGAAAGATTCTTTCGTGGCGATGAACATCGCCGGAAGTAAGGTCTTTTTGGGGCGTGGGCTGGGTGGAGACGGCATCGTGCGGGCTAGTTATGATGCCCCCAAGGACGTGGAGCAATTAAAACAGCACCAGCAGGAAGAAAACGAAAGAAGCGAGCTCAATCGCGAGATCGAAAATAACTACATTGAAACTCGCGGCCCTGCGTCGCAGCGCCGTCAAAGTCGCTCGGACAAACAAGACCCTGTCACGGGGGGCGCAGGCATTAATATCTTTAGCGCCCTTAGGAATTTAGAAGTTTCCTTGAGAACCAACGACAAAGAGGGCGTTCAGGAGAATCTGGACACCCTGGATCAGGCTATTTCTCAGGTGGTTTTGGCCCGCTCTGAGGTTGGGTCCAGAATTATGGCCGTAAATAATACCATGGACTCCCTCCAAAAGGCTGTGGTGGATAATCGAGTCACGGCTTCGCAACTGGAAGATGCTGATGCTTTCCAGGTCATTTCTGATATCAATAAGACGGATAGCACCCTGAAAGCGACCCTCGAAACCTCGGGGAAGCTTATTCAACCAAGCCTTCTTGACTTTCTAAGATAAAAATAATACCTACAGTTCCGCTTAAAACTACCGATAACGACTGCAGCAAAAGGAGTTGTCATGCTGGTTCTCACACGGAAGTTGGGTGAAAGCATCGCTATCGATGACCACATCAAAATCAGAGTAGTTCAAATTAAAGGTAAACAGGTCCGTCTCGGTATCGAAGCGCCCAAAGACACCAAAATCCATCGGGAAGAGGTGTATGTTGCCATTCAAGACCAAAACCAGCAGTCTGCTAACGTTCCTGCCGATAAAACTCGCAGTGTAGCTAAATTGCTAAAGCCATAATGGATTTTCAGGGGCTTTGAGTCGGGAAACCCACTCCTAGAGCCCTGAAGCGCCCAGTCAAAGCCCCTACGATTTTAATTGAGTCTCCCTAGATTTAGGTCCAGATTTATAGATGTATTCACCATTATACCGGCTTAGTGTGTCTAAAATATGGGTGAATCCTGAGTTTTTGGGAGGATGAATGATCATTTCGACATCACGCTTCGGCCAAGTTGAGCTGAAACAAGAAGATGTTCTGACTTTCCCTGAAGGTCTTTTGGGCTTTGCGGATTTACGTAAGTTTGCTCTTCTCGATGATCCAAATGATGAGATCTTTGCTTGGTTGCAAAGCTGCGAAGCCCCTCAGATTGCCTTCCCCGTTCTTGAGCCAGAGCTTTTTGCTCCTCAGTACAAAGCGACTTTAACTAAAGGTGACCTAGAAGCCTTGAAGCTGACAGCGCAAGACAAAGCTCGCTATTTCTCTATCGTGACTATTCCTGATGATCCAACTCAAATGACGGCGAACCTAAAGGCTCCTGTTGTTGTGAATGTGGCAGAGAAAATGGCACGTCAGTGTGTTCTTCAGGACAATAACTTGGCTATTCGTGAGCCTATCTTCGCGAAGCTTCAGCAGCGTGTGGTTCAGAACCCATCTGTGGCGATTAAAAATCAATCTTCAGGGATTGATGTTGCTACGAAGCTGACTGTCGTTAAGGATGCTGAGCTATAAAGCTCAGCCCCTCTTAATAAAAGACAAATCTTAATTGCACACCCACATAGGTAGAACTGATACCTTGCTGGTGTTCGTGTTGCTCGTTTCTTACGACCCAGTCCGCTTTAGCACTCTGAATGACTTGAGAGCCCAAGGCTTTATTGATGGACGAAGAAAGAGCCCCCATAGGATTTAAAATCACCAAAGCCAACTTACCCAGGGCTTTACTTCCCATAAGTTTTCCTTGATTTGCGACGATTGAAAGCTCGGCTCGGTACATAAGTTCACCCAATAAAGAGCCAATGATGGGCGTGATGAAAAGATCTTGAATTGAAGGAACTTCCGCGAAGGCCTCAAAACCATATTCCCAGAAGAATGTCGACATCACGACCGAGTAGCCAAAGGACTGCATCATCGTCATGTTGTTATGGCGAGCCAAAGTATAATAAGCCGCTCCGGATACGGGATGTCCAATCCAGTTGAAGTACCAGTTGTCGCCATCCATCACGGGTCCCTTCTTCACGTTATTGAAGTATTCCGTGAAGATGCCATGTTTTGATTCGGAAATGGCCTTCTTATCCCATTGGGTTGTGGATTCAGGAAGCATCCAGAAAAGCCCCATTGCGCCGACCATTGTAAGAGCCATGTTGCGAGTGTCTGTTGCTAAGTTTTGATCGGTGGTTTTTAGGCCAGAAATATCGAGTTCTCGGCGAAACTCCGTGGCGTTGATGTCTTGAAGAACCAACACGGATAGCATCGGTTGAGAGGGGTCGTATTGACAGAATTCGCGAAGGCTTTTTTGGCCGTCGTTGGATTTGAGACTGCGAATGCTTTCATAGACCTCCGCGCAGGCCTTTTGATCGCGGGTGTCTACGTTGATCCAATATCCTTGAGCGACACGGCCTTCCGCCTTGCGCATCTGACTGCCTTGCTCAGAATAGGGAGCTTCGCCATCCAAGGGACCCATCATTTTACGAAGGGACTTATGGTAAGAGTCGATCGCCTTTTGGGCTTGGGCGACGTCTTGTTCTTGAGTTGTCGAAGAGGGTTGCTGCTCAAAATAAGCTGAGGAGTTGAAGCCCCAAAGTAAGATAGCGGCGGAGACAACGAATGTGCGCATCATAGCGAACCCTTCCTGATACTAATGAATAATTTGGTTGTTTATATCAGAAGTGGAGGGGTTCTTACAGGTGGAGGCCGGGGGAGTGAAAATTCCGGAGAGTTGTCTAAAGGTTTGACAGGGAGGGGGGTCCTCCCTCGGATTTAAATTCTACGCATTTTCCAGTTGGGGCAAAGACTTCTCCGTTTTTGCTCCCAAACGCTTCAGGTCTTCCACCTGATCGATGAGGTTGCCTCGCCCTTCAGAGACCTTTTTCAGGACTTCCTCATGAGCTTTCTGGGCGGCTCCCAGCTTTTCCCCCAAGTTTTGTAGATCCTTCAGCAGGCCGGCAAATTTCTCATAAAGCAAACCACCACGCTTGGCGATTTCCAGAGCGTTTTTTTCTTGGCGATCTTGCTTCCACAAGGCAGCCACGGTCCGCAGGGTCGCAAGCAGGGTGGTGGGGCTCACGATGGCGACATTGCGTTCCCAAGCATATTGGAAGAGCTCTGGTTTCAGCTTGAAAGCCAAAGCAAAGGCGGGTTCCAGAGGCATAAACAGAATGACAAAATCCGGTGAGATCAGCTTATCTGCTGCATGGTATTTTTTCTCTGAAAGACCATCGATATGTTTTTTCAAGGACTCCACATGAAGCTTCCCCGTGCGCTCAAGCTCTTCGGGGGTTTCGGCAGAGGAGTATTGTTCATAAGCGACCAGGGTCATCTTAGAGTCAACGATAAGATGTTTTTCATCGGGAAGATTGACGATCACGTCGGGGCGAAGAATTTGTCCATCTTCTCCACGGAGATCCATGTCAGTGCCCTGAATGATATACTCTTCACCTTTGCGCAGGCCCGAGCGTTCAAGGATGTTTTCCAGAATAAGTTCTCCCCAGTTTCCTTGGGTTTTGGATTCACCTTTGAGAGCCTTGGTAAGGTTTTGGGCTTCGGCCGACATCACTTTATTCAGCTCCATCAACTTAGAGAGCTCACCACGCAACATGCCGCGTTCGGATCGTTCGGTCGAATAGGTTTCTTCAACCTTCTTTTCGAAATCTTTGATGCGCTCTTTGAGAGGCTCTAAAATAGAAGAAATATTTTTTTGATTCTGGTCGGTGAATTTGGCCGATTTTTCTTCGAAGATTTTTTGTGCCATCACTTCAAACTGAGTGTTCATGCGATCGCTCAAGTCCTCTTGCTGTTTACGCGCTTCCGACATCAAGATTTTTTGTTCTTGAAGGCTTTGTGAGAGCAGATCGTTTTTTAACTGCAATGATTGAACGTCGGCCAGAAGTTGAGCCTTTTCCGCAGTCGCTTGAGCCTTCAATTTGAAGTAGAGGACAAGACCTGAAATGAGCGCTCCGGCTAGGAAAGAAAAAACAGAGATTAAATTCATAAAAGGCCTCCCAGGCATGGTTTTGCCTTTAGAATTTCTTTTGGTCACGCGAAAAGAATCTGATACAACCACAGCTGGAATTTAACCCTACACAATGCGATGCAAAAATGAATTCTACGACTCAAATTAAAAGTATTCTTCTCGCTTTTCGTCCTAAAACTCTCACGGCAGCCTTGGTTCCCTGTGTGGCTGGAACCGCTTTGGTTCGCGCGGTGGGGCTTTCTTGGGATGGATGGGTTCTCTTTTACGCTTTGATGGCATCTTTCCTTATTCAGATCGGGACCAACTTGGTCAACGATGCCGTTGATTTTAAAAAGGGCGCCGACACAGAAAAGCGCATTGGCCCGCAGAGAATTACTCAAGCAGGGATCTTGTCGGCAGGGCAAGTGATGGCCTTGGGAACTCTGTGTTTTGCTTTGGCGGTTTTGTGCGGGATTCCTTTGGTGATCAAAGGTGGATGGGTGATCGTCGGTATTGGTATCGCCTCTGTTTTGATGGGATATGCTTACACGGCGGGCCCCTTCCCTTTGGCGTATTTGGGTCTGGGGGATGTGTTTGTCATTTTATTTTTTGGTCTTCTGGCGGTCATGGGGATCGTTTTTTTGAATACAGGCAAGTGGCTTTCAGAAGCCTTTGTCCTGGGCCTGCAAATTGGTCTTCATGCCACGGTTTTAATTGCCGTGAACAATTTGCGGGATCGCAGTGGGGATCTATTGGTCCATAAGAAAACCTTGGCGGTTCGTTTTGGAGTGCAGTTTTCAAGATGGGAAATTGCGATCCTGTGTTTTATGCCCTTTGTACTCAATGTCTATTGGTGGACGGAGGGATATAGAATCCCGGCTTTAATTTCATTGTTGGCTTTGCCTCTGGCTGTGAAAATCACAAAAAATGTTTTCTCCACAGAGCCCAGTCCTGCCTATAATCAATTCCTAGGGCAGGCGGCCGGGCTGCATTTGCTCTTTGGTCTTTTAATGGCATTGGGATTGGCGTATTGATGAAGATATTTTATAGCCCCTACAAACTTAAACCTCTTCAGTCTTTGAACTCAGTCGCGATGGCGGCAGAGCGAGACGGGGCTCTTCTGAAGGTGGAGTGGCCCGATGGTTGTGTGGGTTATAGCGATCTTCATCCTTGGCCCGAGTTGGGGGATGCCTCTTTGGAAACCCAACTGTCAGATTTACGCCGTGGCCGAATGAGCAATCAGGTGGAACAAAGTATCTGGTTTTCTCGCCGAGATGCTCAAGCGCGCAAAAACAAGATCCACTTGTTTGATTCCGGTGAAAAAATAAAGAACAACTTTTTACTTTCCGATTTCAGACAAATTAAGCCAGGTTTTTTAGATGAGCTCAAAAAGGAAGGCTTTAGCACTTTAAAAATGAAGGTCGGAAGAAATCTGCGAGAAGAGGCCGAGATGCTGACTCATATCGCGGCGGTAGGTCTGAAGATTCGTTTGGATTTTAATGCTGTGGGGAGCTGGTCGATCTTTGAAAGATTCATGAATGCTCTTCCTTTGACTGTTCGTCCTCTGATTGAGTATGTGGAAGATCCTTTCCCGTATGATCCCAAAGCCTGGGTGGAAGCAAGAAAGTTGGCGAAAGTCGCCTTGGATAATCAGTATCACAAAGTACAATGGGATCAGTTGAACGTGGCTCCCTTCGATGTGTTGGTGATTAAGCCCGCAAAAATGGATGTCGATAAGGCGATCGCTCATTGTGAAAAGTGGAAGTTAAAAGCCGCCGTCACCAGTTATATGGATCATCCGGTCGGGGTGACTCACGCTCTTGCCGTGGCCATGGAGCTTAAAAAGAAACATGGAGATATGATTCTAGAGGCCGGCTGTCTCACGCATCGTCTGTATCAGATGGACTCTTTCGCGGCAGAGCTTTCCACACAAGGTCCTTTCTTGTTGAAGGTGAAGGGCTTAGGCATTGGTTTTGATAAGCTTCTAGAGGCGTTGCCATGGCATCAACTCAAAACACAATAGATTTGGATTCTCAGAGTAATGAGATTCTTTTAAATCCACGTTGGCCTCAGGCCGATTATCAAAAACTTTTTTCGCTCGCGACATGGGCCCAAGAGCAACAAAATCTTCAGGGACACGTGTGGGTTGCGACCTCAGGCTCTACGGCGGATTCTGTCAGCAATACAAAGCTTGTGGCTTTGTCGAAGCACGCCCTTATTTGCTCGGCAAAATCAGTGAATTCTCATTTGCAAAGTGAGGCGTCAGACGTTTGGACTCAAGTGTTGCCCTCCTTTCATGTCGGTGGTTTAGGCATTGAAGTGCGTGCCTCTTTGGTTGGTGCGAAGGTGGTTCCCGCTTTGAAAGAGCAGAAGTGGGATGTTCATTTTTTTTATGATGTTTTGAAGTCTCAGCGGTGTACGTTGTCGTCCTTGGTGCCAACTCAAGTTTATGATCTTGTTTCGAACTCCTATCAAGCGCCCTCGTCTTTGCGGGCGGTGGTGGTCGGAGGTGGCGTTTTTGAAGTTGAACTTTATAAAAAAGCTCGCTCTTTAGGGTGGCCGGTCTTGCCAAGTTATGGAATGACCGAAACAGCTTCACAGATTGCCACGGCCTCCTTATCTTCTTTGCAGCAGGAAGAGTTTCCCGAGGTGAGGTTATTATCTCACGCCGAGGTTCGAAACAATGCAGAAGGTTTTTTGCAGGTTCAGGGCGGTTCCTTATTCACCTGTTATGCCCAGAATACCGAAAATGGCAGAAAGGTTTGGGACCCCAAAGTGGACGGCTGGTTCACCACGGAGGACCGAGGTGAGATCCTTGAAGGATGTTTGCATATTCAAGGGCGCAGTAAAGACTATGTGAAAATCGGCGGCGAGGGCACGAATGTCGCAAGACTGCGCTCTCTTCTGGAGGGCTGCGCTTTTGAGTTGGACTCAGGTTGGCCTCTGCGGTTGGCGCTGTTGGATATGCCGTCTGACAGGTTAGGGGCTGAGATTCATCTTGTCAGCGGTCTCTCGGAGGCAGCGACCTTGCAAGTAGCCCAGCGCTATTCAGAAAGAGTGCTTCCCTTTGAAAAAATTCGTAAGATTCATTATGTGAAAGAGATTCCTCGCAGTGATTTAGGTAAAATTTTGTGGGGGGAATTGAGGAGACGGCTATGAAAAAAGAAGAAACTCCCTGGTCCAAAGGTGTCTTAATGATTTGCACCAAATGCCATAAAGCGATCAGTTCCAAGTCTTTGCATGAAGAGGGCAATGCAGCTGACAATCTCAAAGTGTTTTTGAAAAAATCCTTTAAAGAAACCGGGGACCTTTCCAAAATTCGTGTGGTGACGTCGAGCTGTTTGGATGTCTGTGTGGATGAATTTCAGGCTGTGACTTTTGCCCCCATCGAGGGAGAAACGGAAACCTATATTCTTCATCCAGAAGAGGACCGGGAAAAGCTACTCAAGCTTTTACGTCAGAAAATCAAAGACTAAGATCTTAATGGAAAGTGCCATAGAAGTAGTCTCCAGCAAGCCCTCCAACAGAGGTGACGGACATATTCAGATTAATTCCCACTAAATCTGCCGTTTGGATATAAACCACGGCAGTCCCCATGCCGCTTCCTATTGTTACATTGTTGGACGTGTTAAGAATAGAGCAGTTGCTGTCCATAAACACACGATCTGTAAGGGGTGAAGAGAAGCTAACGTTGAAATTGACATTCAGGTTATAGGTGGAAACATAGGAGTTCCCCGCATCATCACTCAGTCCAATTGTGAAAGCTTTGCAGGCTCCTGCGAACATATCCGGCGCATAAATTTTCAATTTCGTTGGCGCCAAGATCACATTGAAATCATGAGACTTGAAGTTAAGTCCCGCGGCCGAGTGTAGGAAGTGATAGGTGCCTGCGGTGTTCACCGTCGCTTTAAAAAAGACAGTGAAAGAGCTTTGTTGAGCCGGTATCGCGATAGAAGAAATGCTGGTGTAAGAGCAAGTTGAATCCGTATAGAAGCTGCCGACGCTGGATTCTTGAGTTCCCAAATAGACTTGAGTAGCGGCACTCACAGGGATCGGAGTTCCATTGTCATTCAAAGTGGTGAGTTGAAAACTTTGACACTGTGATCGGGTGAGGACTTGAGGTCCCCAGAATTCAAGTCGGGTAGCCAAAGATTTATTCGATAGATCAATGCGGAGATCAAAGGGCGCAAAGTCATAGGTGTAAGAGCCTGCCGAGGCCGCACCTTTATTCAAGGTCACGCTTGTAAATGTTTCGGTCTCGCTTCCAGAAGAAGTGTACTTGATGAAGGCATTGATTGATGAAGAGTAAGCGGAAAAGGTATAGCTCGTCGTTTCGGTGGCGCAGTCGGACCCGGTATAGAATTTCATCTGAGATGAGGAGGACGTCAGGTTGATCGTTCCCCCTGAAGGATCAGAGGGACTGCTGTGGTTGTAGTTGTAAGAACGAATGGTCACCGGGTAGCACGTATTCTTGTAGATCTGATGAATGTACGGCTCAATGGTCAACCATCGATAATTAGACCCCGCGCTGGAATCTCTCATCACCACAGGTGTGTAGTTCGAATCCGCACTCAGGGAAGAAGGGGCGACAATTCGGAACTCAAAAGTTTCATTTAAAGGAGTTGAAGGGAATTTATAGATGAGTTCGATTCCATCACTGCCTGCGGGTATTGTGAAGGTGGTTTGTCCTGTGGTTCCGTTTTGGCAGTCTTGCCAAGAAGAGTAGGTGGCTACATCGCTTGAAACAAGGCCCTTCACGCGTTTCTCTAACTTGAAAGTGATGGCGACAGCCGTGGTGGCTCTATAGCCTGAACTGTTTTGCACTTGAGCGCGAAAAGATTCACACTGACCCGAGCCCGCATACCCTTTGGGCCAATTTTTTTCTAGAATCAGCTTGGTAGCAACGGAGTTACCGCCTCCACTATTTGGTCCCTTTGACAGGACCAATGTTTCCGTATCCCCAATAAGGCTTTCTCCTTTTAAGTAGATATGGTCCACGCTGGGCGCTGAAGAGCCGGTTGGAAGCCCCCAGATATTTGTAAGGTCATTTTTAGTGAGATAAAGATTGAAGGCGCCGTCCGTGCAATCGCGGTCGTTGATCGTTGCGGCGGGCAGAGTGGTGCCTGCAAGGTCCGGTGTTGTGGGAGGTTGGTGCCAAATCGACTTATCAAAACTGATAAGAATATCGCCCACTCGTGAGTCACAGGCACCTTGAATTTGAACGTAGTTTTGGGCCTCGAAATCCTGAGAAAAGGGGTCAGCACCTTTTAGAAATGGAGAAGGCAGCTTTTTCCCTAAAGAAGCAACTTCCAAAGAAGGCTCTTTACAGCCGGCCAGAAAAGTCAGAAAGACGATCAAAACATAAAGATATTTAGAGCTTACGTTCTTCATGTGGAACTCATCGACAGAGGTCCGGGAGGTCTAAAGCTTCAAAATGAGATTCTTTGGTGAACTAATGGAAATTTAAGAAAGATGACTCAAAAAGAAACGGGGAAAATTATTTTCCCCATCCTTTCTCACTTTTTATTTGTTCGCGCAGTTGTGCTTCAATTTTTTCTGCGGGAATGACGGGGCCACGTCCCACGCCAGGACAGAATGCTTTCACGTCCTTGGCCCACGATTTAGCATTCATAACTTCAGGCCAAAACGGCCATGTTCGGCACTGAGTGGGGCGTGCTTCATAAACCCCACAACTTTTTCCTTTTAAAAACATGCAGTCAGGATTTTTGGGATCTTCTTTAAGATGCCAGATGCCGCCGGTTTTTTCGCAATACTTACGAGTAAACGCGGACGTCGGAATTTTTAGATATTTGGCAAAACGTTGGCGATCTTCCAGACTCAGATAAACAAAACCAAATTCGCCGTGGGAGGTGCAGCACTTGCCAGAGCCTGTGCATTCAAAGCGAACACCGTCTCGCCACCACTCTTTTCCTGTAAATTTAAATTCTTCCATAAATTTTCCTAACAACCTTGTCCTGTGGATTCGAGGAAGGGCTCAAGACGCGACTTCAAAGTAAACGGCAAAGATGATTTTTGCATGGTTTTACTATCGACCACGGCATGAACCATGGTGACTATCGCGTGGGTTTTGTCTTTCTGCGAAAAAACGTATTTCATTTTGAATGAAGTTTCTCCAAAGCTGGCGATGGTGACGGCGACGTCATACGTCTGCCCCGGATAGAAGGGAGAAAGAAAGTTGGACTCAGTTTGGCGAATGGGGATGATAACGTCCTTTTGACCGAACCACTCTTCATAGGTGTATCCCGTGGTGACGATAAACTCTTCAAAGGCATCGTGGGCAAATGCGAAAATATTCCCGAAAAACATGATCCCGGCCGGGTCGGCCTCCCTGAATTTCAGGGTCTTTTGGGTGCGGAAGACTTGATTCATAATGTCTCGAACTTTAAGGCCGGAGAGCCCTTGACAGCAAGCAGATAAATCGACAAGTTAGGGCCTCTCCAGGAGTTCAAATTGCAACGAAGCGTCATTGATCTTAAAGTCTATGATCCAAAGGATTTTCCGGCCTATTTGCCGAAGCTGAATAAGCTGTACGATGATCTTTTTGCAGGCGGAAAAGGCTTCCGTGCGAAGTTGATTCGCATGATGGGAGCAAACCTCTCTTTAGACCCGAAAACAGAACTTCTTCTAGGTCAAACAATTGAGTTTATTCACAACGCCTCTTTGCTTCACGATGATTTGATTGATCGTTCACATTTACGTCGAGGAAAAACAGCGGCCTGGTTGAAGTACACACCCGAGTACGCCGTTTTAGCGGGCGACTATCTTTTGGCCCGAGTCATGGTGAACCTCTCTGGTCATGGCAACATCAAGCTGGTTCAATACACAGCCGAAGTGATTTCAGATCTTTTAGAAGGAGAGTGGTTGCAGGATTCTGTGATCGGCGACTTCTTTGTGACCCTGGAACAGCTGGATCGGATTCATAATTTGAAAACCGCCAGTCTTTTTAAGTGGTGTATTCGCGCTCCGTTTATCGCCCAAGAAAGATACGATGAAGAACTTCATCGCATCCTTTCAGAGATGGGGACTTTGTTAGGTCAATTGTTTCAACGCAGTGACGATCTTCTGGATTATGATGTTCGTAACGATGAAGGCAAAGCCATTTTAGGTGATTTGAAATCTGGTTATCTGAATTCTTTCGGGGCTTTTGTGTGCAAGGGCTGCACTCGCCATGAGATCGACAACATTGTCAAAAGCAAAACCCTTGAAGATTATTACGCAAATCTTGGCGGTAAGGTGAAGTTCGATCAAAAGCTTTTAGAGTTTGATGAAATGAATAAAGGACTTATTCAGATGTACAATCATCACCTCGAGCGTTTGAAGAGCTTCATGAGGCCTGGGGAAGAGAATCTAATCGAACAACTTCGCCCTTTGACTGAGATTCTTTACTGGAGAAGGAAGCCGTCGTGAGCGAATTGGTCACGCTTTCAAAAACGGCTCCCGAGTTCGAGTCTTATCTTTTGGGAACTTTTTCCAAAGAGAAGCGGGCTTTGCCTTTGCAGACGTTGAATGTGAATTCAGCATCTGAAACCGTGACCTTTCGAGTTTTACCTTTAAAAGACATCCTTTGCCCGAATCCTCTGACGGTCTGTTTTATGACGTTCAAGGTGCGCAGTTTTCTCTTAGTGTTGACGCCTCTTTTGCTGATGTTGACCAAAAATATTGCGGATGGAACGTTGTTGGACCCTCTGACCTCCGTGATCGCCACGGTCGGTGTTCTTTTGGCATTTATTGCAGTCAACTTGCGCAATGATTATATGGATCACATGAAAGGCGTGGATCGTGTTCTTGAGCGAAGTGGCAGTCGCGCTATTCAAAACGGTTGGGTGACGGCGGCTCAAGTGAAGTCTTATTCGAGTTTGTTTTTGGCTTTGGCGTTGCTTTGTTCTGTGCCGATTGTTTTCGCTTTTCCCAGTGTGGCCGTGGTGATTGCTTTAAGCCTTGTCGTGGGACTGTGGGCGCAGTTTAAAAAACAGAATTCATTTAAATATCAAATTGGCGGCGAGTTGGCGTTGTTCCTGATGTTAGGGCCTTTGCTGACCGTGGGTTATCAGTTGGCGATGGGAGCCCACTTTGACCAGGAAAGTTTCTGGATTGGATGTGTGTGGGGTTGGTTGGTTCTTTTCGTAGTCCATCTTCGCAACTTCATGAACATTCTGCCCAGTGCTCAGGCGGGCTTTGCCAACACTGTGAACTGGTTGGGATTTGATAAGTCACGGCGTCTGATTGCACTTTGGTGGGTGGCGTTTCTGGCTTTTAACCTGTGTTACCATCTTTTGTTTGCGGGATCCTATTGGGGGATTTATTTAACGGGAGTATTGGCTTTCGTTTCCGTGAATTTTATCTATAAACTTAAAAACCTCTCCAGTTCTGTGGGCAGTGAATTGCGCGCAGTTTTTCGTTCGGGTTTTGCTCTTTTCCTTATTACCATAGGCCTTTGGGTGTTTGAATGTCTGTGGTATCTGCTCGATTAGAACCTTTAAGTCTTTGTGTCATAGCTGCGCCAGAGCTTCTTGAAAAAGGACAGCTGTGGGCGGATTTTTTTAAGTGTCCTTTAAATCCCTCTGAGCCGCAAAATTTTTTCTTTCATTTCTATATCGAGGCCGATCGTGTGCATGTCCGAGATCGAGAGAATCGTCGCTTAGAGATCGACTTTGATAAAAATCATCTTGATTATGAGCGCAGAGGACACCGCGGAAAAAGCGAACTGGTGGCGAAAGCTTTGGGAGTTGCCAAAGGCTATCGAAAAATTTTGGATCTGTCCGTGGGGCTTGCCGTGGACAGCGTTTTTTTGACTCAACTGGGTTTTCAGGTGACGGGGGTTGAGAGATCTCCTGTGCTGTATGCTCTTCTGAAAGAGGCTTTCGCTCACACCCACAAAGACTATTTGAAATCTTATCAACTGCATTTTGCCGACAGCTTGAGTTTTCTTAAGGAGCACAAAGGGCAGCTTGAGATCGACTGCATTTATTTTGATCCGATGTATCCGCACAAGAAAAAGTCAGCCCTGCCCAAACAAGAGATGGTCGTCTTCAGGGACCTGGTCGGGCATGATGAAGACGCGGCAGAGGTTTTAAAGGAAGCTTTGACCTGGCCTGTGCAGCGAGTGGTGGTAAAACGTCCGATCCATGCTGAAGAGCTTTTGCCGGGAGTACGACACTCCTATGAAGGAAAGGTAGTCCGTTATGATACTTATGTGGTTGGGTAGTTTTGTTCTGATGATGTTCGGGCTGACCGAGTCACAGAAGCAACTGGCGCATTTGTTTGCAAAACTGCAAAGGGCTTTTTTGGAGAAGGGTCTGGAAACGACCACGGGAAAGATGTTCTCACGCACTTTGGTGATCACGGCTTTAGAGGCATCACCACAAAAGTCTTTGTACTCCGGCATGGCTCTTTACAATCTGAGAGTTCTCAGTCTTAAGGCAAGCAACTTATTGATGTGTCTCAGCACTCTGGGAGCTTGGTGGGTTGTGATCTTGGGTCTTCTCTTTTTAAGTTTTAACGGCTTCTTTCTTTTGGGTGTGTGTGTGCTGGGGCTGACCGGCTTTGGGCTGACACCGAAAACGCGACAACTTTTGAAGTGGATTTTCGCCACGGGCGTGTTCTTGGTGGGGGGCGAGATGATGTTGCGAAATGCCAGCGTTATCTCGACACTTCTCGGGCAAGGCGAGGCGGCCTTTGTCTTGGCGGATGGACGCTTTGGGGCTGTTTTCATGATTCTTCTGGCCAGCCTCTTTATTAGTTTTGTTGTGCGGGTTGAGTTTTGGTCCCTGGTGATGGGACTGGGGTTATTGGTGACCAACACCTTGTCCTTCAATGGGGCCTTGGGCCTTGTTGCGGGCGAAAGAATCGCGAGGATGATTCTTTTTTGGTGGCAGACTCGAAACTTAAATCAAGAGTGTCGTCGTATCGGTTTGCAGTTCTCCTTGGTCTCAATCGTGGGCGTGATTGTCGGATTCTTGGTGGCCGGCGAAATTCGAAGTTTGTTTTACCTGGGCTTTTCTTCGGATCTTTCGTCTTTTCAGGAACGAAGTCTGCAGTTTGTATTGCTGTTTGCGGTGATGTTGGGTTTTCAATTTGCGGCGCAAATGATTTGGGGACATTTTGGCAGTCAGGTCAAAGTGGACGAGATCCAAGAGGGGAAGTATATTCCCTCTTCATGGGTCGAGATGGAGCTCACCTCCAACGGCATTATGGCTTGGGCCAAGCAAAAGGTGCATAAACGTCTCAGCGAAATTCGCTATCACTTGGCGGGATTGAGCTCTCTCAAGGAAGGTCAGGTGCCGGAAAACATTCAGGCCCGTCTGCAAGAGGAAGAGAAGCAATTAAGCGGTCTTTTTTTGCTGAAGAATCCTGAAAGCCTCGACTAAAGACCAAGGGGTCGAAAAAGGTGACACCGTATTGTGACGTCTCTACAATATGAGGTCATGACAGACGAGAACGATTTCAAAGAACGTATTTCAGAACTAGAACATGAATTGGCGGTGAAGGACGCGGAACTGCATCGCTATCGGTTGGAGCTTTCCAAAGCCAACACAGCTCTGGAAAAATTGATCACGCAAATCAGCCAGGAATTGAAGCTTGCGCAGACTTTGCAAAAGTTTTTGTCTCCGACGGAGCTTCCCAATGTGCAGGGTTTTGAGTTCAGCACAAAATTTCTTCCTGGAACTCGTTCGGGTGGCGACTATTTCGATATCTTTGAACACGAAGATAAACTTAAATTTGGAATTTTGATTTCAAGTGCCAGTGGCTACTCCTTATCATCCTTGCTGTTGTCAGTGATTATTAAGATTTCATCGCAGATGGAAGCGCGCCGTGGGCTTGAGGCTCATAAGGTGGTCGCTCTTTTGGCCAAGGAAGTTGTGCCTCATATTCTTAACGAAGACAAAGCCAGCGTTTTTTATGGAGTGGTGGATCGTCGTAGTTATGAAATGCAGTACTGTTCTGTGGGCGTGATTGATGGCTTCTTGCAGGTTTATGGCCAGGACGCTCTGGTCGAGCTGTTGCCCACAGGCCCCAGTCTGGGGAAAGACTTTAACACGGAGCCTCAAAGTCGCACCCTTCAGCTGAATCCGAGGGATCGATTGGTTTTAGCGACGGAGGGTTTGAAGGTTTCTCAAAATTCTTTGGGTGTAGGATGGGGAGGACATGGACTTTCTGAGGCCATCCTGCGGGCTCCGAAACAAGGTGTTCATGAGCTGCGTAATGAAATCCTCTTTGCCAATGAAAAATACACCGGGAAGTCGGAGCCCGTTCGTGATCAGACGCTGATCGTGACTGAAGTTAAAGATAGAGTTATTAAACTAGCTAAGAACTAGAGTGTTTCCGGGTGACTTCTTATTGAAGTTTTTGTTATGAGTAGAATGTTAAATTGAAAGTCAGAAAGGATACTGCAATGGCTGAAGTAAATATTTACGAAGGCGCCTTGGATAAGGGTTTGGAAGGCGTCGTAGCGTGTACAACGAAAGTTTCTTTTATTGTTGGTGATCATCTTAATTTCCGTGGTTATACAATCGATGACTTGGCGGAAAATTCAACTTTTGAAGAAGTGACCTATCTTCTTTGGAACGACAAGCTTCCATCAGCTTCAGAGTTGCAAACTTTCTCTGCGGAACTTCATAAAGAAATGGCTTTGAGCCCTGATTTCATTAAAGTTCTTAAAGGTATTCCAACCAACGTTCATCCTATGGGCTGGTTGCGTACGGCGGTTTCCTTGATGGCTCACTGGGATGCTGATGCGAACGATAACTCTGCGGAAGCAAATCTTCGCAAGTCGGTTCGTTTGACTGCAAAGATGGGAACTCTTCTTTGTGCATTCGATGCAATCCGCAAAGGTCAAGAGCCCGTAACTCCTAAAGCTGATAAGTCTATTGCTTGGAATATGATGTATATGTTGGGCGGCGGAAAAGAGCCGAACGCTGAACACGTTAAGGTGATGGACACTTGTTTGATCCTTCATGCCGATCACGAATTGAATTGCTCGGCGTTCGCAACTCGCGTAACGGCGTCTTCGTTGTCAGATCTTCACTCTGCGATTGTTTCTGCGATTGGTGCCTTGAAGGGGCCTCTTCACGGCGGAGCGAACGAACAAGTGATCTTGATGTTGCAAAAAATCGGCAACATGGAAAATGCACAGCAGTTCGTGAAAGATGCGTTGGCGGCGAAAGAAAAAGTGATGGGTATCGGTCACCGCGTTTACAAAAACGGCGACCCTCGCGCACGCATCCTTCGTGGTATGTCTGACAAGTTGACTCAACAAGCGGGCATTCACCATATGTACGAAATGTCGACTTTGATTGACGATACTATGTACAAAGAAAAAGGTTTGATGCCGAACGTGGATTTCTATTCTGCGACAGTTTATTTCTCTATGGGAATTGCAACAGACTTGTTCACTCCAATTTTTGCAGCGTCTCGTATTTCAGGATGGTGCGCTCATGCGTTTGAACAATACGCTAACAACCGTATCTATCGTCCTCGTGGAAAATGGGCGGGCAAAGAGGGACTGAAGTGGGTTCCTGCAAGCCAAAGATAATTTTTTGAAAACAATATTTTCAAAATGAAAAGGAGACCGATGAGGTCTCCTTTTTTTTACAACTATTCCAAAATCAAACGAGCGCCTTGTTTGACCGCAACGCCTGAAACGTCATCGCCGATATCATAGGCACACTCGTGTCCATTGAGGGTGCCCACCAGCAAACCGGATGTGTTGATTTCCTCCAGACTCAAAGGACAAAAGGGATTCGAAGAGAAATATCGAACCTCTGCCAGAGTCACTTTGCATCCTTGAGAAAGACTGAAATTTCGAGATCCTACTTTGGCAATGAACTGAGCCTCTCCTTCGCAGGCCAGAGCGGGGGAGAGTGCTACAAGAAGTCCTCCTATAATAAGGAAGGAAAGGTTTTTCATTTTGAGCTCCTATGAGGTTGGATTTATGAGGGCTCAAAGTAGCAGAAGATCCGTGTTTCATATGTCACTGTTGTGTTTTGAATTTGTTTGGATCGTCAAAAAATGAGGATATTTTATGCAACTTTGCAGAGTCTTTGTTTTCTTTTCGATAGGAACACGTCGGGGGACTAGGGGCCTCTGTTCCTCGTATTAAAAGAGGACCAAGATATTTATAGAGACTTGAGGGGGAACTATGAAACGGCTTCGACTCATTGTTCTTGGAATTTTCTTGAGTGTCAGTGGCCTTGGTCAGGCGCAGTCTAAACTGTCTGAATACCTCGCCGTGATAGATGCACTGGATCTTGAAGACTTGCGGGCCACGATGTTGCAAACTTCAGATCAAGGGCTCAATCCAAAAAGCTATTGGACAGATGAGATGGAATGGACCTATCTCCGAGGAGGAGCTTGGAGTCCCACACTGAAAACCCAGGCCAATCAAAACTATCTTCGTCTTCTGCAGGACGTCTCTTTGGGGATGGTGAACCCCGAACTAATGGGGACCGACGTGAAACTTCCGCGAAAAACGTTTGTGACCGCCAAGCAGTTGAATGTTCTCTTACTGACTCACGGGACACGCGCAGGACCTCTGTTTGAAAGTTTCACACCTCAGTCGCCACCGTACTTGGCTCTCAAAGAATCCCTAAAAAGAATCTCTAGCTATTGCAATCAAAATGAGTGGGGGGCCATTCCTGCAGTTAAAAAAGTTTTGAAGTTGGGCACAAAGAACAGTGCTCTTCCTGCGATAAAAAATCGATTGCGACAGCTGGGATACAAAGTTCCTTCTGTCGATGACCTCTTTGATGGACAAACCTTGGCAGCCATCAATGACGTTCAATGGATGTTGCGATTTAAGCCTGACGGGGTCATTTCTCCTAATGGGAAGACGTGGAAGTATCTGAATGTCTCTTGTCAGGATCGGATGAGACAAGTGCGTCTGGACATGGAAAAGATGCGGTGGTTCCCTCAAATTTTTGAAGATCGTTATATTTTTATCAATTTGGCGATGTCCTACTTCAGCCTTGTGGATAAATCGAAGGGCTCTCTTTATACGATGAGCTTTAGAACGATCAATGGTCGTCCAACACGAAAATCCCCCACGATGAAGGACAAGATCGTTTACATTATCATCAACCCATTTTGGGTGGTGCCTCCGACCATTTTCCGCGAGGACAAATTGGAGGACATTCGCAATCTGATGCCATGGGAGATTTCATATTATTTTGACTCTCACAACTATGAGGTGTGGAACAAATCCTTCACGCGTCGGATTGATCCATCGACCATTGATTGGTGGAGAATGGATCCTAACGCAGACACGCAGATCTTTATTCGCCAAAGACCTCATTATATGAATGCTCTGGGTGTTCTCAAATTCATGATGACGAACTCTTATGCGATCTACTTGCATGATACAAATCAGCGGGAGCTTTTTGCGGAACCCCAAAGACTGCTTAGCTCGGGCTGCGTGAGAGTCGAGCGCCCGTTGGATTTAGCAGAATACCTTTTGCAAGGTACACCCTGGACCCGAGATGTTATCGAAAAGAACACCGCCAAGCCCGGCGAGGTTTTGGACCGCGAAACCAGAGTCTCACTGAAGCAGCCAATTCCGGTCTATATGGCGTTTTTGACGTCGCAACTAAGTTCAGATGGAGTGATTCGTTTTGCGGAAGATTCATACAATCAAGGCCACAGGCTCCTGCAAAGAGGAGCCTGGTAGAAAGCGTTTACCGACTGCTAGGAATTGTATAGATGGTGGAGGTCGAACTTCCAGGAAGGGGAGTGATCACCGAGCTGTTGTAGTTGTTGTAGTAAGTGGTTCCCAGAGTTCCCGTCGTACTTCCAAGATATCCACTGGTGCCATATCCATATTGAATTTGCTGGATACGCGACATCAAGTTGTACATCTCCTGCTGTAAGGAAGAGACAGCTTGATATTTTTGCATGTACTGCTGTTGATATTGTTGCTGGTACTGCATATAGCTTTGATACTGTTGCATCTGCATTTGCATCATTTGCTGCTGATACTGAGATTGCATCTGTAACATCGTGGGGTCGTAACCGCTCATGCTTCCTAGGCCGCCCATGGTCCCCATGCCCGTCATTCCGTTCATCCCCATCATGCCTCCCATGCCCATCATGGGATTTGAACCATAACCTCCGTAACCATTCATCCCCCAGGGTCCCATGCCGCCGTTATAGATTCCGCCGCCCATCATATTTCCCATCATTCCTGAAGGATATCCGAAGGCACCTCCCATAGATCCATAAAGTCCACCGTTTCCATATCCTCCCATCATTCCCATGGGGCCATTCATATTTCCGGTGACTCCGCCCATGGCGCCGCCCATTCCGCTGCCGCAACCAAAAGAGCCTTGTCCCGTTCCTCCACCAAGTGCTCCGTAAATTCCCGCGGCGATGTACGGAAAACCATAACCCCAACTGGGATAAGATTGTGTGGGCCAACCAATGTTTGAGTTGTATTCAGCAACCATTTTGTTTTGTTGATAACCCATGTAGGTGGCCAGCGCCCCCGTTCCAAGGTTGGCCATGACACTCGACCAATCAGTTTGTGGTTTTTGATAGGTGTATCCATTTCCTTGCTGCATACATTCGATACAAACGCCCCCTTCAGTTTGAGACGTCATGTTGTCGCGTTGAGCTTGCAAGGCTTCTTGTCGGGCGTCTTTGAGATCCTCTTGGCTGCGCGCGATGCTTTCTTCCAAACGCTCGATTTCGCGTTGAAGTTTTTGAGATTGAGCATAACTTTTTCGATAGTCGGTGAGCCCTTTTTTGCACGACTGCGCATCGGCTCGTCCGCCTTCACTTTGTTTAAAGCGCGGGTTGGTGCAAAGTCCTGCGCTGACGGAACCGGCTTTGGTGGGGTCGCAGTACTGACTCCATTCTGTGATCGTGAAGGATTGAATGGGGATCATGTTGCCGTTGGAAATGTCTTGAGTCCCTTCTTGCCCCTGGGCCGCGAATTCTTGAGACGAGGATTGATATCCCTTGTACTCTTGGCAACGTCGAGAGTTCTCTACGTGTTCAAAAATAAATTCGGCATAGTCGTCAGAGATGGATTTAACGATTTCGTTTCGAGCCTTCTCGGTCGTTCTATCGATCTTCTTTTTTTCAGACTTTTTTTCGCGAAGTTGTTTTTGCGCCTCGCTGATGGCCGCTTGAATCTCTTTAGTGCCATCGTCAACGCTGGTGGCTCCATTGCCTGCGCGAGTCGGATAAGGACAGCTTTGCATCCCGCCATACATTCCTGTGCCCCACATGTTTTGAGTCCACGCGGAGATCGGTGTGAGAAGGGTTAATACGATTAAAGTTCTTCGCAGCATAAAACCACCTTGCTTGGTTGGTCTTAGAATAGCGAAGAACTATGGAGCGAATATGGAACTAAGACGTCGGGAACCAAACTGAGATTTTGGCGCCTTCCACCTGGGAGTGGGTAAAGAGGTTTTCAGCCGTCAGTTGGCCGGAGTGGAGCTGAGCAATTTCTTTCATGATCACAGAGCCAATGCCCACGGAGATGCGTTTATTATCGGCGTCTCCAGAAAGAACCCGACTGGCCTTTTTATGGCCGAACTCGGACAAGGCTTTGGCTGAGAATCCTGGGCCATCGTCACATAACGAGATCTGGATGCGATCGGCTGTGTTTTCCAGATTCACTGTGATCGTTGATTTTGCAAATGAGGAAGAGTTCTCAAAGGCATTGCGCAGAAGGCGATCAATCAACTTAGATGAGCCCATGATTTGAAAGTTTTCTCCCGTAAGGACAAGATTGTATTTAAGATGAGGATAGCGGGCCTTGAAGACATTTATTTGGTCTGAAACACGTTCTTGCAAATCAATTCTTTCATTGCCGAGGGAGTACTTGGGTTCAGTGATTTGCGCCAGGAACAAAAGGTCTTCAACAAGTTTTCCGAAATACTCCACTTCAGAGAAGCACAAGGAGAGAACCTCTTGGCGCTTTTCTTCCGTCAGCTTTTGACTCGAAGTCTGAAGAGTTTCCAGGAAGGTTCTGAGCGAGGTCAGTGGTGTGCGTAGGTCATGAGCAAGATCTTGCAGAAGTTGACGACGAGTTTGATCAGCTTTTCGAAGTTGTTCGACCATGTGCTCAACATCGCCGGCCATTTGGTTAAAGGCATCGATCAAAGGGGAAAGTTCATCGAACTTTTTCGTTGGCATACGTGCCGAAAGATCCCCTTGGCGAAGAGCGGTAAGAATCTCAAGCGCTTGCTCCGAACGCTCTCGATATTTTGAGAACTGATAAAATAAAGCCACACCAATGGAAATAAAGATGCAAGCGACTAAAGAAATCGTGGTCACCAAGGGGCCGACAGGGGGTTTGTCGAATTGCGGGTGGATTCGACTATAAAGAAAGATCCCCTCCTTGTTGGTGGTCGAAATGACTGAAGGAGGACCTCCCGGAGCATCCGGTGGCGGGGGGCCTGGCGGTGGCTGAAAAGCTCCTTCCGGTGGACGAGGGGGGCGCGGAGGAGGAGGGCCCATGAAAGGTCCCGGAGGGCCGGGGGGCCCCAATTGCAGGACGGCATTCTCTTTCAACTTAGACAGTTGTTCTTGGGAAAGCGGGTGTCGCAAAAGTTTTTTTCCTGTGGTCAGGCTTAAACCTTCCGCATTGATCAAGTCATGTCGATCCGCGCCGCTGTTTCTGGCCACCTCATTAAGTTTTTCCAGAGCTTTAAAGGGGTCTTCATCGAAGGCCAGTAAAAGAGCTCTGTTCATCGTGGCAGGTCGCAAAAACATTCGATCCCGTTCGTAGCTCATAAAAATCCACGAGGAGGCGATGGAGACGACCAGAAAGAACAAAACGATGGATGCGAAGATGACGTAATTTTTTCTGAAAAGAGTTTTAGTGATCATACGGCTTTTTCAAGACGATACCCTTGGCCGTAGACCGAGTTTATCTTGATTCCTTTCACGCCGTTTTTCTGTAACTTCGAACGCAAATGACTGATATGTGAGTCCACAGTTCTGTCGTATATTTCTTCTCCTGAGGCCAAACGATCAATAAGTTGTTCGCGAGTGACAATTGTTTCGGGACGTTCAAAGAAAGCGGTCAAAATCTCGAACTCGCGACGATTCAAAGAAATTAAGGAATCGCCATTCTTTAAGACTTGCTGATTTTTGATAAGGACAAGACCCGCAAAGCGAATAAGATCCAGCGTCGGTTTTTTTTCAGAAAGCTGATTTTTGATTCGAGCGATCATCTCTTTTTGGCTGAAGGGTTTGCGAATATAGTCATTCGCACCTTCCTCGAATCCGCGCACAACACTTTCCTCATCGGTTCTGGCGGTCAGAAAGATGATGGGGTTCTTGAGCTCTTGTTGGCGTAACCATTGGCAAAACTCATAGCCATCACCGTCTGGCAGATTGACATCCAAGATATATAGATCCGAGCTCGAACCCGCAGAGACCTTCTTTCGAGCATCCGCCAGGGATTGGGCCCATTCCACTTTGTAAGATTCAAGCTCCAGCTGAAGTTGAATTGCTTTGCCAATTACGGGATCGTCCTCAAGAAGAAATATACTGCTCATTTCATTAGCCTACCATGTCAAGAGTTCGGGCTCATGTCTTAATTCTTGATGGGAAGTGTTGAGGAATTGTGGAAGTCTGGTCTAATGTCTCAGAGTGGGATATATCAGGAAGGTAGTCCCTTTGAAGGAGAGTTGAAATGGCTTCGATTTTTACAAAGATCATTAACGGTGAACTTCCCTGTTATAAGGTTTATGAAGACGATCTTATTATTTCTTTTCTGGCGTTAGATCAGGTGAATCTGGGGCATACCTTGGTGGTCTGCAAAGAAGAGATCAATCATTGGACCGAAGTTCCTGCAGAGACTTATTCTCACTTGCATAAAATCTCTCAGAAAATAGGCAAAGCTATTTTGAAAGCCTCTGGCTCTCCACGAGTGGGGCAAATTGTGGCGGGTTTTGAAGTGCCTCACTATCATCTGCATTTAATTCCCGCATGGTCGATTCCGGACTTGGATTTTAAGCGAGCTCAGCGTCGTTCTGATGCGGAAATGAAGCAAATTCAAAGCGAGATCATCAAACATCTCGAGGCTCTGAAGTAGGAGGTTCAAATGACAAACGAACGATTGGAAACCTCTATTGTTCCTGGCGCCATCTATCAGCACTACAAAGGGAAACACTATAGAGTCATTGGCGTAGGGAAACACAGTGAAAGTCTTGAGGACGTAGTTTTATACGAAGCCCTCTACGACAATCCCCTTGGACGTCTTTGGTGCCGTCCTGCTTCTATGTGGTCCGAAATCGTGGAAGTTGATGGACAGAAAGTTCCTCGCTTCAAATTTCTTTTTAAATAAAGAGACCGCAAGGCTTTGAGACAGTTTATTAAATCACTTTGATAAAATAGAATTTTCTTCGAATTATTTTCCTCCGTCCTTGGAGAAAATCTCAAATTGATTGGCCTATATTAATAAGCTAGACCTCGACGCTGTGGCGCTTTTTGTTAGGACTATTGTACCATCAAATAAAGCTTCTATTGGGGCTGGGAAGGAGGTGGTGCTTATGGTTAATGACTGTAAAATAACCAAGGCGGAGGTGACGGCTTCTTAGCCGCAGGACCTTCGCCGAGGATTCGATAAGAATCTTATATCCGAGCGGCCGATAAGCACCGTAACTACGGATCCAATCGAGCCGCTCATCTTTTTTGAGACGCATTTTTTCAAGCCAATCTTTTAACTTAAATCCTTGAAAAGCCGATAAAATCTTGGAACCTCTCAGTTTAGGAAAGCGGGATCTCCAAGAGTTATGTCAGACGAAAATAATGATTCAAAGAATCTGCAGCTGGATGAAGCCGCCTTTATCGACTTTGCACAAGTGGAAGAGGTGTCCCGTGTCTTTTTCGAAGAATCCAAAGAAATTTTAGAAGGCCTCGACACCCTCATCTTGCGACTGGAGGAGAACCCTTCCGATCAAGATCAAATCAATATTCTTTTTCGTAAGGTCCATACCATCAAAGGCAGTGTGGGAGCCGTCCCTGGGGGACAGCTTTTGGGATCTCTGGCCCATGAGTTTGAAGCTCTTTTAACACGCATAAAACGAGAGAATCGAACCGTTAACAAAGAGTGCATTGATCTTTTCCTGACAAGTTCAAGAATTTTAAAGGTTCTTGCGCAGAGTTTACGAGATAAACGAGAGCTCTATCCTGAAGAGCTCAGTGAAGCCATTGAGCTTATTTCTAGCTACGGAGGCTTTGACTTCTCGGGGACGGAGGCTTCCCCGGCTCGAAAGATGGTGAAGACCACTGCGACTACCGGAAGTTCTGATGATGAGGGTGTTTGGCTTTCCGTAAAACAGCTCAACGAGTTTTTGCGACTCTCCGGAGAGCTTTTAGTTCTTAAGAACTTCTTTCAGATGATGAACCAGACAGTGAACTTCCGATTGGAGCCAGAGCTCTTTCAGCGTCGGCAGACAGATTTTTCACAGAACTTAACGAAGATCTGTGATCAATTCCAAGGGCAAGTTCAGTCGGTGCGCAAAGAAAAAGTGTCTGAGTGTTTTCAAGGTTTACAAGTCTTGGTTCGACAGGCCTCCACTGAACTGAATAAAAGCGTTCAGCTTGAGATCTTGGGCGAAGAGCTCTTGATTGATAAGGGTCTTGGAAAAGATCTTTATGAAGCTTTGGTTCACGTGGCCAGAAACTCGATTGATCACGGTATTGAAGATCAATTTGAACGTGCTCTTCAAGGCAAGTCGTCCATTGGCTCTCTTTCCTTAGAGGTTGTCGAAAAAAACAACACGGTTTTTGCGACCTATAAAGATGACGGAAAGGGTTTAGATAAAGAGCGTATTCTGCAAAAAGCGATCAAGTCGGCCTTGGTTACTGAACAAGAAGCGTCAAGCCTGAGTGATGATGAAATCTATCGTTTTATCTTTCAAGCGGGCTTTTCGACCAAAGATAAGGTTACTACGATTTCAGGCCGTGGAGTCGGCATGGATATCGTTTTGGCGACGGTTGAAAAATATCACGGCAAGATCGTCATTGAGAACAATCCAGGGCAGGGCTTGTGCTTGCGCATGGAAATTCCTATTCCTCAACATATTATGGTGGAAAGCGCACTTTTGTGTACTTGGAATCAGCATCAGTTTGCTGTTCCTTTGACTTCAGTGGCCCACATCAGTTCCTGCCAAGAGTTGCAGATCACTTCTGTGAATCATTTGCGTTATTGTCAGTTTGCCGGCGGAACGATTTCACTTTTGAATTATGCTGAGATGTTGAATCTTTCAACACAGGAAGCTGAAGAGAAAGTCAAAAAATCATCAGCGGTCTTTATCAGAGTGAAGGACATCATGTACGCTCTTTTAGTGGATAAGATCGAGGCTCAAACCGATCTGGTCGTGAAATCTTTTGGAAAGATTATTCAAGAGCAAAAAGGCTTTAAAGGAATCTCTATTTTGGCAGACGAAAAGGTCACTTATATAGTCGATCCAGAAAAGATGCTGGAGCTTTTAATGGTGAGTGATGTGCAGAAGGAGGCCGCATGAGTGATTTTTTTGGTGATGATTTTACGGCCGAACTGAAAGCCTATTTCCTTGATAGTGTGATCAAGGAGGTCGACAAGTTTATTGATCTGGTCGATGAGTCTTTGTGGAAAAGAATTCGCTCTGAAGTGGTGGAACAAACTCAAGCTTGGTCCGTGGACGCGAAGACCAATGAATTCCAGCACCTTTCGGAATGGCTTGAGACTTATGAAAAGCGGTCGGAGAATATTGAGAGTGCACAGGACTTTATCCGATCATTAAAAGCACTGAAATCTTACGCCGAAGCGTTGATCGCGGAAAAACAAGATTCTGCGGATTTGGCGGCGAAATACACACTGGTGGCGGAACGTCGTCATGAGGTGCTTTTTTTACACTGTAAATCCGGCGCTCAAGAGTTTGCCCTTCCTTTATTGAGTGTGGTCGAAATCAGCAGCAGTATTCCGTTGTACGCGCTGCCAGAAAAGAGGCAAGGTCTTCTCGGCGTCATCCCGTTCCGGGGTGAAGCGATTCCTGTCATCAGTCTGCAGGACCATGGTTTTCAGTTGCTGGAAAACAAAAATATTTACTACGTCATATGCGAACATCAGGGTGTTCGTTTTTCATTGCAGGTGACCGAGACCGAAGATCTGGTCAGTTTGCGTGAGTCGGAACTGCAGAACGTGGAAAGTCATTCCGCGATGATTCAGGCTTCTTTTGTAAAACAATTTTTTATTAAAAACAGTAAAGGCATCATGATCTTGGATCTTGAGCAACTGGTGGCATGATGAATACTCATTATCTTTTTCCTGGAAAAATCGCGGCATTCAAAGAAGAGACTGTGATTTCAACTCTTCTTGGTTCTTGTGTCGCGGTGGCGCTTCACGATCCGACGAGCAAAGTGGGAGGACTGAATCACTATCTTCTTCCCGAAGGAATGCCGGGCGAACGTGAGAATATGCGCTACGGGGTCCACGCTATCCCCGCTCTTATTGAAGAGTGTGTGCGTCTGGGGGCCAATCGCCAAAAACTTCAGGCCAAGATCTATGGCGGCGGAAACGTTATTAGTGTGTCTCATTTAGGTGACTCGATCGGTAAAAGAAATATCGAAACAGCAGAGCAGATGCTGCGCGATTTGGGAATTCCCATTCTTGAAAAGAATGTCGCCGGGGAGGCTGCTCGCACTATTAAGCTCAACACGGCGACCTTTGACGTATTACATAACTCGTCTAAAGAAAACAGCGTGGAAAAACCTGTGGATGTCTCGGGCTTCAAACCCTTGACTGTGGCGAAGGGCGTGAAGGTTCTGGTCGTGGATGATTCGGCAACGGTGCGAACACTCTTTACGAATATCTTTACCAAGAGTGGCTTAGAAGTGGTCGGGGCTGCCGCGGATGCCTATCAGGCACGAGAGCTTATTGCCAGTAAAAAGCCCGATGTTCTGACCTTGGATATCGAGATGCCCAAGATGTCCGGAGTGATGTTCTTGGAAAAACTCATGAAACATCATCCAATTCCAGTCGTGATGGTGTCCTCGTTGGCAAGCTCAGGAGAGGCCGCTTTAAAATCTCTCGAATTGGGCGCCGTGGAATTTGTACACAAGCCCTCACAGTTTGATCCATCTGTTCTGAAAGATCTTGCGTCCATGCTGGTCGACAAAGTTCGAGCGGCAGCCTCGGTGAATGTGTTAAAGAAGCTGAAGGAGGCCCCTCCCGTTATTGAGACCAAAACAGTCACTACCACCTCCTCTTTACGCCGAGCTGCTGAGTTAAAAGTGGTGGTCGTCGGAGGAAATGCCGGAAGTGCGGAAGCCCTTGAGAAGTTTGTAAAGGGTTTAGCCGCAGACACTCCACCGGTTGTGATTTCATGCAGTACCGTTGCAAACTTTGTAACCGCCTTTATTAGCAAATTGAAGGTGGGCTCCAAAGTGACTCCCGTCGTCGCCAAAGATGGTGATTTTTTACGAATGGGACACGTTTATTTTATCCCCTCAGAGCATCATGGAAAGATTCAAACCGGTGCTCATGGCCCGATGCTTAATATCGCAAAAGGGGCTCCCGTGTGTTCTCAGCTGCCCTCAAGCAATGTGCTTTTCCAATCTGCGGCACAAGCTTATTCTAAAGGAGTCTACGCGGTTCTTTTGGGAGGTTTCGGCAGCGACGGGGTCGAAGGACTCTTGGAAGTACAAAAAAAGGGCGGCGCCAGCGTGGTGCAGCACCCGGAGGAAGCTCAATTTCCCTATGGCCCTCAGAAAGCCATTGAATTGGGAATAGCGGATGAGGTACTTAAATCAGATATGCTGGCACAGCATCTGATGCAGTATCGAAACCAAAACTTGTACTAGGAATTTCTTTTGGAGCTTTTGAACTTTATCGGTGGGGCTTTCGTTCCCGCCGAAAACAAAATAACTTTTTCAAAGCGGTCCCCATTTGACGATCAAGTCATAGCCGAAGTGACGGCCTCCGACGCTATGGATGTTGTTAAAGCCGTGCAGTCCGCAAAAAAAGCAGCCCCTGCTTTTCGTGATTTTTCTCTGGAAAATAGAGCGACTCTTTTGCAAAAGATGGCGGATTATCTTGAGCTACATGCCGACACGGTGGCTTACGAGGAGGCTCTTCATCAAGGCTTGCCTCATCACTTTGTTCTTGAAAACAGTGTTAAGGTTTCCATTGATATACTCAGACGAACAGTTCAAAGCCTTTCTCAACAGACGCCGTCAGATATTCTTCTTCAACCAACGGGGATTGTGGGAATTATCACCTCTTGGAATTTGTCACTGCGACTTGTGATCGAGCGCTTGGCCCCGACTTTGGCGGGAGGAAACGTAGCTTTGATCAAGGTGTCGGAACTTTCACCGATCACCGGAAAGATTTTGGCAGAGATGCTGAAAGCCGCCCAACTTCCTGAGGGCGTCGTCAATATCATTCAAGGCCATGCGGACGTGGCACAGATCATCGCGGGTCATCCCAGCGTGCGTGCGATCTCTGCGGTGGGAAGAAGTTCGACTTTGGAAAGTATCGCGAAGGCGGGACTGCCACTATTTAAAAAACTACAATTAAGTGGAGGAGTGAAGAACCCTCTGTTGATTTTGAGCGAAACAAATTTAAGGGAGTATTTACCTGAAATTTTACGTTCTTTTGTGATGGGCCAGGGGCAGCTTTGCTGGAACACCTCGCGGATTTTTGTCGTCGAGTCTTTGGCGCCGGAATTGCTGTCTCTGCTAAAAGAGTATTTTGCAAGTCTTCAGCCCTTGTCAGATCCCTGCGGAAGTGAAATTTGGAGTCCTCTGATTTCTCGGGAGGCAGTCACTTTGATTCATAATAAAATCCAAAGTGGCGTTTCTGAGCATGGAAAGATCTATGTTGGCGGAGCTCCGGAAGGTAGCAGAGCAGGATTTTTCTATAAACCCACGGTGATGTTAGATCTACCCAACTGCAGTGTCCTTCAGCAGGATGAATTGCAAGGACCTCTTTTATTAGTAACTCCTGTTAAATATCAGCATGAGGCCTTGAAGTGGGCGAATACTTCTTATCTCGCTCATTCCGCAGTGGTCTGGGGTTCTCAAGACAAAGCGGCAAAAGTCGCCTCTCAACTTGAGTGTGCCCAAGTCTGGATGAACTCTTGGATGACGGGAAGTCAGGGAGCCATCTTCGGCCATAAGCAATCCAGTTTTGGAAATTTCGATATGTCGTGGTCCGGGAGTTTCTATTCGGATGTAAAAAAATTGGCGGGGACTCTTTAACGTCAAACAAATGACGAAGATCCCCGTCGATTTATTGACAAAGCCTAGTTCAGAATGTGTGTTCTTGCGCGGGTTTTGACTTCACAATGAGGGCAGAACGCCTCTTCTTTAATTTCGTCGATGCCTCGATCGGCAATATGCTTTAGCTCCAACACCGTGCCGCAAAGTATGCAATTGTTTTGGGAAATAATAAACTCGCGGTGCTGAGGTGTATCCGCTTTTTCAAAGTAGTTAATCTTGCTGTATTCCATTTTTATCTCATCCTTCGAGTTCTTCATTTTTTGAAATGAAGGCTCCTTCCTGGAGCATTCAAGTGCCTATGCAAAAGCTGTTCACAGGCCTTCGTCCGGCTTTCGGAAGGAAGAGGGGCTTCTTTCTGTCCAAAAAAGGCCTCGGTCTTGAAAAGGCGAAGGGCTCACTAATAAGGAGCTTTTATGATGTCAAAATTGATCAGGTATGTAGTTCTCTCTTTTTTTGTAGCTGGACTCTCCGCTTGCGTGGAGGTCAAAGACTCAGAGGAGGGAGGTGAGACAACGACGCCGCTGGATGCTCCTCGGTCCATGGTTGAAGATCTTCAGACACAAAAAAATCTTGTCGTGGATCGTCCTTTGTTCATCTACAAGGGACGAATTCTGGATGCCGAAGAATTTGCTGAAGAAAAAACGAAGCCCGGGTTTTCTGAGGTCGCGACGGAATCAGAATTCCATTTTGAAAGTATTGATATGATGCCCGAAGGAGCTCTTTACACAATGGGAGGGAACGTTCGAATTCATGTCCAGAAGCTGACTTCAGAAAAAAGTTTGATCTCGACTTTTCCTCAAGGAAGCCAGGCTCAACCTCAAGAAGACGGACGAGACGGCGGACATCTTTTTTTAAATGTGAATCAAGCAGAGGGCTCATTGCAAATTGAAATGCGTGGTGAGGCAGGAGGCGTTGGTAAAGAGGGCAAGGCGCCTGACTTGTCGCTCAAGGGGCCAAGGGGGAAGGTGTTAATGGGGGCTCAATATTGTGACAATCCCGCGATTGTAAAGGGCGAAGAAGTCAAAGGGCAAAGAGGACTGAAAGGGTATCCGGGGGGCGCGGGGTCCTCTGGCGGAAACTCTGGAACGCTGGAAGTGCGGTTTCAAAACTCTGAGAATTTATCTATTCAGGTTCATCGTTATCCAGGTCAGGGAGGTGCGGGAGGTAAAGGGGGTCGCGGTGGAAAGGGTGGAGACCCCGGCCGATATCCCTGTCAGATGGGTCGACTCCCTCAAGGCCCTGAAGGTGAACCGGGAGATCCTGGAGCGGATGGAAAAAATGGTGTTGCGCAAACCGTCTGTCGTGGTGAAAAGCAAAGCATCACCTGTTATTGAGTTGCCTCTTTTGAAGAGTGACTCAGGATCGTTTGCACCAAAGCATCCACCTGCACAGGCTTTGTCAAATAGTCTGTGCAGCCCACCTCTAAGCATCGTTCGCGGTCATCTTTCATCGCATGAGCCGTCAAAGCAATAATCGGTTTTTTATATCCGGCCTCTCGCAACTTCCGAGTCGCCGTGTAACCATCCATGATGGGCATCTGAATATCCATAAGAATAATATCGTAATCACCGTCGAGGGCCTTTGAAAGGCCTTCTTCTCCGTTGGTGGCGACAGAAAGTCGAGCACCTCGTTTGCTGAGCATCCGCTGGATAAGAAGGCGATTGTCTTCGACATCGTCAACCAACAATATGGAGGTGCGCTCAAGTTGTTGTTCCGGGCGAAGTTCGCGATTGAGAAGCGAGGGCGTTTTTCCTTCTTTGGATTCTGCGGTCATCAATTTGATTCTGACAGAAAAAGTACATCCCTTGCCCTTCTCACTGTCTTCAAGTTGAACGTCCCCCCCCATGAGTTGGGCAAGCTTCCGTGATAAGACCAAACCTAAACCCGTTCCCTCGTACTTCCGAGAGACCGAATTATCAACCTGACTGAAGGCTTGAAACAGGAGGTCTCTTTTTTCAGGGGCAATTCCGACTCCGGTATCTTTGACGGTAAAGAGAAGGTTTGCACCTGAAACTTCGTAAGTCATTCGCACGTAGCCTTTTTCCGTGAACTTCACTGAATTGCTTAGAATATTTATCAGGATCTGCCGGAGTCGGAGGGGATCCGCAAAAATAAGATCGGGGACAATTCCTCGGCGGTTGAATTCGATATGAACGGGCTTGTTATGGCATTTGGCTACCATCATCACGTGAATATCGTCCAACAACGCGGCCAAGGAAAAATGAGTTCGTTCGATTTCAAGGTGACCCGCCTCAACTTTTGAGAGGTCCAGGATGTCATTAATTATACGAGTTAAGTTTTCTCCGGTTCGGTGAATGACATCTAGATATTGCAGTCGTTCCGGTTCAGACAAAAGAGGATCTTTAAGAAGATCTGAAAAGCCAATGATCGCGGCGAGGGGCGTGCGTATTTCATGACTCATGTTTGCTAAAAAAAGACTTTTCAGATGACTGGCTTGTTCGGCCTGCCTGCGTTCGCCGATGTTGCTGCGAAGATCAAAGGCCATGCGATTTAATGAGTCTGCCAGTTGTCCCAACTCATCTCCTGAGCGAATCGGAACCTGAATATCGAAATTGCCCTGTCCCACCTTGTGGGCGGCTGCATTAAGTTCTTTGAGGCCTTTTGAGAGAGTGCGACTGAATGAGATCGTTAAGAAGAGTCCGATCCCCTCAACGAAGAGGACCGCCAAGATCAGAGTGATCATCAAGAAGTTTTCTAGCCACCGCGATCCGGCTCCCAAAGTATAAGAAAAATTTTCTTCGATCACGGTCAGCCGATCATTGATCTCATCAATTTTGGCAAGAGTTTGTGTGATCTCTTCTTGCGAGGCCGATGTCTTGACTAACTGGTGAAGAGATTTTCCATAGGAAATAAGTTCCAAGGTCAGTGTATCGCCATCTTTCCAGATGGCAACGGCCTCTTCCAGGTAACTGAATCCTTGAAATCTCATAAGCAATTTAATGAGGCCGGGAACATCTTCGGGATAAATACGTCCCTGAATAAAACCATCTTTGGCTTTGGTGAGGTTGGGCGGATTTTCTTCAAGAGCCTCGCGGGCTTCGCGGTCCCCCAGAGGGATTTGCATATTCGTCAGAAACGAGTCGTAATATTCCGGCGATCGTGTCAAGGCATAGCGATGAAGATTGATGACCGCATCTTTCTGCGCCTTTGACCAAAGGCTTTCGCCGGTCACGAAGCTGCGAACCGAAGACAAGGTGTTCATCGCGAAGAATAAAGAGAAGAGTTCCAGAGCCACCAAGGAGGCCATGACCCCGATGACGGCATAGAGTTTATTGGAGACGGAGAGAAATTTCCAAAACTGTCTGATTCCCATATGAACTCTTTATCGGAGGAACGTCAGATAATTATATGAAAAAATGCAATTATCTAAAGTTTTTGAGGACAGACAGGCAATAGGGCCCTCAGGGGAGAAGGCCTTTTAGATAGTTTGATTGCGAAGTATTAATCTAGATAGCTTGTTTTAAGTTTTTGTTCATCCCGGTACTTTTCCAGGCCAAAGTGGATCAGCTTGGTGATCAGTTCTTTATAAGAGACTCCGGTGGCTTCCCACATTTTCGGATACATAGAGATCTTTGTGAATCCCGGAATCGTATTGATTTCGTTCACAAAAAGATCGCCATTGGGCTTCAGGAAAAAGTCGACTCGGGTAAGTCCATCACAGCCCATAACTTGGTAAGTTTTCTTTGCCAGGGTTTGCAGCTTGTGCAGAGATTCTGGCGAAATTTCAGCAGGAATCCTTAACAAAGCCCCATTGTCGTCGAGATACTTTGCCTCATAAGAGTAAAATTCGTGCTGGGGAATAACTTCTCCAGGCAATGAAGCCTCCGGGGAATGGTTGTGTCCCATGACGGAACACTCGATCTCACGTCCTTGAACGAACTCTTCAGCCAAAACCTTGGTGTCAAACTGAAAGGCATCCTTAAGATGAACTTCATAATCTTCAGCCGACTTAATTTTGTGAACTCCGACGGAGGACCCCGCATTGGCCGGTTTAATAAAGAATGGGGAACCTAACTGCGCCACCACTTCTGAATAAGAGGTATCTTTAAAAGGTGTCAGTAATAGATAACGAGCATTTGGAATCTGAGCTTCGGTGAAAAGACGCTTCATGATTTCTTTGTCCATACCCGCTGCCGAAGACCATACCCCGCAGCCAACAAAAGGCAACTGCACCATTTTAAAGAGGCCTTGAATCGTGCCGTCTTCTCCCATGGTTCCATGAAGAATAGGGAATGCCACATCGATTTTCGTTTTTGAATGGTCTTTTAGGGAATACAGAACAGGGGTTCCTTGAAATGAAATCAACGCCACGGGTTCCGCTTGATTTGGCAGAGACTGATCCTCCAGCTTTGTCACCTGTGAGAAAACAGCAGTGTCGGGAAAACGGTACCAGCTTCCTTCTTTGCTGATGCCAATAAGAAGAGGAGAGAAGCTATCTTTATCAAGGGCGTCAGCGACATTTTTTGCAGAGCGAAGAGAAACCTCATGTTCTGCGGATTTTCCACCAAAAATAAGTGCTACAACTTTTTTCATTCTTGCGTATTCCATTTTCCTTAAAGAATTAGGCCCACTCAACCAGTTCGTGAGCTAAACCAAAGATGCCTTTAAAAACTTCGTTCGGTTTGGCGTTGCCATACATATAAGCGGGTGTGGTGACAATTTTACTTTCTCGATCCGTGATGTAATCATCCACAGGACATTCTTCGTGAAGAGCGCCGGTTTTTTGAATTTCCGCAATGGTCTCTTTGTCGTCGCCGATCGTGAGGGTGATTTTCTTATCACCTAAAACGCGAGCGAGTAAAACGGGAGCAATACATAGAGCCGCGATAGGTTTGCTGGCACTATGAAAATCCAATATGACCCGCTTGATGTCGGGGATGACGTCGCACTTGGCTCCTTTTTCTGCCCAGTTACAAAGATTTTTGGCAGCGCCGTAGCCTCCTGGGAAGGCCAGAGCATCAAAGTCTTTGACGTTCAGTTTGTCCAGGCTTTGGATTTTCCCTCGGGCGATACGACCCGCTTCCACCAACAGATGACGTTTTTCATTTTGGGGCTGACCGTTTATATGATTGGTCACGGGGATTTCGATATCTGGAGCAAAGCAAGAGACTTCGGCCCCTGCTTGATGAAGAGCGATAAGTAGACTTACGGATTCTGTGATTTCGCTTCCGTCACGATGTCCGCATCCTGAAAGCACAACGGCGATCTTTTTCATGAAAACCTCCCGAAAGAGGTTCTAGATTACTGTGATTTGCAAGCGATGGCAATGAATCAGCCACCGCGTTTGAAGTTCTTCAGCTTCGTGCAGGTCGTAACAAGGACCTTTTGATTTTGTACGGGGTACAGTTGACGGAAACAGTACTCTGTCATGCGGGAAAGGAATGGAAGATCCGGACTGAATGAAACGGAATAGTTCACTTTTTGTTTTTCAACGGATTCCCCTGATTTTAATGCTAAGGTCCAATCGAAATTGACAGTCTTCGTGCGTAAAGAGCAGTCAGCGAGTCCACCACAGTCGGGTTGAGTTTTCATCAGGTCTGGGGCGGGGCGTATCACGTCAGAGACTTTTAAGTTGGAGCATTGGATTTCACAACTATCAACTTTGAGTTGTTCTTTGCAATACTTGTCCAGGGCATCTGACTTTAAACAAGCATAGGCAAGTCCATAAAGACGCTCATAACCCAAAGTCATTTGATAATCATCGGCCAGAGTTTTCAGTTCATTTGCACGAAGATTTTTGGCCATGGCAACGGCGGGATCGGCTTTAGTCACAGAGCGATGGTCTTCGCGAGTCGACTCTTTTCCCTCTTCGCCTTGTTTATAGATTTTGCTCTGATAGAGGAAGGAATAGAGATACTCTGTTGCAGTTTCTTCCTTTTTGGAAACGGTAATTCCTTCTTGAAGAACAAAGAAGGGGCTGGGATTGTTTTCTAAAGTTTGTTCCGTTTCTTGAAAAAGAAAGTCATTCGGGGTCATGCTTAACGGATCAGCACTGCCCCAGCCTTCAGAAAGGGCGGATTGCACCTCTGCGACCGTCGCGGGATTTTCTTCTTCTTGCAGAGGCTCCTTAATACAGGACGCCAAGCTGCTGACGGTGAGGGCCAGCAGGGTGAGTTTTAAGCAAGTTGTCATATAGAATCCCATCCCCAAATCCAGAGATTCAGTGGTAATACTTTTTCAAGTTTTTGAATGGTCTCTTCTTTAAAAAGACCGAGAGTTCGATAGTCCACGGGGCCAAATAAAAGGCGAACCATATCGGTTTCATTGTTAATAGTGAAAAGATTTTGTCCCACTCCAAACACGAAGTGATCAGGATGTTTTTCCAGAACGACATCGGGCATTCCTTCAGCTCGGAAGGCGCGTTTAATTTTTGCAGAAAGCTGGTCGAAGTTAATGAGCTTGATCATTCCCAGGAAGCCCTGATTCATTGTGACAGGCTTTTGTTGAAGCTGTTGGATTAAGTTCTGAGCATGGCGAGGGCAGATGATCGTGTAAGGTTGATTTTTTTGTGCTCGGATAAAGCTAAAAAGGGCCATCAACTTAGAGACGGAGCCACCCCATTCATGGATGTATCCTCCAAGATCGACACCTTTTCCTTCAATGGCGTAGGCCGCCAACTGTCCATTGGACTCCCAAGCCGTGTACACTTTTGTTTGAGGTATTGAGAGGAACTTTCGTGTTTCTTCGATGGTGCGCACCGAGTTGACTGAGTGAGCTGAGTACAGACGGTAGATGGCGTCTGGAGACACTTTGGAGTCTGTTGAGAAACGCAAGTTTGTCGGGGGGATGTCAAAGTTCTCTTCAATAACGAAGCTGATCTCGCTTCCGGCAAGTTCAAATCCCATGCGGCGGTAGAAATCAAAAAGATCTGTCCAAAGAATCGCGATGTCACAGGATTGTTCTGAAGCCAGGCGAAGACAGTCTCCAATGACTTGGGTGCTGAGTCCTTGGCCGCGATGGCGATCATCGGTGACGACGGAACCAATCGCTCCCACTTTAAAAATAACATGAGGTGATTTGATGATGAGAGGTTTCAAGACGGCGTGAGAAAGAACATGACCCTCATCAGCAATGATGCGCATGTTATGTAAATTATTCGAAGAAAAGGCCGTGGGATATTCAGCGGCAATAGACCAAGAGGCCTCGCTGCGAAGCTTTTTATTCAAAAAATCAAGTACCTGAGGAAATTCCGTCTCTTGCGGAGAACGAGGTCCTTCCATGAACCCTCCTTGCTAAATGGGAAGCTCGCTTCTTCCCATCATCTAGTCTAGCGTTAAAAGGCATAGGGCCCCAGTGTTCTAGGGGAGAGGCCTGAAAAATGCGACCCAAGTCTGGAACTCAGTTTGACATCAAGGTCAAAAGTTTTATATTAAGGTCGCATATTTAGGAGACCTCATGGCCGATAAAAGTCAGAAATGGAAAGAGAATAAACCGGGCAAAGTGTTTGTAGACCAATCCTGTATTGCTTGTGATGCTTGCGTTCTGACGGCCCCGAAGAACTTCGCCATGCATGAAGAAGACGGCCACGCCTTCGTTTCAAAACAGCCCGAAACCCCAGAGGAAGAGGCATTGTGCAAAGAGGCAATGGAAGGTTGCCCTGTTGAAGCCATTGGGAACGATGGCGAGTAAGAAAAAGTCTTCGGTCAAAAAAAAGACCACTCCATCGGCCGCCAAGAAAAAAGCGGCCCCTATTCTAGAGACAATAGAGCTTTTTAAACGCTATTATCCTGACGCTCATTGTGCCCTTAACTATACGAATCCTTTTGAGCTTTTAGTGGCTACAGTTCTTTCGGCTCAATGCACGGATGAGCGGGTCAATATGGTGACGCCGCTTCTTTTTAAAAAATACGGAACCCCTCAAAAAATGGCAAAGGCTCCTGTTGAGTCCATCGAAGAGATCATTCGCTCTACAGGTTTTTTCAAAAATAAAGCCAAGAATTTAAAGTCCTGCGCTACTTCTTTGGTCGAGAAATATGACGGGAAGGTGCCCAAGGATCTTGAGTCTTTAGTCCAGCTTGCCGGAGTGGGGCGTAAGACGGCGAATGTGGTTCTGGGGAATGCTTATGGTATCGCCAGTGGGATTGTGGTCGACACCCATGTGTCGCGACTTTCCAATCGCTTAGGATGGGTCAAAAGCGAAAATGCGGTCATCATTGAAAGGGAACTCTGTGCTGAAGTTCCCCAAGAGGATTGGGTGATGCTTTCCCATTACCTGATCTCCCATGGTCGAGCTATCTGTAAGGCGAGAAAACCCGCTTGCAGTCATTGCTTTCTCGAGGAGACTTGCCCTAAGAAGGGTGTCTAGGTCACAATGTTTCCATGTTGGTAGCATTCTTTGAGAGCGTTAAATACGTCGGTCATCTTTTACCCATTTCTTTCTTAAGAATTTTCCTGGGTTATTACTATTTAGAGCATGCTTTATTGAAATACCGAGGGGACTTTCTGACTCGTCCTCGTATCGCCGATCAGATTGCCGAGTGGTTGCCAGCCAGCCATGCGCCGAACTGGTTTAAAATTTTTGCCAGCAGTCAGATGATCCCTCATTGGCAAACGGTGGCTTTTATAATTCTTGGTTTGGAGTTCGCTGTCGCCATCTCCTATATCGTCGGCTATGTCGTTCGGCCTGTGGCCCTCTTGGGAGTTCTTCTTTGTGTGACGATGTTGTTTATTTCGGGACCGGCCTCGGAAGATCTCTATAAAACTTTCTTGGCGATTCATTTGATTCTAGCATGGGTGGGGGCTGGTCGTTGCTTGGGTTTTGATTATTACTTCTTCAAGCGTCGTCGCGGTCTTTGGTGGTAAAGCGTGAAACATTTTGTTCTATTTATTGCGGTTATCTTCTTGGGTCTTTTTTTAGCGGTTCTCAATAAGACGGAGCCAGGAACGGCTGCCTCAAGCTCTCTTCCGACATTACGGGTTTTTGGATATGCTTCATTTACAGGACGCTGGGGACCAGGGCCTCTTTTAAAAGAGCAGTTTGAAAAAAACTGCAAATGCAAAGTGGAATTCATTGAAGGAAGTGATTCGGGAATTCTGTTGCAACGACTTAAGATCGAAGGGGAAAGTCTGGGAGCCGATCTGGTGATCGGTTTGGATCAGTTTGATTTGTCAAAAGCGACTTCCGAGCAGCCTTGGCGTAAACTCAGTCTGGGTCAACTGAACGTTTACGACTCTGTCAAACCCGCTTTGGCAAACAGCTTTTTTATTCCCTACGATTGGGGAGCGTTGACGTTTGTGACCCGAAAAGATGATTTGAGCCGTTTACCTGGCTCCTTGGATGATCTTCTTGATCCTGAGTTGGCAAAGAAAATCGCCTTGGAGGATCCTCGCACCAGTTCCCCCGGCATGCAGTTTTTGTACTGGGTGATACGCTCTAAGGGGGAAGAAGAAGGCTTCAAATATCTTCAAAAGATCATGGCGCAAGCACACAGTTTTTCGCCGACGTGGTCTACGGCTTATGGCCTTTTCACCAATAAACAAACCAAGCTTGTGTACTCCTATGTGACGTCGCCTCTTTATCATGAGATCGAAGAGAAAAGAAAAGACTATTTGGCGCTGACTTTTACGGAGCCACTTCCAGTGCAATTTGAATTCGTGGGAATTCCCGAGTTCTGTCGCCACTGTGATTTGGCCGAGCAGTTCATTAATTTGATGCTTTCCCAGGAAGGGCAAAAGGTCATCATGGAAAAGAACTACATGTTCCCCGTGATGAAAGGCGTGATGGAAAACACACCGTTTGAGCCTCTTATGAAGGTGAAGACGATAGAGACTTTTGAGGCCCTGTCCTCAGGGGAAGTCGATCGCCTTTTAAAGCGTTGGACTGAAATTCGTCGAGGCGATCTCAATTGAACCTGAGAAATATTCTTCGTCTTAGTCTTGTTCTTTTTTTGCTATTTCCGTTTCTGTTTTTACTAACACAGTTTCGTATTTCGACGCTGCCCGAAGGGGCAGAACTTTTGTGGGCGTTTAAGAATAGCTTCACGCAAGCGTTCTTTTCGGCACTGTGTTCATTGCTGGTTGGATTTTGGGTTGCTTTGGGACTGTTAGCTTTGAATGAGAGAACCCAGCGGCCGGGACGATTTGTCTTAGAAATTCTTTGTTTGCTGCCAAATTTTCTTCCTCCTATTTTTATTCTTCTATCCACTCTGAATCTTATTGAGCCGTTTCCCATGGGGATTTCCGGCATCGTGATCGTTCATACGTTGATGAACTTCGGCCTTGTGGCTGTTCTTTTGGCCGGAATCATTGAAAACAAATTAGGCGGGGTCGCAGAGCTTGCTTACGTTGAAGGTGTTTCGCGTTGGCAATTCGTGTGGCGAGGACTAGTGCCCATGCTAAAAAAAGATTTTTGGCTGTTGGGACTTTTTATTTTTATAGTCTGTTTTGGCAGCTTCTCGGTGCCATTGATTGTTGGCGGAGGAAAGGGCACGACAGTGGAGGTCTTGATCTATGAAAAGATTCGACTTTCAAGTGACTGGGGTCATGCGGTTCTGTTGGCCTTTTTGCAGTCAACATTTATCTTTGCCCTTTCTTTTGTGGCCAGCCGAGGAAAAGGTGTTAATAACACGCGGATTGCGAACTTAAGTCTTCTGAAAAGTTTTTCGGGCATTGTTGTGTTGTTGGGGGTTTCGGCTTTCTATCTTCTTGGATATGTGCAGGGATTCGTATCGGGCCTGTCCATGCTTTCTACTTTTTACGATTTACAGTCCGCGATTCTTTGGAATTTCTTGGGAAGCCTCGTATTGGGATTGAGTGTCGGCGTTCTGTGTTACTTGGGGCTGATGTTGATCGCATTTTGTTGGCCCAAAGCGTGGTTTGAAAAATTTTTGAATGGTTATGTGGCGCCGTCGACGTCTTTGGCTTGTTTCAGTCTTTTGATTGTTTCTCCGAATGAAGGGTTTTATCCATTTGTGAAGATTCCCATTGCCTTAACTCTTTTAAGTTTAAACAGTCTCTTTCGTATGGGGTGGGATGGAGAGCTGCAGGCCTTACAATCGCAAGTGACCGTCGCCTATGCGATGGGGGCATCCCCGCAACAAATTTTTAAAGAAGTTCTTTTTCCTCAGCTTTCGGATCGGGCGGGTTTGTTGGCAGGGATTGCCGCGATTTGGGCCAGCGGGGACTTTGCCGTTTCGCGAATTCTTGCCCATCGCGATTTAAGCATTGCGATGATGACTGAAACTCTCATGTCAGGCTATCGCTTGAACCAGGCCATTGTTCTTAGCAGTCTGATTATTTTATCCGGGATAGTGTGTTTTGTGATTTGTGTGGGGGGAAGTCGTGTCCTACGTCGAAAATTTGCATCGTGATTATGGAGATTTTAAATTGGATATCGACTCCTGGGAGATTCTTGACGAAGGAGTCACCGTGCTCTGGGGCCCTTCAGGTTCCGGGAAGACCTCAGTCTTTCGTATTCTTTTGGGCCTTGAACCTTGTCCAGGAATGAAATGGATCTTTCAAGGCGTCGATTTGGCCAAGTTAAAAACACCCCAGCGACGTCTTGGAGTGGTCTTTCAAACTTTGGATCTTTTTCCGCATATGACCGCCGAAGAAAATATTCTCTTTGCGGCTCGAGCTCGTGATGTGAATCCCCAGAAGGCAGCCGCTCGGATGAAAGAGTTGACCGAAGTCATGCAGATGCAAGGATTTTTGCAGCGAAAAGCGGCGGTCTTGTCGGGGGGAGAAAAGCAGCGAGTGGCCATTGCTAGAGCTCTCGTCGGTGAACCGCGCCTCTTGCTTTTGGATGAACCTTTTTCTTCGCTCGATCAAGAACTGCGCGAAGAAAGTCGTAAGATTGTGAAAAGAGTCATTGAGATCGAAAAGATTCCAACTCTTTTGGTGACTCATGATCAAAAGGATGTTGAAGTTCTTGGCAATAAAGTCACAACCATTCGTCAGGGAAAACTAGTCAGTTAAACGGTGTAGCGTTGGATCATTTCCAGTAAAGCAGACTTTTTAATTGGTTTTGTGACATGTTCTGTGCAACCCGCATCTAAAGATTTTTGAACATCTTCGGACATGGCGTTGGCGCTGACGGCAATAATGGGTATCGGCTTGCGATTTTGTTCCCGCTCCCATTGGCGAATTTTTTGGGTGGCCACATATCCGTCCATCACAGGCATTTGAATGTCCATGAGAATGAGATCGAAATGTTCATGGAGAACTCTGTCGACCGCCTCCTTCCCATTTTCAGCCTGAACCACGTCGAACGGGAGTTTCTTTAGGTAAGTCAGCAGAAGGAAACGATTGTCTTCGGTGTCATCGACAATCAAGATACGAGCATTTCGAGAAACCATGGTTGCATTGATGGGAGCGGATTCTTGAGGTTTTTCAGGGACCTTGCTGACTTCGCTAGATGATTCAGTAGGCAGGTAGGGAACCGTAAAGAAGAAGGTGCTGCCAATCCCGTCCTTACTTTGGAACCAGATCCGGCCCCCCATCAGCTCGACAAGATTTTTAGAGATCGTGAGACCCAATCCGCTGCCGCCGTATTTGCGGGTGATGGAGCTATCGGCCTGAACAAAGTTCTGAAAAAGAAGGTGTTGTTTGTCGTCAGGGATTCCTGTTCCGGTATCCTGAATGGCGTAACGGATAAATTTCTTATCGGGACCGTCGAACTCCAAGGCGACCGCGATTTCCCCTTTTTGAGTGAATTTAATGGCGTTGCCGATGAGGTTGAATAGAATCTGGCGAAGCCGAGTGGGGTCGCCAATAATCAAGCGGGAAGGGGCTTGCTCAAGATTGATGCGAAGATGAAATTGAAGATTTTTTTCTGCGGCTTTTTGCTTCAGGATATCGCAGATATTTGTGGTTGTTGATTCCAGATCAAATGCAATTCTTTCCAGGCGAACTTCCCGCGCCTCGATTTTTGAAATGTCCAGAATGTCATTGATCAATGCCAAAAGATTTTCACCAGCATTGGCGCAGACTTTGACCAGTTGGGCTTGCTCTGGTTTCAGATCTGATTCTGCGAGGATATCGGTGATACCGATGATCGCATTGAGCGGGGTGCGAATTTCGTGACTCATGCGCGCAAGGAATTCGGACTTTGCTTGAGAGGCTTTAACGGCCTGTTCCCGGGCTTCAATCAGGGCTTGTTCGGCGGTGATACGATCTGTGATATCTGTGCAAACAAAAACAAAGGTTAAATCTCTACTGGCAGTTCTATTGGGAAGAGCCGCCCAGTTCATCAGAATGGGGACTCGACGTCCCTCATTATTCATGATCTCCGCTTCAATGCTGTGACGAGTTTGCAGGAGCCAGGTGTAGTTTCCGAATTCCTCTTGAGCGTGAATTAAAGTCTTGAGATCAATCTGAGCAAGTTGCTGGAAGGAAAGGCCCAAAAGTTTAAGAGCCGCTTCGTTGGCCTGGGAGATCAAATATGAGCACTGCCGCCAATCTTCATGATGAGAAACCTTGACGATAAAGAGGAAGGCTTTGATGGATTGAATCACGCTGTCCAGGAACTCTTTTGAAACCGTCGTGGTTTCAAGGCGATCCGCGAGCTGGTTGTATTTGCTCACCAGAAGACCGATTTCGTCTTTGGAGCTATAATTGATTTTTTGTGTAAGATTGCTGGTGCCAAGTTTTTCCAGGCGGTCGGTCAAAAGTTGAATCGGCTCAACGACTTTTCCGGTAGCCGCAAATGTGGCGAAGAAGAATAAAATAAAAATTAAAACGGCAGCAGCACTAGAGGCGATGGCGATGCGATCCAAGACAGCGAACGCCTCACTTTCGTCAATTTTGGTTTGGATGTACCACAGTTCTCCGTTGGGCAGATAGATTTTTCCGATGGATCGGATGACCTTTTGCCCGCGATAGTCCATGCCGAGTTCACGAACCTCACTAAGATTCTCAATTTTCTTTATGTCTTCATCACCGCGATTGGAAGAGAGAACTTCGGCATCTGGAGCGGACGTGCCGGACTGTTGCTTTTCGACACGAAAACGACCCGTGTTGCGTAAGCTCCAGTCTTCTCCATAAATCAGAGTTTCTCCCGTTTGTCCCATGCCGTGAGTGGCCCAGGCAAAGTTGTCGCTGGTAATGCGATCAATTTCTGAAATTGAAATCTTAAGGATGAGCACTCCCAGCACACGATTTCCGCGATAAATAGGGGAGGCGACATAACCTGTGGCAGAATGGGGACTGATGGGGTCCTTGTCGAAATCCAAGAACAAAGTAGCACCCTCTTGGGCCTTGATTCCCCAAGTGAACAGATCGTGCAGCTTATTGCTGGAGGGCAGATCCTTTAAAATGGAACTTCCGTCTTCGATGTCCTTGCGAGTGGTGTAGACGACGACTCCCTTGGGGTTCAGCAGGGCCATATCGTAGATATTAAAGTCCAGAACATAGTTATCTAACAGACGTCTAAATTCAGGGTGGGTATCAAGCCGAGGCGTTGTCAGAAGATCATCCGTTTGTTCATGTGTGGAGATCAGGTTGATGGCCGTCTGTAAGTCCCGAAAGTAGTTTTCGATGGCCGTTGTTTTGCTGATTCGAATCTGAGTCAAACGCTCATAAGTGCTATCAATAACGGTGGACTCAACAATCTTGAGGCCAATAAGAGCGACTACGAATGTCGCAAGAAAGACGGAGATAAGGTTGAATAAGAAAATTCTTAATCTTAAAGTCATGTCCTCGAAAAGCCTGTGTAATAAAGTGATATCCCATAGACGACAAGGGGGCAATGAGTACTTAAAAAAGCGTCACGAATCCGGTCTTTTTCGCGCTGGAACTGGCTCTGGTCAGTGTCGAATGACTCGGCTGGCTGAGTGACGCCCTTCTCATGTACGAAAGTGTGGTTATTTTTGAGCCTCCAAGAGGTCGACATCAGTATCGTGAAGGGCGAGGCTCTGGTTCTTGACAGTCCGTGGCCTCCCGCCTAAGTCTGGAGGTCGAAAAGAGGAGGTCTTTATGTTTCGTAGAGTTTTGGTTCCGGCCCTTTTTCTGATGGTGCAGTCCTTTTCGGCAGTCACATTTGCCGAGGAGATCTGTGATGAAAAAAATCAACAGACAGCCTTGGAGGCTGTGGTATCTCTTTTTGGTGACGTTAAAGGTCTTCAGTCTATTGATTATTATCCGATCGCTCAGGGCGGAACTATTCAGCTGAGCTTTTGTGATAAAAAAACCTATAAGATGCTGCAGGCCGTGTTTACACAGAAAGACTATTACTTGTTCTCCTGTCCTGTAAAAATGGGACTTATTCTAAACTGCCCTGCGAATTAATCACGGGGTGAGCGTAAGTCCCTGTCCATTGCTTTGACATCTATGAAGTCTTTGCAATGAGAGCTTGTATTTATCCTACCTCCCCGGATTTAGAGGGCAAAGTTTGCTATAAAGGGGGGAAAGGAGGAATAAAAAGTGACTTGGTTTGCCCGCGCAATTCTTTTGCTTCCCTTCTTCCTTTCATCTTGTGCGGTATCTAAAGATGCTGAGGGGCTTTCTATGAGCCCCACCATATACTACAAGCCCACTATTCATCAGAAGCAGGCTCATTGTTCCGCAAATACATTGCGAGATCTTCTTTCGCCGGAGGGGCACACCTTGGTGACCTTGTGTGAAAGTGACTATAAAAAGTGTCTCATGCAGGGGTCCTGCTTTGTGGATGATGGAGAGAACATCACTTCCTACAATTACCATTCAACAAAAGAGGGTCTGCCTCGATTTGTTGAGGTGGACCTGAATGTGTGCCCCTATGGATATGGGGTTCGCAATAGCTGCTTGGACCCCTATTTTTCAGCCGCCGCCGATTTGAAGTTTTATAAAGCGGGTGATGTCATTTTTATTCCTCGCCTTGTCGGGGCCGTGATGCCTAACGGAGAGGAGCATGATGGTTTTGTCATCATTCGAGACTCAGGGGGCGGAGTCGTAGGGGCGGATCGTTTTGATTTTTTCACTGGCTTTTATGATCATCTTTCGAAGCAAAACACCCTGGCTCGTTTGGGCTTTGGCGACCCTAAGAATCGTTTTGAATTCCGTCTGGCAACTGAGGAAGAAGCCCGGGCCGCACGGGAGCGCCGCAATTATCCTGGCCTTAAAAAGTCGGTATTGGCTGACGGGGCCCTTTAGAGTTTTCATTCTACATAATTTTTTTGCGTTCTTGGAGTGGCTCTGTTAACTCTCGGGCGACGTAGAAATTCTATTTCGTGGCAGGGTAAAGTTATGATGAAAAAATGGGTTCTTTTATTCTCACTTCTTTTTGTTTCTTCCCTCTCTTTGGCCGAGATCCGACATCTTCGTTTGGGGCCTGGGAAGGTGATTGCCTACGAAACTATTTTTCAAAAAATGGATGCTCCTACCTTGATCCTTCTTCCCGGTGTGAATCGTTCTTTGAACTCCTCCGACCGTTCCGTGCGCATGTTAGCTGATTTGGGTTGGAATTTAGTTATGCCATCTTTAAGTGCGCATCCCTTATCGATTCAGGGGCTGAAGAGCTCTGAAACGCCGTATTTTGTTTTGGATAATCGAACTCGTGCTAAAGAGTTTGCAAAGGACATTGAAGAGCTGGTCGCTTATTTGGGTGTTAAGAAAAGCATTCCAGTCACTTTGTCTTACAGTTCCTCAGTGGGTGCTTTTTTAGATCCCGAATTGTTTCCTCACGTCATTGAAACAGTTCCTTTGGGAACGGCCACAGAGGCCAATCCGGAGGCTGCGAAAAATGCGGAGTTATGGGAGAACTGGTTGCGCCTCAATCCTTTTATGGCTCCGATTTGGATTCGTCAGTTCCGCGATCAGGCTTACACCACTCATTGGAGCAAAACGGTTGATGAGAACTTAAAAGCGGACCCCGAGTTTTACGGTGAGAATCCTCGTGTTTCCGATATCAAGGCGGGGTATGTGACGATCGCCCGCGCGGTAGAAGATTTTGATCTGACACAATGGAAATTTGACTCAGAAAAACGCACTCGTGATTTTGTCTTTGCCGGCAAAGAAAATGAAGAGCGTTTAAAAAATCAAATTGAGGCCGTGAAAAGCTATTTGGCCAGCGGAAAGCCGGTTCGTGTTCTGGTCGTGGAAAATGCGGGGCATATCTTGCCGTCGGATCAGCCGCGAATTTACGCAAGTGCCATCAGTTTGTTGGCGTCTCAACCTCGCCAAGGCTCTGTCCAGTTTGCGGTGGTTCGCTCCGCGGAAAGCATCGCGACCCTTCGTTGGCAGGGCCGCGCAGAACTTGAATCGTGGCTTAAAGAGAACCAACGTTAAGCATGAAAGTCATGCCTCGGAGGGGCTTCTCCATGTCGGTGAGGATCTCGTTCCAGGTTGGATTGTCGTTCACCTTAAAAAGCTGTCTATAGAAGGCCTTGTGAATCGGGGCCTCATACGAGAAGTAGCTGGCCAGACCGTTGGTCAAAATATCGATCTTTCCCTTGGTCTTTTGTTCTTCGAACATTGAAAGATAATACGAATAGCTTGAACATCCATCAAAGAAGAAGATCTGGCGTTTACTTGCGTTGAACTCCAAGGGGCCGGTTTTTTCTTCCAAAGACCCGATATCAAGATTTCCGCCAAGACCTGAGTGACCTGCATAGATAATGACGTCGGCGTTCTTGACGGCGTTTTTAAAGAACTTTGCAAAGGTGACATTCTTGCTGGCTATGGCGGTTTCGGCAAGAAGACGAGTCACGCGGATATGAACAACAGAACCATCACTCTTACGAACACTCTTATCGAATTGGTGAACCGGGCGGTTGAGGTAGCGGGCGATGATGGTTTCTTCAAAACCCAGTCCTCTTAGCCAGTTGTTGATTTCGTCAAAGCTAAGCCGACCGTCATCCATTTTATCCCGAGCACTTTCAGAGAAGCCATTGATCGTCGTTATTTGAAAGAGCTCTCCGTTCCCGTTGTCCCCGCGAACTTCTTCGAGGGCGGAATCGGCATCTTCAATTTGTTTTTTCAACGGAGATATTGTGACAGTCACAGGTGATGCCAAAGGAGACTCGCGAAGAAACTCACAACCTTTGCGGAAGGGGTCATAGAAATACCAGAAGTCACCATAACCCGAGTAGTGTTCATCGGTGCATTTCTCATCATAGAAGCTGTCGAGATCTGCAGGAAGAGTGATTTGCCAAGAGCCCTTTTTAAGAAGCTCTGTTGCGGCCTTTTTATTTAAAAGGAGAACTCCAGAGACCTTATAAGCAATGGTGCGAATGCCTGAAGACTTTCTGTTTTTTAAAATCTCATAACTTAACGGGAGCCGAGGGGCTCCCACTCCCAGGGTGCGATTGTTGACTCCAAAGGAAGAAACAATCGAGGGGGATTGTAGATATCCAAAGAGATGTTGGGCGTGAGAGTCCGCCAAGGTTACGGGATCCAAAGAGTCACTGGTTTGAAATTCTGCTGAATAGGTGAAGCGCACTTCAAGAGAGCTTGGGGAAAGGACGGTCGCTTGTGCCGACAGGGCTCCGAAGAGCAGAAAAAAGGCGAGAGATTTCATCATAGGACCTCCTACTTTTGTTCAGAGGTCGTTCTAGGAGCCTCTGAAAGCCCTGTCAATCAGGGGCCTTCAGGGAGTGTCATTCTTTCACTGGGCTTTTAGAATACGGCGTTTAAGGAGGCCGCGAACCAGTATTGGATGTCCAGGCGGATGTCATCTTTGTTGATGGCACCTTGCCAGAAGGGGATTCCGGCCTCAAGGCTTGCGGAATATCGCGAATAGTTAGGGCTTTGTAACTTAGCTAAAATGCTGGCGTCCCATGAGATCTGAGGAGCGTGGTAGTACTGATGGCCATCTCCGCGGATCGAGGTGTCTACGGGAGAAACATAGTTATTGAAACGCTCATACTTATCGTCGTGACCATCAATCGCTCCGCGGGCTTTATAGCTTAATTGTGCGCCAAGATTGAAATAAGAAGTCAGTTGGTACTTGCTGTTGAGGTGAGCTTGAAGCTCATTGCCGAAGGCATAACCACGGGCGTTTTTACCTCCACGCACGGTGATTTGCCCACGAGCCGAAGACACCCACTGATCAACGCTGTAGTTGTAAGTGGAGCCAAGAATCAGATCTGGTGTGCCTGAACCCAATTGCATATTGTAAGCGGCTCTTTGTGTGGGAGCAGAGGTGAAGTACTCATCGGTGCTTCCCGTGGGGAGAGTGACACTGATGTCATACATCAGAAGGTGTCTTTCCTCAGCCCACAGAGGACTTAGACCCATCAAACGGATGTCGCCTAAACCTTCCGTATAGTCGCGTGTTTTGAAGTTAAGCCCGGCAGGAGTGGGCTCGTAAATAGTCTCCACCATGTTTTTGATGTACGGAGCAAATGCCAAGAAAGTCCATTGAGGGCTGTAGAGCCATGTGGCCGTCGCCAGGTGAAGATCTACGGTGGAGGCATCGAATTTATAGATGCGTGTGTTGGCGGTGTTTTCACCTTGCAAAGAGTATTTGTAATAGCTGTAAGTGAACACCCATGATGGTCCGGCCTGTGTGGAGGTCGTTGTAACCTCTTCAGCGAGGACATGCTGGGTGTTAAATAAACTAAGAAATGCAAAGGCACTGACGAGTGCGCAGATTGATTTTTTCAAGAGACCCCTCCTGTGTAGAGAATCGTGGCCCGATAGAACTGATTTTCTCTGTTTTTCGTCAAGATAATTCCGAATTATTTCATAGAGCATTTACTCTATAATACGAGGGGGCGGAGGCTTTCTTGTTCATTCACAATGTATTGGGATTCTGTGGCGGCCTTTCTATCCTCGTAATTTATAATTATTGGGGAGGTTTGTATGGTCAAAATCAAACGTGTCTACGAAGCCGAGAGCAGGGGAGATGGCTACCGAGTTTTAGTGGATCGCCTTTGGCCACGGGGTGTGAAAAAGTCTGAATTGAAATTTGATGAGTGGCCGAAGGAGATCTGTCCCAGCACAGAAATCCGCAAGGCCTTTGCTCACGACCCAGGCAAATTTTCGGAGTTCCGTACTAAGTATAAAAAGGAACTGAGGAGTGTCGAGGCTTCTCATAAACTTGTTGATCTTTCGAAGCGCGCTCGTCGGCACAATGTCACTTTGTTGTATGCGGCTCACGATGAAAAGATCAACCATGCGATCATTCTTAAAGAGGTTCTGGATTCCTTGATGGAAGACAAGGAGGCTTCGCTAGGGTGACAATTTGGGGCTATGCCTAAATGTTTAACGGAGCGTCTTGAGTCGCTCTGCGCTGTCGTTTCCATCATTGCGGCACCAAACTTGTATCAATCGGAGCGCGAGGAAACAGCAATGAAAAAGATATTCTTATCCATCCTAGTGTTATTGGTTGTGGCCTTTGAGGGCCACGCGGACCCTTCATTTTCTAGTCGATATGACTTTGTGGCCTTCCATGAAAAACTGAGTAAAAGAGACGTGATCAATTTCCAAGAACAACAAAGGTTGGCAGGACTGATTCAGGAGGCGTTTCAAAGGGATCTTTTGCCTGCGCTTTTGATCGAGGTTCCGGTTTCCTCTGCAGGGGTCTATACAAATCTTGATGGAGTGGCCCTGACGTCGGCGAGCAGCAAAACTTTGGAGATCCGTCATGCCGCGAATGAGTTTATTCAAAATCCGGAAGAGGTGTTTATAAAGGATTTCTGGAAGGTGATGCTCGACAACCCGAAGGTGAAAAGCGTTCGCTTGATTTTGAATGCTCCATTGCAGGTTCGACAATCCGGCCAGGAGGGGCTGGCAAAGGCGCGCCTGGATTTCTTAGCTCAATTAGAGCAGAAACTTTTTTTAGTGAATCAAAATGAGGTCAGACCTTTTTGTCACAATCAGTTTTAAGTGTTTGTGAGTCCGAATTTGCACGTGTGAGGTGTGGAATGAAAAAATCTCTTCTGGCGGCCGTGATAGTGGCCAGCCTGATGCCGATGGGATCTTTGGCTTTGGCGGTGGAAACCACTGTCCAAGAGCCTTCTCGCGCACAAACGGAAGAGGCTTTGTCTTTGCTGTATAGAAATTCTTTGGAAAGTCAGTGGACGGCGAAGTCCACATCGTCGAACGCATCTCGTATTGAATATTTCTCTAAATTGTTTTTGCAGAAAAAAAGTCCTTATCTTGTGGACCCTTTGGGTGAGGGGGAGAGTGGAGAACTCAGTCGCAAACCTCTTTATCGCTTTGACGGATTTGATTGCACGACATTTGTGGAGACGGTTTTAGCATTGGCTTTGTCACAAAGCCCTGAGGAGTTTCGTCGCACGATAGATCAGATTCGCTATAAAGATGGTCGAGTGTCCTATGAAACTCGCAATCATTTTTCTAGCATCGACTGGATTCCGAATAACACCCACGCGGGATTCGTGAAAGATATCACGGGGGCCATTGCGGGAGCTCAGACGAAATGGTCACAAACCTGGATCGAGAAGGATCAGTGGTTCCGTTTTAAGGGAGAAGGGTACCAACACTTGAGCCGTCACTTTGGCAAGGTGCTGGCGGAGATTCCTTATGTCGCCAAAGAAGATCTCTTGGCAAATCCGGATCTGGTAAAGCGCATTCCCTCGGGAGCGATTTTTCATGTGGTGAGACCGAGTTGGGATCTCAAAAAAGCCATTGGAACAAAACTGGATGTTTCTCATCAGGGATTTTTGATTCGTGAGAAGGGTGTGCTTTACATGATTCACGCAAGCAATGGGGCTTCTCGAGATGGTAGCGACAATGAGAAGCGTGTGAAGAAAGAGCCTCTGACTGAGTATGTGCAAAGAGTGATGATGGCATCGCCCTCAACAGCGGGGATGAATCTTCTCTCGGTTCAGAGTCGTTAGGGATCCAATAAGTGTAACATAAGTCTTTGATAAAACATCGCTTTCACGGCCTTGGTCGAGGCCTTCCTGGACCTTAGTCGTAAAAATTTTTAGACCTTAATATCCAGTAAAATCAATAATTAGACGCGTCAAGGTAAAAAATCCTAGACCTAAGCCCTAAAGTTTTCTGGACCATGGTCCGAATAGTTTGCTGTTACTTGTTGGGAAGAAAAGTTGCGGCTTAGGACCTCCTCCAAAAAAGCTCTCCCCAGAGAGCTCCTCAAAGGAAATACCTCCGTCGGCAATGGGCCCTCGAAGATCGGGACAGTCACCCTGATCCCGAGGGACCTTTCCAACCTAAATTTAAAAAATTGAATTTTAAGAGTTAGTAAAAACAAACAATCGATCACGGGACGTTGACGGGATTCTGGATGTTCTAAAGGTAAGTGGTGCTACCTTGGTCCAATCTAAATTCCACACAAATCAGCGGCAGTGATCTTAAATCCCTTAGGAGGTTCTTATGGGCTTAAGAATTGCTACCAACACCGCATCTATCGCAGCACAACGTGTGCTATCTAAACAACAAAAACGAGCGGAACATTCGGCGCAAGCTTTGGCGTCAGGGTCTCGCATCGTAAACGCCGCCGACGACGCCGCCGGTTTGGCGATTTCAGAAAACTTTAAAGGACAATTAAAAGGTATCGCAGCCGCCCGAAACAACGCCAACAACGCGATTTCATTCTCGCAAGTGGGTGAGGGCGGACTCAGTGAGATGTCGAATATCTTGATTCGTCTGCGCGAATTGGGAGTGCAAGCTGCATCAGATACTGTGAGTGATACCGAGCGGGGATTCCTCAATAACGAAGCTCAGCAGTTGATCCAAGAGGCGGACCGTATTGCGAAGACGACCACATTTGGTAACACGAAACTTCTGGATGGAAGTGGCGGAAAACTTGAGTTCCATGTGGGAGCGTATGGTGGTGAGGAAAATATTATTTCTTTTGATTTTGATGCCGATGCGACGACCAGTGCGCTAGGTATTTCAGGAATCGCCGTCGGAGATAAGAGTGACGCGCGGGACACCTTGGAGGCCGTGGATGAAGCGATCTTGAAGGTGGGTTCATTGCGAGCGAACTTCGGTGCAATGCAATCGCGCCTGGAATCGACGGTCAGTAACTTAGATGTTTCTTATGAAAACTTGTCAGCGGCGAACTCTCGCATTCGCGATACAGATATCGCGAAAGAAACAGCAGAGATGGCTTCAGCGAGTATCTTACAGAACACGGCAGTGTCAGTCCTCGCACAGGCGAACCAACTGCCAAACGTGGCTCTGAAACTAGTATAATTTTTTAAGACTTTACATTCACTTTATATACGAATGTCGGAAGGGACCTGTTCTGGGATACGGTCTCTTTCGAGAAGAGGGGTCGCCCACATATACTCCTCGTCTTAAGCCCACCCCGGGAGCCCCTGCTCCCGGGGATTTTCGAAGGTGCCTGGTGACTTATTCTGTCTACAGTGCATTACCTTCAAGCCAAGATGGGCGAGAGTTGTGTCTGGGCAATTTAAACACTCCCTTTCTTAAAGCATTCTGAACCTCCCCCCAACATTCTTTATCTGGTCGGGTATTTAACCATTTTAGTGTTTCTAGTTTTGACTCCGCAGTCGTCCAATTCAAATCATCCAATATGGGCACCGTGATCGGCGCACATCCAATCAGACCTTTCAAGGTTGAAAAGGGATAGTCTTCAACTCGCTGGCAAAGTCCTGCTTCGACAGGGTTTCGATACACATACTTATATGCGTGTAGATAGTAGAGCGGGTCGGTAAGTAGACTTCGATGGAATCGACTTCCGTAGGTGACATTGAGCCGATCACTTAGCAAACGGAGATCCCTTCCGGATTCGGCCATAAAAAAACGCATTGCTGAACTTAAATTTCCTTCCGGCGCTCTGACGATGAGATGGAAGTGATTACTCATAAGTGTGAATGCGTGAATACGTAATCCGTAGGCGAGATGCACAAAGTGGAGATGCATGGTCATGATCGACCAAACTTCCTCAAGGTCTTGTGAAAACCAATCGCGATTAATACATCGAGCAGTGATGTGATACGGAAATTCTGAATTACAAACAAATATCTTTCGGCCCATGCCCGTTGTGAATGCAACACGAAGACCACCATCATTCCCAAATATTGAAAAGAGAGCTGTTCGTAATCCGATGATCGGCGCTTTTGTGTCGCACCCCGGTTAGAAAAAGTCACCAGGCACCTTCGGAGGTCGGGATGGACGGTGGTCGGGGCTGGACCTTGGTATTGGAATTTGCTGGTTTATGGTCTGTTTTTCACTACGTAAGTCTAGTTTAGGCTGGATGATGGTCTAGTTCTGCAGGACCCGACTAAAGCCTTCCAAGACCTCGCCGAAAGGTATGTCACAAGCAACGACGAAACCAAGTCGAAAGCTCTTGAGAACCTCAAATGGAGTGACTGCCAAATGAGAATTCGCTTGCAGGGAGCCCAGACAAAAGTGGAGTCACCAACAAGTAACAACAGGCTTGCCTAAGTAGGTATAAGGCGGCCGCATAATGGAGGTCCCAAATGGGAATGAGAATTTCTACTAACGTATCTGCGATCAACGCTCAGAGAACTATGGTTAACTCTCAGCGCGATATCAGTAAATCAATGTCACAATTGGCATCTGGTTCACGCATCAATAAAGCAGCTGATGATGCTGCGGGATTGGCGATCAGTGAAAACTTGAAATCGCAAATCAGATCATTGGGTCAAGCTGGCCGTAACGCCAACGATGGTATCTCAATGGTGCAAACTGCTGAAGGTGGTTTGAGTGAAATTTCTAACATCCTGACTCGTATGAGAGAATTGGGTGTTCAAGCATCTTCTGATACAGTAGGTGAGTCGGAGCGCGGCTTCCTCGATAAAGAGGTTCAACAATTAAAAGCAGAAGCGCAACGTATCACGCAAACAACTCGCTTTGGTACTACTAAACTTCTTGATGGTTCTGGCGACAAATTTGATTTCCAAGTAGGTATCAATAATGACGCTGAATCTGACAGAATTTCCTTCAACGCTGGTGAAACTGACGCAACGATCGACTCTTTGGGAATTGCAAGTTTTGACTTCTCTTCTAAAGAGGGTGCTCAAGATGCTCTGGAGCAAGTCGATAAAGCTCAGTCTCAAGTGAATGGTTACCGTGCAAGTCTCGGTGCCCTTCAAAACAGATTGCAATCTACAGTCGACAACTTGGGTGTTCAACATGAGAACATCTCTGCCGCGAACTCTCGTATCCGCGATACTGACGTAGCAGCAGCTTCTGCAGAAGCAACACGTAACCAAGTTCTTTTGCAAGCCAACACCAGTGTCTTGGCGCAAGCGAACTCAATGCCAAACGCAGCATTGAAATTGATTGGTTAATTTGATTAAGAAATAAAGAGTTTTACCTGAGAGGGCACCTCCGTTCCCTCTCGGTACCAACCTACCCAGGAAGATTATGTCTTCCTGGGGTACTACGTTTTCTCCTCTAGAGAAATCTTCAGAAGTGGTTTCGCGGGGGAAGAGTCTATCAAAGGCTTTACTTTAGTCCGGCATTTAAGTTTCATAACGAGAAATCCGATAAGAACCTCGTATGAATATCAAAGGATTTATCCCTAACATTCTTCCCAACACTGAGGTTCGCTCCGTCGAAACCATTGGAAAGACCATTAAGTCCGATGAGACCCATGATCGCGATGCCAACGGGCAAGAAACTTACAGTGGACAACAGCAGCAGCGAGAACCGATGACAGAGGAGCAGCTCGAAAGAGCCATGGAGCACCTGCGCAGTCTTCCCGCTATGAAAGAACACAAGTGGACCGTCCATCTTGAGAATGAAGATGGAGTGCGCTTTGTGATCGTCAAAGATAATTTGGGAGCGGTGATTCGACGAATTCCCGAGTTGGAACTGTGGAGTTTACCTACAGATAACTCTCCCAGAGGACAGTTGCTGAAGCGTTCTGCTTAATTATTTTTAAGTTCCCAGCATTTGCTTCCTAGATTCACGTCCAGTGAAATGACCTCCTGTCAAAATCCCTGCGGGGTTAATTGCATCTGAGAGCGAAAAACCGCTCTGCTAGCCCTTTCGAGAGACATTTAATTGACTCACGGTCAGTGAATCATTTTGACACAATGGATTCATGGCAGGAATTCGTATCACAGGCATGGCCTCTGGCTTACCACCAAATATCGTCGATCAGCTCATGGATGCTGAACGGATTCCTGTGAAACAAATGGAAGTTCAGAAAACTAAGCAAGAGGACAAACTCAAGCTGGTGACTGACTTAGAGAGCAAAGTGAGTGATATCACCAAGAATCTAGGCGAGCTGACTTCCACCAGCGGATTCATGGATAAGAAGTTTGTTAGTGGTGATCCTAACGTCGTCGAAGGACAGGTGGATCCGCAGACTGCAATCCCTGGAGAATACTCCATCGAAGTGGTGCAGTTGGCGCAAAAGCCTGCGGCGATTTCCAATGGATTTCCCGATAAGGATGAATCTCAGATTGGCGTAGGCTACATCAAGTTCAATACGCCAGAGGGAGAAAAAGAAGTTTATATTAATGGTAACAACTCCACTTTGGAGGGCGTGATGAAACAAATCAACGCGGCCAACGTGGGATTGAAGGCTCAAGTCTTGGAAGATCGAAAAGACAGTGAGAACCCATTTAAACTTTTGATTTCAGGATTAGCGACAGGAAATGACAAGCAGGTGACCTTTCCCAAGATTTATCTTTTGGATGGTGACCAGGATATGTATTTCGATCAATCTCGGGCCGCTCAGAATGCGAAAGTTAAGGTGGATGGGTTTGAGATCGAGTTACCCGACAATAAGTCGACGGATCTAATTCCGGGAGTGACGTTGGATCTAAAGTCTGCGGCTCCAGGGCGTGAGATCCGCATGAGCGTGAAGGAGAACTTAGAGGTCATCAGCGGAAAGATTAAAAGTTTCGTTGATTCCTACAATGCGGCCCTCGAGTTCATCCAGAAGCAAAGTAAGCTACAGGCCGGTGAGGGCAAAAGTCCTCGTCTGGGTCCGTTGGGTGGCGACGGCATGTTGCGCACGATTGAGAACTCTTTGCGCCGAGTGATCCTTAATCCTCAGGTGGGCGTAGAGACCCCCATTCGTCGTATTGGAGAGTTGGGGATCGAATTCAATAGAAACGGAACTTTGAATTTCAGCCAGGATAAGTTCAATAAAGTATTGAATGCCAATCCTCAGGGAGTGGCGGCATTTTTTCGCGGTGATGGTTTTAATACCGGTTTTGTTTCGGGATTGAAAAGAGAGATCGGCAACTTGATGAACGGACAGTTCGGCGTGTTGTCGAATCGAAAAAAAGGTCTGCAAGATCGTATCAATCAAGTGAATGGCCGGATTGAGACTAAAGAGCGTCAACTGGAAAGAAAAGAAGACAGTTTGCGCCGAAAGTTTGCTGATTTGGAACAAAAGATGTCGGACATGCAGGCTCAACAGGCCCGCTTTGCGGCGATGGCTCCAAAAGGGCAATAAAATAGTTATTTTTGAAGTGTGTAGGTGAGGGACTATGAACAAGAATGCTTATCAGAAATATAAAACGACGTCAGTGCAGAGTGCGAGCCGAGAGAAAATTCTTTTGATGCTCTATGAAGGAGCCATCAAATTTACCAAGCTTGCAATTAAGGCTATCGAAGAAAAGAAGATCGCCGACCGCGGAATGAACATTGGTCGTGCGTTCGATATCATTATGGAGCTGAACAACACCTTGGATCACAAGGTTGGCGGTGATGTTGCGGTTCAGTTGGAGCAACTCTATATGTTCATGATGGAGCAGTACACGAAGGCCAATATCTCTGGCGCCGTGGAGCCGCTTCAGGCCAACCTAAAGCTTTTGAATACGCTTTATGACGGCTGGGTTCAAGCAGTTGAAAAATTAAAAACAGAAAACACAGATAAAAAAGTGGGCTAAATTCCTACGGAGGGAACATGACAAGAATTATCACCTTGCTTAACGAAAAAAATCATTACCTCGAAAAGTTCTACTCTTTAAATGAGGTAGAACTTGCGAATTTTGCTCAAGGGCAGTTCGACAATCTAGAGCACTTCTATCAAACGCGCGAAAGAATTTTGGATGTTCTTAAGTACGTCGACGCACAAATTGAAAGAGCCCACGCGGAAGTGGCTCAGGCGGGGACTATTTCTGAGACAGACCGTCGCGATGTTAAGGAAGCCCTCGATATTAAGGATGAATACGTTGCTCGTATCATTGAACAAGACATCCAGGTCTTGGCTTGCATCGAGATGGCGAAAAATTCGATCATCAAAGAATTGCAGGAAGTTCGTCGCAACCGTAAAGCAGTTGGCGGATATAAAACCAAGACCTTTCAAAATCGTTTGAACGAAGAGGTCTAGGAAAAATATTCCTGACAAAATCATGACAGCAAGTTCGGCGAAAGAGTCAAACTCCTGGCTTAACTTGCTTCAGATCCAATAAAACACAAAACGAACCCTTGGCATCTGTGTTGCTCCTAAGAATTCTTCGAGGAGACATATTCAGATGTTGGAAAATCAGATCGTTCAAAGGTCCAGTGAAATTTCTGGAATAAATTCTAGGCCCGAATCTCAAAACGAAGGTTCTGGCAAAATCTATTTTGACCCGCAACAGGCGATCGCCGATTTTGAGGCGGAGTCGCAATCCGAAAAAGAAGTAGCTGCCGTTGATCCTCGCGTAACATCCTATCTTCGTAATGCGCAAGTGTTGATGAAACACAGAGAGTATCCTTTGGCCATGAACTTACTTCGTCAGGCAAGTAACATGGACTCTAAGAATCCGGTCACCTTGAGTCTTTTAGCGACGTGCTTAGAAAAAGCATCTCGTATCCAGGAGGCTTTGATTGTGTGCAAAGCTTTGGCGCAAGTGGATTATGGTTTCGAATCTCTTGGTAGATATGCGACGACTCTTTATAAGTTAGGCCGGGACCAAGAAGCCTTGGATAAATACTACGAGGCCTTGGCAGTTCTGACGGAAGAGAATGAGCATCTCTTTGAAGTTTATAAAAACATGGGCAATATTTTTGTTCGCCAGGGCGATTTTGACGGCGCTGAGGAATATTACAATAAAGCCTATACGCTAAACTCTCAGTCGGATGTTTTGTTGGTGAACTTCGGAACACTGGAAGTACAAAGAAATGATTTCGATAAGTCTCTTTATTGCTTCCGCAAAGCAGTTGAGATTAATCCCGAGAACGACAAAGCTTGGGTGGGACTTGCGATGGTTCACAATCAATTCGGCGATAGCGATTTGGCTTGGGCCAATATTGAAACGGCGATGGATATCAATCCTCAGAATAGAACGGCCGTTCACCTTGCAGCAAGTTGGGGGCTTCGCGACGGAAAGCTTCAGAAGGCTATCGAAGCTCTTCAAACCTATATTTCTTCCGTAGAAGAGGATGAGGATATGTCCTTAGTTTTAATAAATCTTTTCTGCACGTCAGGGCAAGTGGACAAAGCTCTTATCGAGATGGAGCGAGTTTTGTTGTGGAATCCTTCTCATCAGGAAGTTCGTGAGCTCAAAAAGAAAATCTTATCTGCACAGACGGTTGCTTAATATGTCGATGATTACTTTTTCTGAAAACCATGAGTCCTCATTGATTCCCTTTGAAGAAGGAGAGGCTTTGGCCTCGTTGAGAGATCCTCGAGCGGAAGGCTTAAAGTGGGTTTACTCCTTGGGTGCTATTCCCACACCTCATGTTGTCGTGGTTGGTCTGGGCTCCGGATTTCATGTCGCCGCGTTGGCTGATATAGATCCCGAGCTTCAAATCACCGTGGTGGAGTCCCGAGAAGCATTGATTCCTGTATTTCGCTCGCAGTTTCCAGAGTTGGCAGATCGCGTGAATATCGCTGTGGTGCAAGAAGATCAGGATCTTTTTAAAGCAGATTTTTTTCAAGATGTCCTCAATCAACGGTCTTATGTTTTGTCTTTCCGTGAATGTTGGGGTCAGCAGACTTCATTCTTTTCCCAGGTTTTTGCTCATCTCACGGGACGAACTTTGGAATCGGTGAAATATCACTTTGAGGAGTTTGGAATCAACATTAAGGCTTTGTACCTTGAGCCTAATAAGTTGTTGTCGATCAAAGATATTATTCCAGTGGTTGAAGCTTCTGCAATGGTTGAAGAAAAGAAACAAATTTTTCGTATCTTGGGTGAGTTGGTGAAATAATGAAAATTCTGGTGCTTTCCCTTCTTCGTTTGGGCGATATTATCCAGCAGGCTCCATTACTTAAAGGTCTCCGTGAAAAACATCCGGAGGCGGAGATTCATCTTCTTTTGAATAGACAGTTCGCCAGTGTTGAAAAGATTCTTGAGGGCGCTGTTGATCGATATATCTATTTTGATCGTGAGGCTTTGCAGAAGGGCTTAGGGGAGTCGTCTTACAATATTCTTTGGTCTTATACCCAAGTCGAAAAGCTTGTGGGTGAGCTTAATCAAGAATCTTACGATGTGGCGATCAACCTGACGCACAATAAACTGAGCGCTTATTTGATGGGTGTTATTCAGGCTTCTCAGAAGCGAGGTTTGTACCAAGAAGAAGGACGGTTTAAAGGGCTTTCCAACCGTTGGCTTCGCTATTTCAATGATCGTTTTTCGGGAAGTCAAAAATCACTATTTCACTATGTTGAACTTTTGGGAAAAGCATTTGATATTCCTGCGCAAACACCTCTAGCCGCTTCTCGAAAAAAGAACAAACTGGTGTTGCTGCAATGTCTGACCAGTGATTCAAAAAAGAATTGGGGCCTGGAGCGCTATTTTGACTTAAAACGCACCATTGAAGTGTCCTTAGTTGATTATGAAGTTTGTGTATTGGGTGCCTCATTTGAAAGAGAAACACTTCTTAAAGTTTTTTCCGAAAAAGACCTTCTTATCTGCGATTTGCCTGAAGCGCGAAAACATTTGCAAAACGCCGACCTCTTGGTGACTGGCGACACCAGTATTAAACACATGGCGGCCCAAGTGGGAACCCCTATTGTGGAAATTGCCGTTGGCAGCAGCGATCCCTTGAAGACGGGAGCGTATTCGTCTCAGGCTGTGATCATACAGGGCGAGGTGGCCTGTGCACCGTGTTCTCATTCGCAGGCTTGTTCGCAGAATAGTCATCTGTGTGCTGAGGATGTTACGGTAGAGAAAGTATTTGCCGCCGTTTGGGATCAGTTGAGCGGGGAAAAAATTCTTGAGCGCAATTTGTTTCAGACTTTGGAGCGAGCCGTTTGGAGCCTCTATCTGGATAAAGCCCGAAGTGACGTGGAGCCCTTCTATCGTGAGGCCATTGGGGAACTCTTAAGTAAGGTGTCGCTGACAGCTTTAAACGCAGTATTGCCTTCATGGGAGCAACAGTCTTTGGGCTATCGCTCTTGGTTGGAAAAAGCCAAGAGTGTGTTGCCGGCTCGCGAGGTCTTGGCTGCGAAAAGATCCTTTCAGTCTTCCGATGTTTCGGAGTTAATTCTATGCGCCCAAGATATTCTGAAATCAAAAAAAGATGAAGCAGGATACTTCCAAACATTTGTGGAAGCCTTGTTGTCGCGCTTCAGTCAGCCTGTACAAATTTATGACCGAGTGCACGCGGCTTTAATGGAAGTCGAAGAACTGCTCACGATTCGAGAAACTTTTATTCGTCACTTGCAATCTCTCTCCACGGAAGGAGTGTATTATGCAAAAGGAATTGGACAACTATCTATCGGTGGCTTTGAAGAGGCTGGAAAAGGCCTACAGCGAGATCTTGAAGACGCAGAGCTATAATCGCGAAGCAGAACGAGTGCAGCTTCTTAAGGAACTGGTAAAGGAACAAGTTAAAAATGAAAATTCTAGTAATACAGCTCGCTAGACTGGGCGATATTTATATGACTTGGCCTGCTTTGCGGGCTTTGCGTCGGACTTATCCCACAGCAGAGATTCATTTTCTAACGCGACCTCGCTTCGAGGGCGCGGTGGAAGGATTAGATGCCATCAACAAACATTGGACAATGTCGACCAGTACGATTTTGTCCCCGCTCGTGCAGGAAGACGCAGACATTGAAACGTCACTGGCGAGACTAGATCACTTCGTAGACGGCCTGCGGGCTGAAGAATTTGATTGGATTATTAATTTTACATTTTCTCCTGCCTCAAGTTATTTGACTCATGCGCTGACAACTGAAAATACCCGGGTCTCTGGATACACTCGCTTTGCCGACGGGTCGTTGTGTCTTTCTGATGAAATCAGCGCTTACTTTTATGCTCAGGTCGGCTTGGGAAAACCAAATCGTGTGCATGTGGCTGACGTACTGGCCTCAATGATTGACGTTCAGTATGTCGAGTCGGATTGGGCGGCTCCAGTGTTGCCGTGTGCAATTCAAAAATTGCCAGAGCGCTATTTGGTTTTGCATGTGGGCGCAAGTGAGCGGCAGAAGTCCTTGTCTCCATCATCGTGGATCAGGGTCCTTCAGCAGCTTCAAAAAAAATATGCAGACTTGCCGATCGTTTTGATCGGGGCCAATGCCGAAGCCTCTTGGGCCCTTGAGATTCAAAATGGTGTCAAAGGGATGTCGTTTGTAAACCTCGTCGGCCAAACCAAAATCGGTGATTTGTTTGCCGTTATAAAAGGGGCCGATGTTCTTATTGGCTGCGACAGTGCTCCCATTCACATGGCATCTTTGACGGACACCCCGACATTCAACGTGAGTGTGGGTGATGTGAATTATTGGGAGACAGGTCCCAAGGCAACCTTGGGTTTTATCTATCGCGTGGAAACTGAAATGGACCTTGTGCCTGAAAGACTGGGAGAAGTCTTAACACTTCTTTTGGATGGCGAGGTCGCGCCCGAGTTGATTATTCGAGCTGGCGGTCTGGTAAGCTTTGACAAGGTGGAGTCTTCTTCAGAGCGCTTTCAGTGGGAATTGGTTCAAGCATTGTATTTGGGTGGAAAATATCCCGTTGCCGATAAAATGGAGATTCTGCAAGGGGCGATGAAGCTTAATGAAATTAATACCTTTGCAATGGAGCAAATTGCTTTGATTCCTAGCAAAGGTTTGGAATTTATCGGTCCCTTATTGGACCGAGCCGAAGAAGTTATTCAAAATATTAGCCAGTGGGTTCCCGAGCTGAGTCCTCTTATTAGCTGGTATCAGGCGGAAAAGACCCGCATTGGTCCTGGCACTCTCGAGGATATTTGTACTGCAGCTTTGAATGTGCATGAGCGTCTTGCGCGCCATCTTCATGTCTACATTCCTCATGAGGCTCTCAAGGATGAGGAGGTGGGCGATGGAACGCTTTAAGGTGACGGGACAGGAGCTGCGAAATTTCTATAACGGGAATATCGCTTTAGGACGTGTATTCAGTGACATTGAGCAAGATCTTCGTTCCACGAATCAAGTCGTGTGTCGTTATATTATTAACGGCTTAGAGATCGCAGAGGAAGATGAAGCTCGATTTTCAAAAGTAACATTGGAGCAAATCGAAACTTTGGAGTACCTGACGGAAAATAGCCGGGATCTAACAGGCATTGTTTTGCGCGGCTGGATTGAGGCTTTGCCGGAGTTGATTCAAAAGACGGAAAGTCTAGCGCAAAGAATGCGTGTGCAAGGTTTGAGCGGGCTTCTTAAGCCCATTCACGATTTAGTGCAAAACTGTGAGGTCCTTATTGATAGCACCCTCACGATCAAGACCACGATGGGGGATCAATTTTTGGGCTCCAGTCCAGGGGATTGGTACAAGACCGAAGAGTTTAGCAAAAAAACGGTGCTAGAGGCTTTGCGCGCATTGGAAAATAAGGATTTTGTTCTTTTAGCGGATGTCCTAGAGTATGATTTGAACAATATGCTGCAAATGTGGTTGGATCATTTGCGGGTCTTGGAGAAGTCACTTAATGGGGAATACACCGGATCTCATTTCCATTCCGAACAAGCTGGATCCCATTCTATGGGTCGGAAACGTATCGCCAATTAGACTTCCTCATTTCTTTCCTTTTCAAAAAAGGGAAGTGGAGATTGTTTTTAGGGCCTCTTGTGCAGAGGCCCTTCTTCTTTTAAAAACCCAGAAATTTTCCTCGATCTTAGTCCAGGATTTGGGAGCCGGCGAGGCTTTGGAGTTCCTGGTTCAGGCCCGTCTTTATCAGCCCATGGCCCCACGTCTGATGATTGCAGAGGATCTCACCGAGCAAGAGGTGCGCGAGGGCATCAACAAGGCTCAAGTGTTTCGTTTTATGCGGTGGCCCTTAAGTGAAAGAGAAGTGTGGGCGCAGCTTGAGAGCGCCCTGCAAAGACATTCGATGTTTTTGTCTCGATCTTTGTTGCTGAGGGAGTCGTCCTCACAAAATAAACAGCTGGAAGCTTTGACTCACTCTTTGGAGGAAATGGTTGAGGAGCGAACTCAGTACATTGAGATGTCTCACCATGAGGAAAGTGAAAAGCTGAATCGCGAAAGGCAATTGCTTCGTTTTATCAAGGATCTGGCTACGCAGACGTCTTTTGAAGATATTTTGGGGATCTTACGTAAGGAGCTGCGTAAATTTCATAAGATGGGAGATCCCGTTTTAGCTTACCGTCTGGGTGGAGATAAAACATTCTTCATGAGCTTCCATTTAGGTCACTTCACGCAAACGGAATCGCGACAGTATTATGAATTTCCGAAGACGGCCCAAGTACCCACGGCTGAGTTGATTCGCTATTTTGCCAATCATTTTGGGCGTCCTTTTATCAAAGCGTACATGGTGCCTTTAGAGCTTCGCTTGACCAGTCACTTCGTCGGTGGCGAAGCGGAAGCGATTTTGTGTATTGAAAATTCTTTGTCAGATAAAGAGATGGGTCCTTTTGTTGATTTCATCGGCGACCGGATGCGGCCTTTGAGCATGGCTTTGGATCGTGTTCTTTTGGAAAATCAACTTTCCAGCTTTTCGTATCGATGGGAAAAGACTTTCGATGGAATGCGAGATCCCATTGCCATTGTCGATGTGGACTACAATGTGGTTCGAGCCAATCGAAAGTTTTCGGACAAATTTTTACAGCATAAATGTTATGAAAGCTTTTCGCATAGAAAAGCGACCTGCGACGGCTGTCCTGTTCCTCATGCGATGAAGCAGGGTGAACCTCAGGCGGGACAGATTCAGGTGGAGGGACGTGTGTATCAAGTGCATAGCTATCCCGTATTGTTGGATCGGGGAAGTCGGCCCACCAATGTTGTGAATCAATATGTGGATATCACACAGTCTCGTGAGCTTTATCTGCGAATGTTGCAAAGTGAAAAGATGGGTGCCATTGGAATGTTGGCCGGTAATATTGCCCATGAATTGAATAATCCGCTGACTGGTTTGCGGGCGCTGACTCAGGTTTTGTTGCAAGAGGCTCCGGAGGATGGAAACTTGCGGGCAGATCTCATTGAGATTGAAAAGGCGACGGCCCGGTCCCAGAGAATTATTAAAAACCTCTTGGATTTTTCTAAGGGTGAAGATCAACCATCGGAGTATGTCAGTGTTGACGAGATCGTTGAGAGGACACTTCCAATGCTTAAGTCGGCCATGCGCACCCATCGTTTGGACGTGGATCTTGAGACGCTGGGATTGAGTGTTTACGTAGAGCCGCATCTTCTGCAGCAGGTGGTTTTCAATTTGATTAACAATGCCTGTCAGGCCATGAAGGACCCGGGAAGTTTGCAGATTTCCACGAGAGCAGAGAAGGGGAATATCTTCTTGGAGATTCAAGACACGGGACCTGGTATTCCATTGGAAATTCAACGGCGCATCTTTGAGCCTTTTTTTACGACAAAAAAAGAAGGACATGGAACCGGTCTTGGGTTAAGTATGTCTAAGTCTATTATTGAAAAATTTGGGGGCACCATCCAGTTTCATAACGTGGAACCTCATGGAAGCTGTTTCACTATTGTGCTCCCGCAAAGAAGTCCGGAGTAAGATTTGAAGATTCTGATCGTGGATGATGAAGCTTTGGTTCGCCGCTCTCTCAGTCGCGCTTTAAAAAGCAAAGGCTATGAGGTTCTGGAAGCTTTAAATGGCACGGAAGGACTGCAGTCATGGCGGGATTGGAAACCCGACTTGGTGTTCTTGGATGTCTTGATGCCGGGAATGACCGGTCCCGAAGTTTTAAAAGAGATCGGTTCCGAAAATCAGGCCAAAGTTATTTTGATATCGGCCTTTTCAGGAGAGCACAATATGCAGACGGCCCAAGAGATGGGGGCCAATCTATTTGTGCCTAAGCCGTTCGAAGATATATTCGCCGTCGTGAAGATGGCGGAGGATTTGTTGGTATGAGAATTATTGCGGGAAAATATCGTGGACATCAGTTGGTGGCTTTTAAGGCGGACCATATTCGCCCGACCACGGATCGCGTGAAAGAGACCTTGTTTAATAAGCTGCAGTTTCAAATTGAAGGTGCCAAGGTTGTCGATCTTTTCTGTGGCACTGGAAATCTGGGGATTGAAGCGTTGTCTCGAGAGGCGAGTTTCTGCACCTTTGTAGAGAAGAACCCGAAGTCACTGACAATCACACGACAGAACCTTGAGAAGCTCAAGGTTCCGGCTTCACAATATAAAATTATCAACATGGACGTGTTAGGATTTTTGAAAGCGTATCAAGGAGAACCCTTTGATATCGTTTTTGCCGATCCTCCTTTTACAGAGAAAATGGCTCACTTCGTGATGGAAGCCGCAGGACAAAGTGGGGCGTTGGCCGAACACACACTGATGGCCATTGAATCAGAAAAAAAAGAGCGCATGGAAGAGTGTTATGGATCTTTGGTGCTCTATGATCGTAAAGACTATGGCGATAAGTATCTCAATATGTTTTGCCATGAGAGCGCCTTAAAAAGAGAGGAAGCAGATGAGTAAAATTGCAGTATACCCCGGCAGCTTTGATCCTATCACGATGGGGCATGTGGATATCATCAACAGAATTGCTCCTCTTTATGATCAGGTCGTTGTTTTAGTGGCACAGTCTTCTCAGAAACAATCCATGTTTTCGGCTGAAGAAAGAAAGCTTTTGATCGAAAGATCTTTATCCCATTTAAAGAATGTCAAAGTGGATATTTTCGGAGGTTTGACCGTCGACTACATGAAGAGGGTCAGTGCTCAAGTGATTGTGCGTGGTTTGCGTGCGGTTGTGGACTTTGAATATGAAATGACCATGGCGAACATGAATAAAAAATTGGCGCCGGAAATCGAAACGCTCTTGGTTTTCGCAAGTCCTGAGTATTACTACATCTCATCTCGGGGAGTGAAAGAGGTGGCAGTGAATGGCGGCGCCTTAAAGGGGCTGGTTCCTGATATCGTTATCGAAGCCCTAGAGAAGAAGAATAAAAAGTAAGGGAGTGAGTTTATGCAACTTTCAAAGAGAGCTCAGAATCTGAAAACGTCACCAACCTTGTTCCTAGTTGCAAAAGCCAAGGAGCTTGCGGCGCAAGGGCACGATGTTATCTCTTTGACGGTGGGGGAGCCGGACTGGGCCACATTTAAGGCTCCCTCTGAAGCTGGTATTGAGGCAATTCAAAAAGGAATTACCAAGTACACTCCCGCCAGTGGAACGATTGAACTCCGTAAGGCGATCTGTGAAAAAATTAAAGAAGAGTTGAGTTTTCAGTATTCTCCCAAAGAGATCTCGGTCGCCTCCGGGGCAAAGTACATTATCTTTGCGGCGTTGCAGATGCTGTGCTCACCTGGCGATGAAGTGATTGTCGCGACTCCTTACTGGGTCAGCTATCCCACGATGATTGAACTTGCCGATGGCGTTCCTCATATCGTTGAGTGTGGAGAGACTGAGCATTTCAAGATCACCGCTGAAAAACTTGAAAAAGCTATCAATGCCAAGACCAGAGCTTTTTTGTTTTGTTCTCCCAGTAATCCGACAGGATTGCAATATTCCGCGGAAGAGCTTAAAGCCCTGGCGGAAGTGTTAAGAAAGCACCCCCAGGTCGCGATTATTTCTGATGATATCTATAATCGACTGGTGTTTGATGGTTCAAAAGTAGCGCCGCATATTTTGCAGGTAGCCCCTGATCTGCGCGATCGCACGGTTCTTGTGAACGGAGGCTCCAAGGCCTATTCCATGACCGGTTGGCGCATTGGGTGGGCCGCGGGACCTGAGAAGTTGATCACGGCGATGGCGGACTATCAAAGTCAATCGACCGGATCTCCGTCGAGTATCGCGCAATATGCTTTGATGGCAGCCCTAAAAAATAGCGAAGGGGATATTCAAGGTGTCGTGGCAAAATTGATCGCACGAAAAAACTCGGGGCTGAAAGAGTTGGCAACGATTCCACAGTTTAAGGTGGCTGAACCCCAAGGGGCCTTCTATTTCTGGGTTGATATCAAAGCGTGTCTTGGCAAAACCTATCAGGGGCGGGTGATTCGAACTTCGAAGGATTTTTGCGATATTCTCTTAGACAAGTTCTTTGTCGCCACAGTCCCGGGGGTGGAGTGTGGAACGGAAGGCTTTATGCGCCTTAGTTTCGCAGTCTCCGAGGAGACCATGAAGCGCGCCATCGAACGAATGAGGGATTTCGTCGGTCAGTTGGTTTAAAATTTAATTTTAGATATTGCTCAAAATGGGCCGATCTAAGTGCTGTGGCTTTTTCATCTTTCTCGGGGCTACAGATAATCGTTACAGTTACTGAATAATACTCCAGTCTAAAAATATCTCCACCGAAGAAGGGGATGTCTCACATTTAATGTGTTAAGTGCGAGGTCATCTACCATTTCTAAGGAGTATGCTATGGGTGGCACGTTTTCCTTCATGCTTATTTCAATAATTGCCATGTTGTCTTTGAGAGCCAACGCTAAGAACTTCGACTCTCTGACTTATCAAGGACGCATAGTGACTCAGAGTGGAGCTCCGTTGGAGTATAATAACGTCAGTTTCTTTTTTGAAATCGCTGATCCTGCCGGCACCTGTGTAATTTATCAAGAGCAGGTCGATAACATCGACATGACCGGTTCCAAAGGTGTTTTTGAAGTCGCCATTGGCTCGGGAGTGAAGCAGTTTCCTGCAGACCCACTATTTAAGTTAATGGATGCTTTCGATAATGGCGATGTAAATTTCTCGTGTGTTTCTGGGGGGCCCTACACCTCGAAGTCGGGTGATCACCGTATTTTAAAAGTTCAGTTCCACGACGGAAGCAGTTGGCATCAGATTACGCCAGCTTCGGAGATTCGCACGGTGCCCTTTGCGGCCTTCTCGTTTTCAGCGGAAAAGCTAGGAACGCATCCTGTAACTGACTTTGTGATGAAGTCGAATATTCCGACGTGCTCGGTTGGACAAGTTCTGTTTTCTAATGGAACGACAATATCTTGTGTGACCGATGCGGGAGGAAGTGGAATGGTTTCGTCGGTTCTTGCCAGTGGACCGATCACTGTTTCAGGGACCACGACGGTGACCGTAGGGGTCAGCGTGGGAACGACGGCGGGAACTGTGGCTGCCGGAAATGATGGTCGCTTCAGTGATGCTCGTACTCCCACGGGAAGTGCGGGAGGGGATTTATCAGGAACCTATCCAAATCCTACAATTGGCGCAGGGAAAGTAACAACTGATAAACTTTTTGCGAACCCAGGCATCAATCGCCTGGTGGCTACCGATGGTTTAAGTGGCGCCGGACTGACCCATCTTGATTGTAGTTTGAATCAGATCTTACATTGGACCTCCAATGGTTGGGATTGTGCCAACACGTCAGCATTAACTCCTCTGACAAGTTTGGGGGACTTATTGGTGAGCAACGGAACTTCAAATCAGCGTTTGCCCGTGGGAACTGATGGTTATGTTTTAACCGCAGACTCAGCGCAGCCCAATGGTTTAAAGTGGGCCGCAGCCAGTGGCTCTAGTCTTCCCGCCAGTGCCGGGACTGCGGCAGCACCGGGTTATGCCTTTAGCGGAAACACGAACACCGGTATGTTTGGTGCCGCCGCCAATCAGATCGGATTTGCAACGAATGGTTCAGAGCGAGTGCGAATTGATGCCTCTGGGAATGTCGGGGTTGGAACAGCTTCTCCAACGGCTCTGGTTCATGTCAGTGGGGGAACCTGGAACACGGGCTTGCGTGCTGAGGCCGCTGATGGAGCGGGGGCGGGACTTAGTTTAAAAAATAACGTCGTCAACGGCGCGGAGTGGGGCATTGTTAGTACTGGTAACACTAACTTCGGTGGGGCCGGCTCTCTTTTGTTCTACAATCAATCAACGGCAAAGATGGCGATGATCATTTTACGCAATGGTCGAGTTGGCATCGGAACCGATAGCGCCAATGGCCCTTTGCATGTACAAAGCACCACCTCCTCACAGGCGGGAGAGTTTGATATAGCCAGCGCTGCATCATCCGGGGCTCAGAATATCGTGCTTTATAACACGAACAGTACAGTCGGAAATACCAGCGGAATCATCGGAAGAAATAGTACTGGTGCGGTGTCTGCCGGCTTTGAGTTTGTCAATGAAGACCAGAACGCAACGGGAACTCAAAACGGTGCCTTTTCCGTATCCACTGTCTATAACGGAACCGGCGGAAGAAAGTTCTATATTTCTCCTGCTGGAAATGTCGGTGTTGGAACCTCCACGCCGCAAGATAAACTTGATGTTAACGGAAATATTCGCGTTGCGAAAAATACGGCTCAACCCTATGCATGTGATGCTGCTCACGATGCCGTCTTGGCGATCACTTCCGGCTATCGGCAATGTATTTGTAAGGGTCTCTCAGCGACCTGGGTATTTACATCCGATGGAACAACGACCTGCACATGGTAATAATGAGATCGGTTTAAGAATTGGATCTGCATCTGCGACTTAGGGAGTTTTCGATGAGATTTATCGAAATGGAATTTGAACGATTTTTGCTGACTTTGTTTTGCACATTATTTTTGTGTTCGTGTAACTCGTCTTCAGGGACTCAAGTTGAAAGTTCAAAAACTCGTCCAGGAAGTGGGACTCGACCAGCGCCTCCTAACAGTAGTGTTGCTAATCCTCCAGGAACACCATCGTCTGGTAATGGCAATCATCCAGCACCCCCGTCACCGACGCCTACACCTACACCTACACCTACACCTACGCCTACGCCAACGCCTACGCCAACGCCTACGCCAACGCCAACGCCTACGCCAACGCCAACGCCAACGCCTACGCCAACGCCGACGCCTACGCCTACGCCTACGCCTACGCCGACGCCTACACCTACACCTACACCTACACCAACACCAACACCTACGCCAACACCAACACCCGTGGCATGTGTTCCTAACTCAGTTACGGATTGGATGGTCTCTAACAATCAGTTGGCTCAGGCGGTTCGCCCAACCGATTGTTTGGTGGTGGAGCAAAGTCCACCAGATTTTCGATGGCCAGATGTTGCAAGCGGCAGCTATCAGGTGACGTTAACTTATCCAGATGGGCATACAAAATCCATGACGGCTTCTCAGAATTGGTTGAACTGGGATGAAGTGCTGACAGAGGGGGAATACTCTTGGGTGGTCAGAAATCCCGGCGGCGTCACCAGCAGCCCACGTAAGTTCCGAGTGGATCAAAACTCAAAACCATTCCTGGTTCCAAATATTGGGACTCTTTATAGTACAGTCTCTGCCAAAACTCATCCGCGCTCTTTGCCGGATGCGACGACGTTGGCGACAATGAAAAGTCAAAGACTGTCTGCAGTGAACTCTCTTCTGACGGAGGTCAGTGGGCACTTTGGACAAACTCTGCCGAATCCTGGTACCACTGCTGATGACTGTTACACATACAGTAAGTTGGCTTTGGCGTCTCTTCAGGCTTGTGCCTTTAGTGCTCAGACAAATTACTGTAATGATGCGATCACACGCGTGGTCAATCTTGCCTCGTGGGATCCGAATGGTCCGACAAAATATAACATGTCTAACGGTATGGATATGGCATCTCGATATTTAGTCTGGACTGTGGCACTGGGATACGACTGGCTTTATGACAGACTGTCTTCCGCGCAAAGAACCCAGCTTCTGAATACCATCAGCGCTCGGAATGGATTGATGTATACCGATATCATCGGGACACGCTCAAGAATCGCAATGTATCCCAGAGATTCACATGGCAATCAAACACTGACTGTTGTCGCGGTTATTTCGGCCTTGGTCGCTGGAGATCTGACGGAGGCAAATACCTGGTTTACCAGCGCGATACCTCAAGTCGCCAACGCCGTGAACCCTTGGGGTGATGAAGAGGGCGGATTTGCAAACGCCAGCACTCAAGGAAATTGGGACGTGGGTGAGACTCTTCCCACTTTGTATCAGTTAAGATATGCGACCGGAATTGATATGGCTCAAAAACCCTGGATGCGGAATTGGGGCCGTTATTTTGCTTACTTTACTCCGCCAGGTATGCCTGGAGGTACGACGGTCTTCGGCGATGGTGCCGAGTACAATGAGTCAGAACATCAAGCTCGATATGGGAAAGGATACACATATTTTTCACCGTCTCCCTTGGGGCGATGGCATATGTCTTTGTTAAGTGGAGAGGATCCAACACGTATTGAATATTTGATGGCTCCTCCAGCTGATTTTTCAGGCGCTCAGACTTTCCCTGCCAACACGCCTAACTCTCTATATCTGAAGGCGATCGGACAGGTGGCTATGCATAGTGACTTGTCGAATCTCAACAGAACCTCTGTGTATTTTAAGTCCAGTCCCGCTCCTTATGGAGCCTTTAACCACAGTCACGCGGATCAAAATAGCTTCGTGATAAACTCAGCGGGCAAGAGGTTGGCGATTGAGTCCGGCTATTACGATGATTACAAAACAACTCACTGGTTTAACTGGTATCATACAACCAAAGCAAAAAATGCGATCACCTTTGATAGTGGCATCGGGCAGATCTTCTACGAAGTTGGCGATAAAATGGGGTATGGCAATGTCAGCAATTTTGTGACGACTCCGGCCTATGATGTTGTCAGTGGAGACGCGACACCATCTTATAACGGCGCCTTAAGCAAGGCCAAGCGTTCCATGGTTTATCTCAGACCGAATCTAGTGTTGGTGTATGATGACCTGGCCTCGTCGACAAGTCGGCAATGGGAGTGGAATATTCACTCATTGAATCAAATGACTGACACGTCAGACACTCAAGCGAAGATCACAAATGGGACAGAAACTCTTTGCGTGAAGGTGCTTTCCGCTCCGGCGACGACGACATTCACGCAAAACAACACTTTCACGGCGAATCCCAGTGGCAGCAAACCAAGTCAGTGGCACGGCAAGTTCTATAATCCGACGAAGACGACGTCCGCAGAGTTTGTAACATTACTCAATGTGGGTTGTACGGCGGTCAGCTCATCAGCCACGAAATCGGCGGGTGTTTGGACGGTAGATGTGGGAACTCAACGAATCACAATCAAACCGGACGAAGTCACAGTGGGAGCGGTACCATAAAAGGGACATCGTGAATCTGTGCTACCGCTCTTAGATTTGGCGGTAGCATCTGATTTATGATTTTAAATTAGAAGAGATTTCTAAAGAACGAAACGATGCGAGCAAAGAATCCTTGCTCCTGTACAGCCGGAGTTGCTTTGCCAAAGGAGCTAGGGCTGCGACCATCCGCACATTGATAGGCCAGATCAATCGTGTGTCCTGCGGGAACGGGAGTGCTGAAGATCAGGTTAAGACCTTCAATTCGAGATTGAACTTCGCCAATGGATGGAGTGATGGTGACAGTGAGGTTGCCGTTGTAAGGGCTGCACTCGAGGGGCACAGAACTTAGAGACTCCTGAATGCGATCAAAGAACAAATTCAGATTTGCAGAGTAATCAGAAGCACAAATGCTGCCAATACCCCCGCTGGTCAAACCAGAGAGGTCGGCATACTTAAATCCATAGTGGCTTTTGGCCCCGCCCGCATCTTGCGATGCCTTACAGTCTGAATCGCCGGGCTTTACGATAATCGAGTTTACAGTGAAACGTCGGCTGGCTCCGAAGGTGTCTCGAACATACGCAACAAAAACCTCAGGACGGTCTTCATCTTCCAGGGCTTTTAGCTCACCAGTATAAACTTGTTGAGAAGCATCGCCACCGACACTTCTTTCGTCTTCGTCGGAAATAACAATATATGCAATGGCCGAGTCTGATCGATAACATCCGTTATTGGGTTGAAAACGATAGTCACCATTATAAACGTGGTGGTAAGCGGCCTTGACTCCTCGCTCGTCATCAGAGCCCACCCAACCTGCGTTGATGTAGTTGATTGTTTTGGTGAAAATCGTGGAAAGATTCGAGGTGCCTTTTTTTAAGACCATTCCCAGAGAGGAGGAAGGTGTGTCAGAATCCTGCCAATAAATTGAAGCCCCCCACGCTGTCTGTGTGGAGCTGACCGGAAGAGCTCGAGTGACCGTTGCACACATCTGCCAGTCGATATTTGAGTTTTGAAGTTTCGTCACAAATCCAGAAAGATTCTCTGCTAGCTTCTGATTGTCTGGAAGCATGGAGTTCGAATCGTCCACGATCAAGATGATATCAAGCTTATTGTCGGTCGGTGTGACGGAGTTGCTATAGCGAACATCTCGAAGATTGGTGGGAGATGCCGTGGGACTAGGATCTGGCGTTGTATTTGAATCGACATTCGAAGTCGATGGAGCTGAAAATTTTACGGGGCCACAGGCCGATAAAGACAGCACTACCAGCAAAGAGGTCCAAGACACCCCTTTATATTTCTTTAGAAACATAATCCACACTCCCCTTTGTTGCAGAATAACACATTGAATTTTGTGTTCCAAAGTGAACAGGGGTCTAGTCTGGTTTCGAGACAGAGACAATCAAGACCTAGGTCTCATTGTGAGACAGACCAAAGGCAGTTTAGAATTAAATCATATTGTGGCGAGGAGGCCCGGTGAGCTTTTGGTTCTTACTGCAAGTGCTTATGAATTTAATCTTATTAGCTGGAGTTGTAGGGCTTTGGGTCCGCTTGAATCGCCCTCCTAAAGATGATCCTCGCTTAAGCAAAGGTCTTCAGCTTTTACAAAGCAAAATCGCCGTTCTGGAAGATTTGTCAGATCGCACAGAAACTCAAGTCAATCAGCTCACTGCTTTGCTTGAGCAAAAAGTTAAAGATATTCAGACAAAAATCCAATCTGCAGATAAGCAGTTAGTAAAGATCGAACAAAGCATGCAAAAGAGCTTGGAAGTCGCCAAGATTTTTCAAGATCGTATTCCTCACACTGAGATCGTGGAACGCCAGAATACCATTAAGTATGTGAAGGCCGCGCGTTTGGCTCATCAAGGCTTGAGTGTCGATGAGATTGCAGAACAAGTTGGCGACCTGTCACGCGGAGAGATCGAGTTCATTGCGAAGGTAAATCGGGACCAACTGATGTTCTGTGAAGACAGTCTTCCTGAATGGGCGCAGCAAGAGGCAGAAGTCACGTCCTCTGCTTCGGATCTGAGCGATGTCGATAACATTAGCTTTATGACCCCACTGCAACGCGAAGCTGCTCCCGATCTTAGTACGGTGTTTGAAGTGCCGAAAGCCGACCAAGAGGCTTTGAAAAAATTGGGAGACGCCTTTAAGGCGGCTTGCCAAGAGGTGAAAGAACAAGAAGAAGCTGCGCAGACGACCGCCAATAATGTATCGGCCCTTTTTAATGTCACGCAGAATATCGCTCAAAATTTCTTAAGTGAAAAACCCACTCCCGCGACTCCGACGGCCGCCGTGTCGACCGCGAAACCCATCAATACAAATAAGGAAGCCGTGATTCGTCCGGTGGAATTCCGTCGTATTGATATGGCGAAAGATTTAGGTTAATCCGTTGGCCTCCGGCGCCTTTTTAAAATCTCTGCAAAAAGGCCAAATCCTTCACGCGGTGGTGGAGGAGGTCACATCATCGACGGAAGCTCTTTGTAACTTTCACGGAGAGCTGCTTTTGATTTCCAATCACACCGGGCAGACTCTTAAGAGGAACGATCCCATCCGACTGCAGGTGAAACAAGTGGATCCTTTGCAGTTTCAAGTTTTTGATCCTCGCAATCTGAAGTTTGAACGAGTCGTATGAAGACAACCCATCTAATGGTGTTTTTTCTTTTTTTGCTCACGGGACTGATTGCCGCGGCCAAGGAAGTGGACAATCTGACAGATCGTTATAGACCCCTGCAAGACAGCACCGAGATTTTCGATCGAGAAATGAATCGTCGCTTGCAAGAGCTACAAAAAGAAACCGCCAGTGAAGGAATTGTCTGCGGTGATGCTCGAAAGTTACGAATCCTTTTTCATGACTTGAATGACTCCCGTTTTTTCATTGGCTCTTTGGAGTCTTGGGCGGAAGACAATCAAAAGGTGGCGAAAAGAACCTTGGATGCGCAAAATTCGATTTATGAAGGCGTCCTGGAAAATGGCTGGATTTTTAATCGTTTAAAATTAGCGTCGACCGTTAAAGTGAATGGTCAACTGATCGGAACGGATAAGTTTGGTCATTTTATTGATCAGGGTTTTGAGTTTTACACTCCCTATCGTCGTAGCGGTTACCAGATGGCAACAGCATTGAGCTCAAGTCTGGGTTCTGAGAAAAGCTATTCAGGAGGGGATTCGACGGGAACCATTTCTTATGCCGACTCTATGGCCAACTATCAGGGCGTTCTTTTCTATCATGCGTTGGCAGAGGGGCCGAATCCTTACTTTCGATGTGCCAACGGTAAGTGGACTCAAGTGCGTGAATTTAGGTGGGCCGACTATGTCGATGCGGGCTGGGATGAGGGGATTAATTGCAATGAGCTGGCTTCCCCAGAAGCACAACGTGGTTTTCAGAAAAATATTTCTAAGTTAGAAGCTCAAGCGCAAAAATCTAAAAAATCTGAAACTTATACCTGCCCGGTGTCTCAAGAGGCCTGTTCGCAGTTAAGAGAACGCTATTTATCTGTGGAAAAGTATGTGCTTTCTCCGGAGTGCCGTAAGGTGGCTCGGGCGGGGCGCTCTGGAAGTTCTCCGCAGCAAAAGGCGGGTTCTGGGAAAGGTGTTCGCTGATGGAGATCTTGTCGGTCGTGGAGGCACAAAAATCCATTGAGCATTTGCAAAATTGTCCCGGCCTTCGCTGTGTTTTGGATTCTTTTTCCTCGGACCTGAGTAAAAACCTGCGCGAAGACATCTATATTTTTTTAAAAGACAGTGGGAAAGCCCAGGTTCTTAGGGCTTGTGAAAAGGGAGAGCGGCCCAAAAGAAGTTCAGGCAATGAAGTTTGCTATCAAGTTCAGTTTCAAAAGGCAGGGGAAATCCAAGTTCTTTGGAAAAATGAAAAAGGCGAATGGAAGCTGAGCAATTCATCAAAGCGCCCCCTGCGGGACGCTGATAAAAATCCATGATGTAAGAAGGCTTACTTAGAACTCTCTTTGATGAACAAAGTAAGATAGTGACGAACCATGTATTCCAACTTTACGGGAAGTCCTTGGTAGGTCCAGATCAGCTCACCAAAAGCACCCCATTTAGCTTCGACGATATGTTCGTCCATTACGTTGGTGGCGGTTTGTTGCGCTTCTGTGGATCCCGGAGTTGGGATGTAGTTCGTGCCAATAAAATTAAAACGCACGCTGATTTGTCCCGGAGCTTTCAAAGAGAAAATCATTTTAAAGCCATTACGGAACAGCATAAAGTCAGCATGGGTTTTAGCGATACCGTAGATTTTAATACGGCCCAAGGCGGAAGGTTTCAGTTCATTGAACGAAGTGGAGGCATCGACAAACTCGGTTTTCAGTTCTAATAAAAACTGAATGGTTTCGTTGATCAGAATTTTTTCTGAATCAAAACCAAAACTCATATCCACGAGTCCGGACTCTTCCATCTGTTGTTCAGCCTTCACAAGTTCTTTAATCCAGCTGATCTTTTCCATGAACCCCTCCAGGTATGACCGCGCAGCATCCTCGCCGCTAGTTGTCGATAACTTCAATAATTTCGAGGGCCTCGCTCTTTGTCAAGACTGCTCGGTTTGGCTCGCTGCAAAATAAGAAAGGGGGAATCCCATCGCCCACAGGAGGGGGATCCTGGGGGAGGGCGATGGGCCATCAACACTCATCAATAAGACTCAAGACCCCAGAGAGAGGGTTAAAATCCCGAAATTTGTAAAGTGCTGGCCACGACACCGCTGGCACCGGTGGGGGCGTTGAACGGAATGTAGTATCCAATGACGAGGCTGACGGGCAAAACGTATCCGAGGGTGGTCTCTAGCTTCAGCTCCATGCCGCCACTCCAGAAAGATTGTTTCATGTTGATGGGTTCGTAGATCAGATCCTTGTCGTTCACAAGGGCGCCGTCTGCGGCCGCGCCGTCGGCGATGAGGGCCCCTGATAAGCGACGTAAGAATAAGGGGTCTGTTCCTGAACCACGATAGATGTTTGCAATCGGTAAGCGATATTCCGCATTGAAGGTCACGAGATTGCGCCCGAAGACTTGTCCGCGTTTGTATCCTCGCAGGATGTATTGAGGCAGAGGACTGTCAGGAGCAAAAACCAAGGATTCGGTGGAGGCGCCGTAAAAAGAAGAAATCCTTTCAGGAGTGTAGAGTCCATTGGCTCGCAACATGAGGGCGTGGTGTTTGGGAAGATATTTGGAAAGATAGATTTCTCCGCCGGTCACAAACTGGGAGTGATTCAGATAACCATCTTGAGGAATGTAATGATAAGCGCCGAGGTAAGCCCCGCCGCCAGACTCTGGGGAAATTTGCGCTCCGGACTGAAAGTAATTGTTGTGACTGAGCATCACATAAGGACCGGTTCGTTTTGTCGTGTTTGAGGTGGTTTCTCGTTCAAGATACTGCCAACCCACTTGCAGGTTGGTGTATTTTGAGACCCAGAACATATCGGGCAAAACGGCCAGGGCCGCGCCGAAATCTTTGATCTCGTTTGCGACGGTCCCTAGGTAAGAGCTGCGCCGAAATACCTGAGCGGCCGTCGGCAAAGATGTGACTTGATTTAGATAGCTGCCTTCAATGCTGCCGCGATTGAGCCCCGTGTCCCAAGATCCCAGAAGCGAATAGGCGTGCTTTTTTAGTGGATCAAAACCTGAAGTTTGGGCGGTCAGCACAACCCCCGTTTCGCTCGACGAACCCGACATGAAGGGAAGCCAGTATTGTGGCCACAAGTATCCATAAGGGGAGTAGTCTTCAAGTTGTGCTTGGCCGACGGCTTGTTGGGCCTCGCTGGCGGCGGCGGTGTTGGTTGAAATGTTCTGATAGCGATCTGCCATCAACGGAGAGATCTGAGGTAAAGAGGCAGGGGTGTTTTGCCAACTTTCGGGCGCGATGGCGGCAACACGCAAACCTTGGGAGGTCATATGAGTCGCGAAGATTTCTTTGCGAAGAGGGTCGATGTCGCCAGTGAAGAACGCCGTGAGAGTGTTTGAGATGGGGCGCGCTTTGTGGAGATCTTTGTCGGCAAGATAAAGATTCAAGACGCCGTTTTGTCCCGAGGTGAACAGTAAACCTTCAGAGGTCTTTTTCGCAAAGCGGATGTTTTTGTATTCAGGAAAAAGCACGTCACTTTTTTTGCTGGAGAGGGAGTAACGATAAAGCTGTTCGCTGCCGTCAATCTTGCGCAAAGAAAACAGCACCGTGTCTTGATCCCAAAACAGCGGATAGGAAATGCGCTCTTGCAACTCGGGAGAAAAAAGAATCTCTTCCAGGGGTTGGGAGCTTTTCAGGCGAAGAAGGCCTAAACGAGTGCGCCCGCCCTCAAGTTTGACGAAAACCACCGCGGCCCCATCCGGGGAAACTGCGGGTTCTCGTCCGCGCAGGCCTTTGGTGAGAGGGACTGTTTTTTTGGTATTCAAATTGTAAACATAGAGGTCTGAATAGCGCTCAATGCGGTTTGTATAATCAATTTTGTCATAGACGATCTGGTCTGAGTTAGGGAACCAACTGATGCGTTGAATGCTTCCGGTGGGGGGGCCATCTTTGGGTGTCGACGGTTCAAAGGCCTCATTGAATTTTTCAACAGTGTCGGCGCTTTTGGCATCAAGGAAGCTTTGTTCGTCTTTTTCGCGAGTGACAATGCGAATGGCCCGAGAGTTGGCGTCATCTTCTGTGATAACGGCAAGATGTTTGCCGTCAGGGGAGATCGCCGGTGCACTCACGGAGGTAAAAGAATTTTTAGGTAAAATGACGGTGGTGAGGGGGGCTTCGCGCAGGGTTTTCATTTGATCTTGCGCCCGAACAACGGTCTCTTGCATCATGAGGCGGTATTCGTTCGGGTAGCTTTGGCCGAGATGTTTTTTGGCTGGGGCTTCGATAAAGTAGGGGACGCGCCCCCCTTGCTCTTCATTCAGGGTTCCCGCGATCTCGGTCCCTTTGTCGGCCATCATCTGACTCCACATTAAAGAGCCAAACAAATAAGGTCTCATACCTTCGGGCCATGTCGGGAGGACCTCGTTGGCTTCGGCGATATCAAAATCATAGATGCTTTGGTCTTCGACCATGGCGCGAATGGCGGCGTCTTGGTAGTAAGAGCGAAGGCGTCCATGGTTTCCAAGGCGAGTTTCCATTTCGACCGCCAGTCCTTCTTTCCACCACTGGGGCAGTAGAATATTGGGGGCGATAATATTTCCGAAAACAGCTCGCAAGGGCTTCATCACTCCATTGGCCGGTTCAAAGTTGAGAATGTGAGTGTATTCATGGGCCAAGAGTTCAAAGGCCCAGTCGCCCGTGTCAGCCAATCCCTCTGTGGGGCCGGGAAGGACGGGGTAAGCCATAATGTGAGGGTAGGGAATGCGAGTGGCATATCCATTGGTCACATCTGTTTTGTCGTTTATAATAACCACTGTTGTTTCGGGAAGAGAGCGAAAGTAGGACCGCAGTTGAGAGTAGGCTTTTTCGAGTTTCTCGGCATAGAGAAGACCAAGGTCCTGCTGCTTGGCATTAAAAATGATTTGAAAGTGGGGCGTGGTTAAAGTTTTCCACTGAATTTCAGAGGGGACTTCCAATTGTGCATAAGAGTGAAGAGAGAAAAAGAAGCAGACGGAAGTGAACAGAAGATAAACAAGTCGTTTTTGCATAGTTACTCTATTAGCCGTATAGCAACGCAACATCAATTAGGAAATCTAAGGTTTGACAATGAGATGCTATAAATTAAAGTTTCTAATTGTAATGATAACTTTTGGAACTTCATAGGAGGACATCATGCTTCGTAAATTAGCTCTTGGTCTTGTTGCCTGCGCAATGGTTGCTGGTTGTAAGGGAAAACAAACTCAATCTGATCAATCAATTGAAACTTTGCCTACAGGTGGCGCGGCGATCGATTCATCACCACTTAGTTTTGACCCAATGGGCTCTGACTCTGGTAAAATCGACGGTCTAGTAACTGTTCATTTCGGTTATGACAAATCCAACTTGGATGCGGCTGCGAAAAAAGACATCGCGAGCAACGTGGAGTGGATGAAGAAAAACTCGAGCGTGAAAGTTCAAATCGAAGGTCACTGTGATGCTCGTGGTACGATTGAGTACAACGTGGCTTTGGGTGAAAGACGTGCGAATGCCGTTAAAGCTTACATGGTTAGTTTGGGTATCCCAACAGATCGTTTGAACGTTATCAGCTACGGTAAAGAAAAGCCACTTGAGATGGGTGATAATGAAGCGGCATGGGCGAAAAATCGTCGTGCGAACTTTGTCCCTGCTCAGTAATTAAGAAAGGTGCAGAGTGAAACTACAGAGACTTTTCATCGGAGTGTTACTTTTCACGGTGATCGTCGGCTGTCAGACAGTTCCTGCACCTATTGAGGATTATTCCCTCGCGCGAGCCGCTCTAGATGCGGCTCGTTCCGTTCAAGCGGCCCGCCACTCTCCCGGATACTGGCATCAGGCGGAAGAGGCCTATCGTAAGGGCCGCATTTACTTTGAAGATCGTGATTTTTCTAAAGCCAAAGAACAGTTTGTGCGTGCTCGGGTGTCGGCAGAAAAGGCTGAAAATTCGGCGCGTTTGATCCGCCAAAGAACTGGAGATGTTCTATGAAATTCGTAATAGCCCTGGCTGCGACGACCCTCTTTTTGACTGGATGTCTAAAAACTCGTAACGAAGTTCGCGACAACGAACAACGTCAGGTCATGCAACAACAAGTCGTGACTTTGCAAAGAACCAACGCCGATGTGGGCAACCGTTTTGCGGATCTCGAAGAGCAGATGAGAAGTCTTAACGGTCGTGTGGATGTCGTTGAAAACCGTTTAGGACAGAATAACTCTGGGGTTGAGAGTGCGTTGAAAAGCTCTCAGCAGCAAAATATGGATCTCAATCAGAAGGTGACTCTTCTTCAGGAGGCGCTGACGAAGATGGAAAGAGACATCTTTGCACTTAACGCGGAATTGCAGGCAGTGAAGGCCGACAAAGCTGCCGTCCATGCAGAAAAAAGCGCTAAGCAGACGAAAAAAGATGTCTATGAATCAGGACAAGACTTCTTCTCTAAAAAAGACTGGAAGCAAGCCATTCTCAATTATCAAAAGTATCGCGACGACAACCCTAAGGGCGGAAAGTTCGCGGATGCCACCTACAAAATCGGAGTTTCTTTCCAGGAACTAGGCATGAATGAGGAAGCCAAGACCTTTTATGATGAAGTGGTCAGTAAATTTCCTAAGTCTGAAGAGGCTCGTCGTGCTAAAATCCGTTTGAAGGGTTTAAAAAAATAATCAAGTGATTGAAAGAGTTTTAGCTATTGAAACCAGTTGTGATGACACCTCCGTGGCGATTGTAGATCGTAGCGGATGGGTTCATTCTGTGGTTTCAGCTTCTCAAGACCTTGAGCATGAAATGTACGGCGGAATCGTTCCCGAGATCGCCGCTCGCAACCACTCGATTGCTTTAATTCCTTTAATTGAAGAAGCTTTTAAGAAGGCTTCGATGTCGTGGTCTGATATTCAAGGCATTGCCGTAACAAATCGGCCCGGCCTTGTGGGGGCCTTGATTGTCGGATTGGTGACGGCGAAATCTCTTTCTCAGGCAAAAAAAATTCCCTTTTTGGGGGTCAATCATTTGGAGGGGCACCTCTTAGCGCCTTTCCTGAAGGACGCGCACTACGCTCCTCCCGAAGATTTTGGCTATCCGTATGTGGGTCTTGCCATCAGCGGAGGACACACCAGTCTTTATCAGATTAAAGGCCTTGGCGATTACCGTGTCTTGGGAGCGACCAAAGACGATGCCGCCGGCGAGTGTTTTGATAAGTTTGCAAAAATGGCAGGGTTGGGGTTTCCCGGGGGAGTGCGCATTGATCAGATGGCCAAGTCTGGAAACCCTGAAGCCTTTGAATTCCCTCGCAGTATGATTCACGACGACACTTTTGATATGAGTTTTTCAGGCTTGAAGTCTGCAGGTCAGCGAATGATTGAGCAGTTGGGGCCTGAGCTTGTGCAAGAACAGCTTCCCGATCTGTGTGCCTCTTTCCAGGAGGCGATTGTCGATGTTCTTATTGCCAAGCTGGATCGTGCCGCCAAAGTATTTCGTTCAAAAAGAGTGATTTTAACCGGGGGAGTGAGTGCGAACTCGCGCTTGCGAGCTCGGGCCGAAGAGTGGGCCGAGAAGAAGGGTCTGACATTGGTAGTTCCTCCGATTCGCTATTGCACAGATAATGCCGCGATGATTGGTTATGCAGGAGTTTTACGTATGGCCCAAGGAGAGTTTTCGACCTTGGATTTAGGCCCCTCTCCGCAAGTTTTGACGACGGACTTCCGATGAGCCAATCAAGAGAACGTTTAGAACAAACTCTTCAAGAATTAGGAATTCTTGCCAAAAAATCTTTGGGACAGAATTTTCTAGTTAGTGATCTGGTCATTGAACGTATTATCAATCAAGTAAAAGATTTTCAGCCGGAAGTTTTGATCGAAGTCGGGCCTGGCCCTGGGGCTTTGACGTATTTCCTTCGTCAAATGAACGTGCCGTTAACTTTGATCGAACTGGATCGAGTGATCGCAGCTTATTGGCGGGAACAAGGTCTTCCGGTGATTGAAGAAGATGCATTGCGATTGGATTGGTCGCAATTTTACTCTGACAAGAAGGTCGTTTTTGTCAGTAATCTTCCGTATCAAATCTCCTCCAGCATCGTGATCGACAGATCTTTGGAAGCTAAAGGTGTGGAACACATGGTGTTGATGTTCCAAAAGGAAGTCGCACAAAGAATTCGAGCTCCCGCAAAATCAGAGCATTACGGTCTTTTAAGTGTGATAGCGCAGACTTTTTGGAAGACAGAGATGGTGACTGAGGCCGGACCGCGGGATTTTTCGCCGCCTCCTCGTGTGGCCAGTCGGGTATTGTGTTTTACGCGTCTGCAAAGCGATGTGAAGAACCGAGAGGCGTTCCTTAAGTTTGTGAAAGCCGGTTTTGCTCAACGCCGTAAGCTTCTAAAGTCAAATTTGTCTGGTCTTTTAAACCAAAAGAAGCTAACTGAAGTGCAGCTGGTTGGTTGGTTGGCCGAGATGGGTTTTAAAGAGACCGCTCGAGCTGAAGAGTTAAGCCCGGCCCAGTTTGTCCGTCTTTATAAGAATTTTGGATTTGAGACATGAGCATTTTAATTGTCCAAGAGAACAAAAAAGCCCGATTCGATTATACGATCGTAGAAACCTACGAAGCGGGTCTTGTTCTTACGGGCAGTGAGGTGAAGTCCTTACGCAATAAGGATGTGCAGTTAAAGGATTCTTATATTTCTTTCCGTGGGGATGAGGCGTTTTTGCAAAATGCTCACATTGCGGAATACAAAGCTTCAAGTTACAACAATCACGTTCCCGAACGATTGCGTAAATTACTTCTCAATCGTAAAGAGTTGGAAGAAATTTACGGCGCCCTTCGTGAAAAAGGGTATTCCTGCGTACCTTTGAAAATCTATTTCAAAAACGGTCGAGCGAAGTTAGAGATTGCGCTGGTGAAGGGGAAGAAGACCCATGATAAGCGTGAGGCCATTAAGAAACGCGACGTTTCTGATCAAATTCGCTCAAGCTTACGACGTTCTCGTTAGTAATAAACTCTTCTTTGATTCCCAAACGAGCCCGCTTTTCGGCCACAAGATGTTTCCAAGCGGCGTAGGCTTCACGATTTTGCGGATCAATACTTAGTTTTTCCAGAAGTTTAAGTTCTGTTTCGGTGTTGGCTTTCAGAGCACGATAGAAATAGTCGTAAGTCATTCCTAGTTCGCGGAAGTCATCATCATCCGGCAAATGATAGTCGGGAATATGCCATTGACCCAACATCAACTGATGCATGTGTTTTTCCATGGTCACTAAAGGTGACAATAAGTTTTTGGTCATACGGATACTTAAAAATAAAGTGACACCCGTTAAGAAGACGAAACTGGCAGCCAGGAAGATCTGAAGCCATGTCACTTCGCGCTCCAGATGAGCCACGAAGCTGGGGTGTGTATCGTAAGCTAGACTTTTGAAGAGTTCATAATTTTGATTTACGAAGAAATAGGCAGGAAGAAGAAAGAGGATCGCTCCTCCGGCAACGGCCGTGATCATGTACCAGCAATACTTATATTGAAAGCTCTTGTTCAATATAAAGCGACGGGGACCTTGTCCCTGGGGTACGCGCTGTGGTTCGATCACTCTTCGTCCGTATAGCATAGATCACTTATCGGTGAGTTGTGTTTTCGTAAGAGTCCAATTATTCTCAAAAATAGATTTCTTAGGACTTATTTCAGGAGAACTTCATGAGTTTACCATGGTCAAAGCACGTTGAAGCGTCCAACTTCCAAGATACAAACAGACGAAAGTCTTTAGGACTGCTGGCCTTAGGGATTCTCATCGTGCAAGGAATGTGGTCTGCGACTTCATTTGCTGAGGAGGCCAAGCCCGCAGGTACGACCTTGGTCGATGAGAAATACTCGTTGAAGGCCGATCGGGAAGCTCTAGAGGCGCTTCGTAAGCAGATTCCCCCTGAGGTCAAAAAAGAAAATGATGAAAAGGCCTTTATGGATCAGATGATGTCAGATCTTTCGCGCAGTCCCTCTGAGGTGCGTGGCAAGTTTTCAAGCATCTTGAATAAAAAAAGGGACCTCTTCAATAAGGACATGACCAAATCCCGGGAGCAATTCAGTAAAGCTCAGAAAGAAGATCGGGAAGCTTTCAGCAAAGAACAAGCTGAGCAGCGTAAGAGCTTTTCCAAACGAAAAGCGAGCTCTGAGGATCGCAAAGAGTTTTTTGATGAATTAGAAGCCAAACGCAAAGACTTCTACAGCAATCAAAAAGAAAAGCGGGACGAGTTTGAGGCGGAGACCCGCGATAAACGCAAAAACTTTGATGACTATGTCCGAGCTAAAACGGATGAGTTCAATCAGCTTCACAGGGACTATACAAAAAGATTTGAGGAGAATAAAAAATCTCAGGCAGATATCAAGAAGCAGGCTGAGCTGAAGCGCCAACAAATGCAAAAAGATTTGGATCATGAATACGAGCCCATTCGCAAAAAAGATCCCACGGTGTTAGAGCCCAACTCCACAGAGCAATAGCCAACGCGGCGCACTTCAAAAAGGTACGGCGTACCTTCTAGGAAGGGCGTTTGAAGACTTCTTTGTGGATTTCCATGGTGATGGCAAAGAGTTTGTTTTCGATGATCGGGGGGAGTGGGGTGAACTCGATCCCGAAGGTTTGGATGACCTTGTTGCCCTCGTCGACTTTGATGTGACGGACGATACCGTTAATTTCAATCGGGGGGCGTTTGCCGATCACAAGGTGGCCGGTGACGTTGTCGTTGAGTTTCATTAAGGGGGCGTCTAAACGATAGATCACACGACAGCCTTGGCTGCTTAAATCGGCCAGTTGTCCTATGATGCGCTGAGGAACTTCATTGACCAAGATGATGTTGTAGAAAGCCTGATAACCATCGGGAATTCTCACGCGATAGTTCTGACGGCGTTGCAGGTGATAAAGTTCTTCGGGAAGAGCGACGACCACTTTTCCTTGGTGAACATTGGCAACGGCCTGAAAATAATATTTTTCTCCGCCTAAAAAGAAATGCCCCAAGTACTCTTCTTCGTTCTTCAGGGTAGTCGAGGATTCAAAAGCACATTCCAGGGATTTTGTTTTGGCATTGAAAAAAAGGATGCGAAGTTTTGCCACCGCATCTTCTTTGCCTTTACAAAGAATTTCGCCTTTAGCATGGGCCAGATCTTGCCAAAGCTTGATCTTTTCCTCTTCACGACCAATCAGGGTGAAGATGTCTTTATCCATACGGTGACCTCATGCTTATTGTGAAACAAATGTTGAACCTGCGCATTCTCAAGAGCTTGAAACTTTTTAAGAGTCGCAAAGTCTGTTTTACCTTGGAATTTTATCGTACAAACAAAGTTCTGGCAAAGTCCTGAACTTTGCCAGGCTTGCACCATCTCCAACAGCTTTTCCGGATAACAAATAATATCCGAATAGAACCAGTCAATGGCCCCGATGTCCTCAGGTTTCACGGTGAAGGCATTGGTTTTCATGAAGTGGATGCGCGGAAGTTTGGCAATGTGAGGTTCTAACGGGGCCCGATCAATACTGATCACTTCACAGCCCATTTTCTGTAAAACCCAAGTCCATCCTCCAGGACAACTTCCGAAGTCGACCACTCGCTGCCCGGCTTGAGGGCGAATGTTATAAACTGTAAAGAGCTCCCATAACTTTAAATAGGCGCGCGAAGGAGGGTTCTTTTTATCTTCATTAAAACGAACTTCCCCCAAAGGAAAACGTGAATTCGTTTTGCTGGAGGCTAAAAGAGTGTTTTTGTCCAATAAAGTCCAAGCTCCTAAATTGTCTTCAGGAAGAGGAGCTAAAAAATCAATGATCCGAGGTTTTAGCTTCGGCAGTTGTTCTAGGATGAGTTGAGCCCTGCGATGATGTTCAAACGTGTAGGGGGCCCAGAGCTTTCCCAGTCCCTTTAAAGACTTGGCCGCTTGGCTGATGGACTCAAAAGGAATGATTTCAGGGTTCAGCCAAATATTTTGGGCCCATACAGAGGTCTGCAGGGGCCCATCAGTGAGAACCAGGCTTCCATGAACTGAGCGAACGTTTTTTAGTTCTTCAAGAAGCTCTGGTAGAAATTGTTCTGAGGTAAAATAAGCAATCACGCTGCCTTAGTTGCCACAGCTGGCGTGAGAAGTCCACGATTGTTCCAGGTCGTCATCGCCTCGGCCCAGAACTTTTCTTTCAACTTGATCTCGGCGGGACCCATTTTGATTTTGGGATAGTCTTGTTTTTCGAAGTGCTCAGTAAACTGAGACTCGCTACAAGCGCGCACAATCTTCAACATCAAGTTGAAGTGAGCTTCAGTGAAAGGCTTATTATCTACGAGCATTTTTCTGAGCCCGCCCTCTGGAGTGTGAAGCAAGAAGTTATAGAGGTTCGGTACATCATATTGTTGACTCATTTTGATACTCCCTTTTTTGGTTGCATTCATAGTATCGGTCAACGATCGGCAGATCTTAAACTCGACCTCAAGACCATGGTCTAAAGGTGACTGAACAATAATTTTTCAGTTTTTTATGACTTTACCTTTTTCCAGGAAAAGTCGGGAAAAATGGTCCAGGTATTCTTAAGTCCTAAGACCTATCTCCGATCTAGGAGGTATGAAAACACAAAAGAGCACGATCAACATCTTGATGTCCTTCCTTGTCGCAACAACCTTCTCTACTGCAGCCTTTGCGATGGCAAAAAAACCTATTAATACCGGCGACGGTGGTTCCAACGCAGGAACAACACCTCCGCCCCCAACGTCAACTCCTCCCCCTGTGGTGCGAGAGCCGGCGGCTATTTCAGATTCAATCACTCCTGAAGGGTTTGATGTCTTTCGTGAAGTGTCTTACCCCGTTGGGGGTATCGTCGATACAACTTACAAAACTTACCGGGAACTTTTGCCGGTAAGAAATGCGCAAGAGGCTTACCGTACAGACAGTTGTGATACCACTTTGGATAGAAACGATCGATTCGCAGATCGCATCGCCTATGCCGTGGAGCTCAAGATGCAGCCGTCTAAAGCTCAACTGGGTTACGTCGCTTCCTATTTTGGTCTTAACAAGGACGTGAATACCTACTTGCCGAACAGTTTGATTTCTCATCCTCTTTGCACCGTGACTTCAGGAACTCTCGAGACCACTTTGAACGGCAAGAATCTTCCTTCAGAGTCCACTGTGAAGAAGATCAACGAATTTGCCAATCGCATGAACTCCTATCGTCGTGACGCTTTGACTGGCAATCGTGAAGGTTATGTGAAGGCCTCAAAGCTTTGGTCTAAGTTCATGATGTGTTTGTCGTATATGGAGTCTTTAACGACGGCGGATTCTGCGAAAGCTCAGAAAGTGGCGGAAAAGTATGCCCCCACTGGATATCGTCGCCCGGCGGGAGTGAATTTTTACGAAGATCCAAATCAACCCGCAGAGTCTCGTTTGAATATCGGTCTTTTCCAATTTACTCCGGACTCGGGTGGCAATATCCAATCCTGCATCCGTGAGTGGAATGTTCTCTATCCAAAATGCGGAATCTCAACTTCGGCAAGTCAGGCTGAGATGATTCGCGTCTTGGGAAGCTCTTTGCAGACCTTCAATGCTTTCTGTGCAGCGGCCAAGGTCACTGGGATGTTCGGGGTTCAGGTGAACTCGGTGAAGGCCTACAACACTCATCCTTATAATGTGAAGTCCGATGGAAGTTTGAAGGCTCCCACAGAGCGTTGTGTAAGTCCGCACATGGCGGTTGGTCGCTCTTACAACCACTTCGGTCCATTTCAAAATACTTCGGGATTTACTTTAGAAAATATCATGTCCTGCACGATGACTGGCGAATACTAGAACTTCAAAGGGGCCTTGAGCCCCTTTTTTTTATTTGTCTCCAAGTTTATTGATAGTGCCGATCATTCGCACCATCAGGGAATTCAGCTGTTCTTTTTCTCCGTTATTAAATTCGGCCCAGAACAAACTAATGCGCTCGTGATACAGAGGAAGCACCTCGTTGCAGATGCTATGTCCTTTATCAGTCAAGAGAATGACAAATGAGCGACCATCCTTTTCGTGAGTAGTTCTTTTGACGACATCGGCTTTTTCCAAGCTGTTAATCAGGCCCGAGATGGTGGCTTGAGTTACGCCCACCTTCTGCGCCAGCTCAGAGGGCATAAGACCCTGAGGGGTTCTTTGCAGTAGAAGCATCAATGCAAATCGCCCTGAAGAAAGATTGTATCTAGAAAAGAAGCTATCCAAGTTGATATCTAAATCCGTGGCAACCCGTCTCAACAGAATGTGCGAGTACAAGGTGAGATGATCTAAGTTCGGATGCAAGAGGGAGGCATCTCTTTCAAGTTCTTCGCGGGTGGGAAGCTCTGTAAAGAAGAGTTTGGCCATTTATTCTCCTCTGAAATAGTGATGATTAAACTATGGCAGATTTGTATTTTAAGGAGAGGATTTCTGAAGGGCAAGAAAAAGGAGGCGATTCATTTAGAAATTAACTCATGTTTAGTCTATTAGTAAGAATCAATCTCAAAAAGTGGACTATGGAAAGAATGTGACACTCTTTCCATAGTGAAAAATCAAGGTTTACCCAAGAAACTATTGAGTGAGCTGGACCTCCGAGATCCAGCGTGAGTCTGAAACGGCGTCCTGATAGGCTTTCAGCGAGGCGGCGGAAGAATCAATTTTAAAATTATTTTTTCCGTTGGGCAGCCAGCCTCCGGCGTGCCAGTAAGTGGCGGCGCGGATGCGAGGGATTTTTGCACTCATCACAAAGTTGAGCGCATCAGAAATCCATTTCGCTTTTCTTTTAGAGTTGTTGGGATCTTCGATCACTGCGTATTCCGAGATCATCAATGGTTTTGTTTTGGAGATGGCATCGATTTTAGGCATATAACGAGTGAGCTTAGGCACAAACTCCTCCCAGTCTTCATCGTTGGGGACTTGTTGGCCATAGACGGTAATTCCGATCCAGTCGATATAGTCGTCTCCAGGATAGTAGTACTTCGGGTCGTTCCATTCTGCGGCGGGATATTGAGAAGTGTCGATATGAAGGATCCAGGTTATATTGTTCGCTCCCTGAGCGCGAAACAAATCCACGACATGGCGGTAAGCATCTCGAAAACGTTCAGGTCCATCGGGCCAGTTGGGGTCTCCATAATCTGTTTTTTTTGAGCCTCCATTCCAAACACCATTCCAAGGAAACCAACTGCCGTTGGCTTCAGGGCCAAATTCAATCATCAAGGCCACGCCTGAATCGCGAGCCTGGCGAGCCCACTCTTTAAGATCAGAATCGAATTTTCCATCAATTATTTTTTGCATGTTGATGAGGGGGTCGGCGACCTCTTCTTGTTGTCGAGACCAGGGACTCATGCGGATGTAGGGGACCGCACCACTTTTTTTGATCGTTTCAATGGCATCGGTTGGAAATGTCACTCGACCGTTGAACCAGTGATTTGAAAAGTAAACCCAGGCGACCTTCTTCGTCGCCAGTTGTTCGAATTTACGGATATTTTCAAGAACCACGTGATTTTCTTCTTCGCTATTGTCTGTGAAGGCCCCGTGATAAAGTTGCCCCTCTTGAGCTGGTGGTAGAACCTTCAAGGGTTTGTCGGCGTGAGGGTGTATGGCTTGGGAATTCAGGGCAAATAACAGGAGAGAAGAAAAAAGAAGGAGTTTCATGATGGACCTCTTTTCTGAATGAGAATTCAGTATGAAAAAGAGGTCCCGCGGAAGCCACTTACAAAGCGGCCATTCTAATATACAAAATTATTCTAGAGTGTAGACAATCACTTTTACATAGTCCTTGGTGGACAAGGCACGCTCAAGGCAAGAACGGGAAGCCTCATAAGTTGAGGGGCTTTTTGCCGCAGCGAAAGTGATAAGAAGAGTGCCGTTTGCAGTTTCACCAACGACAGAACATTTGTCATCAACCAGCTTAATTACGCGACCTTTGCTGACTGGAAGCTCTCCGTCTGTTGTGTATTTAATTGCGCAAGAAAAGAAACTCTGTGGTTTTGTCGTATCTTCGGGGCCATTTTTCAAGCACGTGGAATAAATACCTGAGACTTCTCTTTCAACAGCAATGACATTGCCAACCTTGCGGTCGCTGGCGTGAGCAGAAGCAACAAATAGCAGTGATACGAGAATAAAATATAGTTTCATAGACCCTCCGTCTTTAGACCTGAGTAGCCTTTCATCTTTCCAGAGAAGCTCAAGTATTTAGGCGCTGTGTCTACGTTAAAAAGTATCAGTAAGGTGTCCTAATCAAACGGGATCTGGGATTGTGACAATCAAGGCTCGGTCTTTAAGTACCACCATTGTGTGTTCAAATTGAGCTGTGCGGTATTCTTTGCCAGTCACCAGAGTCCAATTATCAGGCTCTTCATCTACAAAGCGGGCCCCTGTAGAGATAAAAGGCTCGATCGTGATGACTTGCCCTTCCTTTAGCTTTCGTTTGTCTGATTTGTCGTAATAGCCAGCAATAAACTTCGGTTCTTCGTGCAGTCCTTTGCCAACACCATGACTGCCGAGGTTCTCAATCACCGTGTAACCATTTTCTGTGGCCACACGTTGAATGTGATAGCCGATGACGTTGAGAAGCTCACGCGCTTTTACAGCTTGAATCGCGGCATCCAAAGCCTGTCGAGTCACAGAGAGCAGGCGTTGCTCCTCCTTTTTTCCGGGAGGAACTAGAAAAGAGCCACCATTATCCGCGTAATAGCCGCCCAGCTCGGCCGAGACATCAATGTTGATAAGATCTCCTTTTTGGATCTTTTTTTTGTCAGAGGGCACCCCGTGAGCCGCCTCGTGATTCAGGCTGATGCAGTTGTATCCTGGGAAATTATAGGTGAGCATCGGCCCGGAGCGTGCCCCGTGGAGTTCTAAATATCGCCCCCCCAACTCATCGAGCTCTCGAGTGGTCATTCCGGGCTCGATTTGACGAGACATATGCTGAAGGCAGTTGGCGACAATCTTTCCAATTTTTTTTAGACCTTCCAGGTCCGCTTCGGTCTTTACGATCATAAGGCCTGGTTATACACTCAACTTGATGGAAAAATCCACTGCTCCGAGACATATTTTGAAGAAACAAGGCGCGAGAAAGCTTTTACCTGCGGTTTCAGAGTCCGACAACAAGGCGACGCGAGGTCGAAGCCTTCTGATGGCAGGGAGCTCTGAGTATCCCGGCGCGGGAGTTCTTGCCGCCAAAGCCGCGTTGCGAATGGGGAGCGGGTATGTGACTTTGGCGCAAAAAAACATCTCTGTTTCATCTTTACAGAATCCAGATTTTCTACTGTGTAATCTGGCGAAAAAACCCTGGAGTTCATTAAAATTTGATGCCGTCTTGGTCGGGCCGGGCTTTGGCGTGAATGACTACACGGCTTCGGTGATTCGCGAGCTCAAAAGACAGAAAGTAGAAAAAGTTATTCTGGATGCAGACGCCTTAACGGTGTGTGCGGAAAAAAACTTATTTCCTCTGTTGCCAACTTGGATCGCCACCCCTCATGTGGGAGAGCTGGCCCGTTGTTTAAAAATCTCAGCCGACCAGATCAATCTTGATCGCATGGCTGCAGTGAAACGGGCCCAAGAGTTGTTTCAATGTGTGGTTCTGCTTAAAGGGCATGGGACCTTGGTGGCAAATTCTCAGAAGGTTTATACCATCGCGACAGGCAATTCGGCCTTGGCAAAGGCAGGGACGGGAGATGTCCTTGCTGGGATGGTCACGGCTTTGAGGGCCCAGGGGCTCTCGGCCACAAAAGCGGCTCTTTTAGGGGCATATATTCATGGAGCGACGGCCAACCTGTGGAAAGCCCGTAAAAACGATCTTTTATCGATGGTGGCTTCAGATGTAATCGAATACATCCCCCAGGTTGTCTATAAGCTGCGGCAAGGGGACTGAAAAAACTACCAACTCAGTGCTCCCAGCAAAACCATGACTTTCCTTTTGAGTCCCGCCCGGTTACAAACTCCCGAAAACAGGGAGATATTCATGAGTAAAGGGCTTTTGGTAGTGGCTCTGGTGGGTTTGACTTTGACAGCAAACGCACAGACGTCTTCAACAACACTTTCGGCATCCACGATTTCCACCACCTCTTCCACAGAGTCTATGACTCAGGAATCGACCTTGAAAGTGGGCGATGTTCTTAAAAATAAAAAATTTGAAGACGACAAAGAGATCACGGATACCAAGTTGAAGGCGGACTCCGGTTCTTTATCTCGTTACTCTTTGAAATTCTCTCTGGCTTATTCGGGTCCTCCGATTGGGGATCTTTCTAATAAATATCAACCGAATCCAGACGGTTCTATCGGCGTGTTTGCGACGTCTTTGGGAGGTTCGATCAGTGGTCGTTACCGTATGGATAGCAAAAGCGCGCTGAGTGTGGGGACGGGGATCACGGCTTTGACTCCATTGCATGGGGTTGAGCGTACAGACGTGAAAACTCCCTTCATCAGCTATGATCGCAACGCGCGTTTGGGCGAAGTGCAGATGAGAAACTCTTACGGTGCTTCCATTACGACGGTTCCGAATTTCCGCGACGTCGGGCAGTACAGTTCTTTATCTTATGATAACTCTTTGGTTTACAACTTTGGAGCTTCTGGATTTGCGGTGGGTTTGGATACCGGTCTTAATATTTTCTTGTATGAAAGAGGCTACGAAAAGAAAGACGGCAAAGCCAGTCGCTACCACATGGGTTTTTATCCGCAAGTGAAATACAATTTCTCTGATCGAGTGAATGTTTACACTTCTGTGGCGATGAACTTTTGGAATCCACGATTCAGAGACAGTGAGGCGGATCTTTTGAACAAAACCTTAAGTGGTCGCTTGGGAATGGGTGTGGCCTTCACTCGTGACATCTACTTTGCCCCATTCTTAAATTTCTATCCGGAAAATCTGAGAACTGAGACCACGACTTTGAGTTTTGCGACCATTTTCTCGATTTTGTAGTTTTGCGAAACGGAACTCACGCAAATAAAAAAGGTTGTAGGAACCCAGCGACCCTGACCTAATAATTACCCAGCGATTCTGTCCGTAT